>JAYSYN010000080.1:0-19451 GCA_043727575.1 Fimbriiglobus sp.
CTCGTCGCGGACGGCCGCTCGTCGGTCAGCATGCTCTCGGCCGGCGGCAACGGCCCCGGCGGCAAGAGCGTCGCGCTGACCATCAACGTCGACGCCCAAGTCGTCGCGATGGGGATGCTCTTCACGCTGGTGATGGGCCGGCTCGGCGGGTTGGTCCCCGCCCTGAGCGCCATGCGCATCAAAATCCTCGACTCGCTCCGGTGAGCGGTACAATTCCCCCACCACCCGGAGCGCCCGACATGTTCCGCGCCGCCAGCCTCGCTTCGATCCTCCTCGCCGGCGCGGCCCACGCCGCGGAACCGGCGGAGTTCGCAACTACGCCCGACATCACCTACGCCACCGTCGGCGATGCGAAGTTGAAGCTCGACCTCGTGACGCCGAAGGGCCCGGGCCCGCACCCGTGCATCGTCTGTTTCCACGGCGGGGCGTGGAAGGCGGGCAACCGCAAAGACTTGACCAAGCCGGCGATCTTCGCCCCCGGCGGCAAGGACAAGAGTCAGGAATTCAGCCTGCTGGAAATGCTGGCGCGCAAGGGCTACGCCGCCGCGAGCGTCTCGTATCGGCTCGCCCCGGAGAACAAGTTCCCGGCGCAAATCGAAGACGCCAAGACCGCCGTGCGTTTCCTGCGGACCAACGCGAAGAAGTACGACCTCGACGCCGAGCGCTTCGGCGCCCTCGGCTTTTCCTCCGGCGGACATTTGGCGGCGCTGCTGGGCGTCACCGATTCCACCGCCGGTTTCGACGGCAAGCTCTACCCGGGCGTGTCGAGCCAAGTTCAAGTCGTCATCGATTACTTCGGCCCGGCCCAACTCTCGCTCTTCGCCGAATCGCCCGGCGTCAACGAATCCTTCATGGTGCCGCTACTCGGGAAGGAGTGCCTCACCGACCCGAAGCTTTATGCGAAGGCATCGCCCATCGAGTACGTGACCAAGTCCGCCGCGCCGACGCTGATCATCCACGGCAATCTCGACTTCATCGTGCCGATCATCCACTCGGAGCGCTTCTACGACAAACTGAAAGCGGCCGGGGTGAAGACCGAATTTCTGGTGATGAAGGGCAAAACTCACGGCTGGACGGGGGACGCTACGGAAGTGTCCGCGAAAGCGCTGGTGAAGTTCCTCGACGAAAACTTGAAGAAGCCGGTGAAGGAATGAGCCGGCCCCACATCGCATCACTCCACTCGACGACCGCCGCGCGGATTCCCTTCGGGATTCTTTTCGCCGCGGTGGCTCTGTTCCCGCTCGTCGGGCACGGTTGTCACAAAGGCGATCACGACCACGAGCCCGGATTCATTCCGCGGCTGCGACAGCCAGTGGGGGAACGCTCGCCGGTTTCCGGTGCGCACTCCGCGCCGCATCCGCGATGAAGACGATCACCGCGACCCAAACGCACAGAATCGCGGCCCAGCGCTCCGGACCCATCGCCTCGCCCATGTAGAAGACCGCGAGCAGGAACTGGACGGTCGGCGAGATGAACTGGATAAACGCCTGCGTCAGCAAGGGAATCCGCCGGATACTCAGCGTGTACGTCAGCAGCGGGACCACGGTGAGGATGCCACTGAGCATCAGCAATTCGTTCGTCCCCCAGTCGTTCCCGAACGAGGCTTCGCCGATCGCGCTCCGGTAGAACAGAAAGCCGATCGACGGCGCGAGCATCAACAGCGTTTCCACGGTCAATCCGGTCAGGCTGTCGACCGGGATCATTTTCCGCACGAGTCCGTACAGGCCGAACGAGACCGGGAGCACCACGGCCAACCACGTGAATCGCCCCTCGGCGACGGACGGGATCGCCACGCCGAGGGCGATCAGGCCGAGCGCCGGATAGTGCGCCGGTTTCAACCGCTCGCCGAGGAAAATCGTGGCGAGGAACGCGTTGACCAACGGCAGCATGTAGTACCCGAGGCTCGCCTCCGCAACGCGGTGGCTGACGGTCGCGTAGATGTAAAGCAGCCAGTTGACGGCGAGCAACGAGGCGCTGAGCAAGAGCGTGAGCACCAAGCGGCGGTCGCGCAAGACGCGGGTTAAAGTCGCCCAGCCGCCCGGTTGCAAGGCGACCAACCCGAGTACGATGGGGAAGGACCAGACGATCCGGTGCGCGAGGATTTCGCCGGCGAAGACATCCGAAATCGCGTGGAAATAGAGGGGGATCAAGCCCCAGACGGTGTAGGCGATCAAACCGAAGATCAGGCCGGACCGGAACTGCGAGCGCGCATCGTGCACTGCGGATGACCTCGGAAATCGAATCGGGAAATTAGGCTTCCGTCACAGGAGGGCGAAGGCCGACCCACGCGGCCCACGCCCTCGCTTTCAACCCGCCCGCTTCGGCGGCGAGGCGACGGGCGACCTTCAGAAACCACCGCGCGGCGCCCGGCGGCACGTCGGCGGGCGGGCACGCGCCGGCGGCGGCTTTCAAATCTTCGCGGGCTTCGCGGAACGCGCTGGAGCGCTCCTTCGCGCTCGATTGTTGGACCATCACCAGCGATTCGGCCATCGCCAAGAGCAGCTTCGTCCCGTCGGGCAAACCGAGCGGATCGATGTCGTCGAGGAAGCCGTTGGCCGCTTCGGTGTCGCCCTTCACCGCTTCGATGATCGCGAGCCACGCGCTCAGATCGGTCGGCAGGTCGTCGGGGAGTTTGACGTGCGCGGCCCGGAGTGCGGCTTCCGCCTCGGCGTCTTCACCCAGCGCGCGGTGGGCGTCCGCGAGCGCCCGGAGCATCCACGCTTCGCACCCGGGTCGTTTCGGCCAATCCTGCAACCAGGCCACGGCGAGGCGGTGCTGCTTGGCGCGCGTCAAAATCGCGCCGGCGCGGGCCCACCCGTCGTCCGTCTCCCGCAGCAGATCGGCGAAGCGCTGCAGGGTCGCGGTCGCCGTCTCGGGCTGATTCAGAACCGTCAAACCGCCGGCGAGGACGAGGGCCGCTTCGCGGGCCGCATCGGGGTTCCGCGTGGCGATGTCCTTCAAACGGTCGCTCACCTTCCAAGGCTCGGCCGCATCCAGCAAGCGCTCGGCCCAAATCCCCGCCGCGACCGACGAGGTGCCGGGCCGGTCGAGCGCCTTGGAAAATTCGTCGTCGATTTCCGCGCCCCAACCCTGCTCGTCGAACTCGCGGGCCGAGTCGCGCACCAGCGACTTCGGGACGGCGTCGTCTTCGATGAGCCCGCGCATCAGCGACCGCGCCTCGGCGAGGTTGCGCTGCCGCACCGCGAGTTGCACGGCGCGGAGTTTCAACAGCGGCCCGTCGGCGTGTTCGCGCAGGGTCGCCAGCGTCCGCTGCGCCCCGCCGAGGTCGTCGGTCGCCAGTTGCTCGGAGATCAATTGGTGCCCGGCGGCGCCGAAATTCGGATCGATCTGGAAAGCGAGTTCGTAATCGTCTTTCGCGCCGCGGTGGTCGCCGAGGATGCGCTTGGCTTCGCCGCGGATCCCGTAGGCGTAGGGGTCCCCCGGCGCGAGCCGCACGAGTTGATCGGCCGCGTCGAGGCTCTCTTTGTGCTGGCCGAGGTCGTCGTACCAGTGGGCCAATTGCCGCCAACCCCACGTGTAATCGGGGTCTTCTTTCAGGCATTCCCCGATCATCGCGATGGCTTTGACCTTGTCCCCGCGCTGGGCTTCGATCCACGCCATCCGGCCGCGGAGCGTGAGCGGCTTCGGCTGCATCAGCGGTTGCTCGCAAGCGGCGCGGGCCTCGTCGAATCGGCCGGCCCGGGCGAGTTGCTCGGCCTTGCGGTCGTGGGCCGGGAGGAAGTTCGGATATTCGCGGATCGACGCGTCGCAGGCCGCGATCCGCTCCGTCAAATCTTCCATCTCGGCGGCTGGCGTATCGAGCCAAAAAATCGCGGCCCAAGGGTTGAACTCCTCGCCGCTGCGCCACGCCGTGGCCAAGGTCTCGATGGCGATCTCGTCCCAGCCGCCGCGGCGCATCTCGGCCATCGCCATTTGCAGCAGCGTCGGCGATCCTTCCCCGGACGTGAAGGCGATGTCGCGGAAGGTGCGTTCGCCGAGGGTTTGGTCGTTGGTCCGCACGGCGTAAATCAACTGCTTGATCAACCCTTCGGGCCCTGCCAGATGCTCTTGGAGCACGGCGAGCGCCGTCCGCGCTTCTTTCAGTTCGCCGTCGGCCAAGCAGGCGTCGAACAAGATCGCGGCGGCCGGGGAGTAACCGGGGTGCAATCGCAGCGCTTCGCGGAGGTCTTCTTTGCCTTCGTCCCGCGCGCCGTTCAGCAGCTTCGCTTCGCCGCGCATGGTCAGCGGCGTCGGGTGGTCGGGGCGCAGCCGGCACATCTCCTCGGCGGCTTCGCGGTACGCTTCCGCCTTGCCGGTGTCGTTGAACCATTCGGCGAGTTGCTGCCAGCCCCAGTAGTAGCCTGGGTCGATCGACACCAGCGCTTGCATCATCGGGACGGCGGCGCCGTAGTTCCCGCGGCGGGCCTCGACCCACGCGGCGCGGCCCTGCAATACCAGCGGTAAGTTGTCCAGCAGCGGCGCCGGTTGCAGGGCCGCCAACGCTTCGTCGAACCGGCCGACGTCGGCGAGCCGTTCGGCTTTCAGGTCGTACGGCTCCGGGTTGGTCGGCTCGAGTGCGGCGGCGCGGTCGAGCACGGCGAGCGCTTCGGGGGTCTGGTCGTACTTGTTCAGAAACCGGGCGAGCTTGAGAAAGACGCGCGGATCGCCGCCGCGGTCTTCGGCCAGATCGCGGGCGAGCGCCAGCGCCGCCCCGGGCCGCTCGACGCGTTCGCCCCAATTGGCGACGGCGCCCCACGCCCAGTCGTAACCCGGCTCGTGGCGGACCGCGCGCTCGGCGGCTCTCAACGCCTCCTCCCCACGATCGGATTCCCACAGGTGCTCGGCGAGGAAGCCGTGGGCCAGTGGGTCGAGCGGGGCTTTGGCGAGGTTCGCTTCGAGCACCGCGAGCGCCTCCTCCCGCTCTTCGTCTTCGACGAGGGCGTCGGCCAACTCCTTGGCGGGCGGCGTCCAGCCGGGCGTCCCCTTCACCGCCTGGCGCAGGGCTTCGATGCGATCCTCGTTCGCATCCGTCCGCGCGCAAGCTTCGGCCAAATCCATCCAGAGGCGCGACAGCAGCGGGAACTTCGCGGTCGCTTCCCGCGCCAGCGCGGTCGCTTCCGTCTCCCGGTGCATCATGATCATTTGCTGGATCACGATCGACCACGCCTGCCAGAGGTCGGGGCGATCTTCGAGGAACTGCTCGAGTTCCGCGAAGAATTGCTCCTGCTCTTCGGGGTCGTCGATCAGCGGCAGCATTTGATCGCGGTACGCCAACAGGCCGTCGCCGTTGGTCGGCTGCGCGCGGAGTTGATCGGCCACGAACCGCAGCGCGGCTTTTTTCTCCTTCGCGCCGCGCGCCGTGCGCACGAGTTCGACGATGGCGAGTTCGTGGTCGACGTGCAGTTCCAAACCCCGCCGGAAGATCTCTCCGGCTTCGTCGGCGCGATCGGCCCGCCGGGTCGCGTTGGCCAGCACCGCGAACTGCGACGGATGGTCCGGCTCGTACTCGCCCGCGGTCCGCGCCGCTTCGAGCGCCGCGCCGATCTCCCGGCGTTCGCCGTGCAACAGGGCGAGCTGGCGGTACGCCCACGCGTCGCGCGGGCAGATTGCCAGCAGTTCGTCGATAGCCGTCTTCGCCGAGTCGTCGGTCTCGCCGGTCAGCCACTCCGCGCGGAGTTTCAAGAGCGGGTAGAAGTGCGGGAAGCGGGCGCAGCGCTCCGCGAGGTACCCGCGGGCGGCGGTCTTGCCTTCGGTGTCGCCCAGCAGGCCGACGATGAGCCGGTGTACTTCCGGGTTCAACGGATCGTGGACGTCGTACTCGCGCAGGTCGAGCAGGGCCGCGCGGTAGCTCGGTTTCGTGCGGTTCATCCGGGCCGAGGCTTTGAGCCAAAGCGCTCTCGGCGCATCGAGGCGGGCCTCGGCGAGTTCCAATTCGGCATCGGCGAAGTCGCCGCGGTTCGCCGAGAGTTCGGCGCGGTAGATCCGCAGTTCCGCGAGGACCGCTTTCGGGGCCGGGTCTTCGCCGTTGGCCGGGGTCGCGGGGTCGAGCGCGGCGAGTTTATCGATGGCTTTGTCGAGGGCGGTGCGGGCGAACTCCGGTTCGCCGCGCTCGAGCAGCGCCGCGTGGAGCGAACGCACCGCGGCGGCGTTCGGTACCTCGGTCCGCGCCGCGCGGCGTTGGAAGAATCGGACCGCTTCGGAGATTCCCCCGGTGGCCCGCGCCACCCGGAGGTAGGCGTCCGCGAACTGCTCCTCGCGCTCGTCGAGGCAACTGGCGAAGCGGTGGAGTTCGACCGCTTCGTCGAAGCGACCGTGCTCCCACCACTGGGCGCCGAGCAGGAAATAGCCAGCCGCGGCATGCGGGCGCAGCCGCACCGAGCGCCGCAGCAACCGCTCGGCTCCGTCTTGCTCGCGCGGGTCGGCGAGGAGAACTTGCGCCAGCGATTGGATCAAAATCGGGTCGGCGTCCGCGCGGGCCCCTTCGACTCGCAGGAACGCGGTGCGCTGCGCGACCAGCCCGAGTTCGCGCAGGGCGTTGGCCTTCACCATCGCGAAGGTGGCGTCGAGGGGATAGCGGGTCAGCAACCGATCCGCCGCTTCCAGCAGCAACACCGGGTGCTGGGTCGTCTTGGCCCAAGCCAGCTGAGCGAACTCGGCCCAAGGGCTGTCGGCGCAGTCGGCGAGGAGCGCGTCCCGCTCTTCGCGGGCCGCGTCGAATCGGCGTTCCGCGAGGAGCGATTGCATCCGGTGAATCGCGTCGAGCGGACCGGCGTCGGGGAAGTCGATCCCGTCGAATTTCGCGCCGTCGCCGGGCGGCACGAACGCGAGGCAGCGCGGCCCCGTGGAGCCGAATCGCTTCCGGAGCGAGGCCAGCGGAGCTTCGATCGGTTTGCGTTCGAGCGCTTCGGCGAAGTAGACCGACGCGCGGGTGTCGTCCGCCCCGATGACGAGCCGCGATTGGCCGAAGCCGGTTTCGACGAGCGTCAGTTGGAACGGGATACCGCGGCCGATGAGTTCGTTCGATACTTCCGGCGTCAACGAGAATTCCCGGACCGACCAGCCGAGTTGCTCGAAGCGCCGGCGCTCGGCGGAGTCGGGGACGCCATCGAGGGCACCGGTCGGTTCGCCCGCCGGCAGTTCCAACGGGCGGTTCCAGTAACGGCCGAGCAGTTGCGGGACCGTCGGCGGGGTTCGGTCGTAGCCGAAATCGAACGGGAGGATCACCCGTGTGGCCCGCGCCGGGGCCGACTCCTCCAACCGAGCCGCGAACGCGGGGTAGAAGGTTTCGTCGTCGTCCTCCACGAGGCGGGCTTGCGCTTCCGCTTCGCCCATCTCGCCGAGGAAGTAGGCGACATCGGAGCGCCGGGCCGCGAGCCAATCGCGCAAATCGGGTTCGAGCAGCGGCGACAACTCCGCGTAGCGCTCCACGCTGACGCGGACATCGGCGAACCGGCCGAGGTCGAGTTGCACCGCCGCGAGTTGCGCCATCACCAGCGAACTTTCGAGATTCGCCGCGGCTTCGGTCAAGAAGTCGCAGGCTTCGACCGTTCGCCCCCGGCGCAAGAGCAGATGCCCGACGGCTTGGACGCCGGGTCGAAACCATTTTTGAATCTCGAGGGACCGCCGCGCGGCGACCAAGGCCTCGTCCATCTTCTCTTGAAATTCCAGCACGCCGGCGCGTTCGACGGAGTGCCACGGCCGATCGGGCGCCATCGCCTCGGATTGCGCCAAGAACTTTTCCGCGCGGTCGAAGTCGCGCAGGCGGGCCGCGGTGAAGGCTTGCAGCGCGAGCCAATCGCCGCGGAGTTCCGGCGACGCTTCGTCCCAATCGGTGTGTCGGGTTTGGAACTGCCAACCGGCGAACGGCCCGAAGTGTTCGAGGCGGTAGCGGGCATGGTAGTACACCGCCTCGGGGTAGGCCGGGCTTTCGCGGTAAGCCAAGATGTGCAAGCGCCGACCGAGGCGCGGGGCGCCGAGTTGCATGGCGAGCCGCCCGGCGATGAGCCGCGCGGCCGGGCCGGCCCAACCACGCAACGGGCCGAACCGAAGGCCGTATTCGAACGCGGCGCGGTACCGCCCGCGCAGGTAAAGCTCTTTGATGGCGCCGATGTCGGCGGACGCGATGTCCAGGGCGGGCGGGGTCGATTCCCTCGGCACGGTGCGTCCTTCGGAAGCGGGTCGGGGGATCGGTTCAAAACAGGGGGATGTCAGGCCGGCGGATCGGGCGGCGTCACGTGGGCCAAGTGGCCGACTTGCCCGAGGACGTTGCCCAGTTGGGCGAGCCGGACGCCGTATTTGTCGAGGAACTCCGCGAGGGCAAATTCGGATTCGAGATCGACCGCGTCTTCCCCACCCAAGCGATCGGACACATCTCGCATGAGTTCGAGATACGCGCGTTCGACGCTCGGGAGCACGGCCTTGCAGCGGCCCGGCAATTCGGGGAACTCCGCGGACCAGCGGTTGTAGAAGATCTGCCAGCGGGCTTTGTCGTCCGTCGCGGCCTGTCGGGCGCGCATCAAACCGAGTTGCTCTCGCTGCAGATCGATCATTTGCCGCAAGAGATCCGCCGTCTCGGTCGACCCGGTCGAAGGATAAGGAGCCTCGGGCAGACGCACCATCGGCGACGAAACAATGATCGATGCGTCCATCGGGCGTCTCGGCGGGACAAATCGGGTCGATGCCAACATTATATGCCGCACAGCCCCAACTGCACCCACCCCACGCCGCGAAGGCTTAGATAACTCGTCGAAACGAAAAAGCGGCCGGGGACAACCCCGACCGCAACTCGGCGATGGACTGCGAATCAATCGGACTTTTCGAGTTCGATGTAGCCCGCGGTTTTATCGCCGGCCATCGGCTTGGCGACCGACGCCGGGCGATCTTTGGAATCTTTCTCTTTGTTGAAACGGAGTTTCAATCGGTTCCCACTCACCTCGTAGGCCATGTAGACGTTGCCGGTCGATTCCGTTTTGGGCGGTTGAATGACGAGCATTTTCGGGTTGCCGGCCGTTTCGATCTTGATGATCTCCGCGCCCTCTTTCTTTCGACCGGATTCGCTGAACGATATCGTCGCACCCGCGATCACCAACTCGATTTTTTCCCGCTTGAGCTCGTTCAATGGGACTTCTTGGCCGGCTTCGACCAAGACCACGGGTTTCCAAATGCCTTGGAGTTTCTTCAATTCCTCCGCATCGACGTCCTTCGAGACGACCGGCGGTTTCACACTGCTGACGACCGGTGCGGTTGTGAGTTCGGCCGGTTTCTTCCCCGGGATTTTCGGGGCGACTTTTTCGAGATCGTCGATGACTTCGCCGCCGGCCCGGGTGACCATCGCTCGAAGTACGGCGGGGTTGATATTTTCGCGGACCGTGCGGACGGAACCATCTCCCATGAGGACGGTGGTGCCGCGGGTGCCGTCTTGCAGTTTGGTCGCGTATCCCTGCAGCGGTTTGTCGCTCTTGTCGTCGATGCCGGCGAGGGTAGCGCCGCCCCCGGCGATCCACGGTCGTTGATATCCGGGCGGAACCTGCATGAGGGCGATGGTGTTCGACAAGCCGTCGGTGACCTCTTCGGGCTTCGAGGTCCAATCGTAGCCGTAGAGGCCGAGTTTCTTTTGGACGGCCGGGTCTTTCGGATCGTATCGCGCGGCGTCGAGGCCCGATCCGGCAATGCCGACGAAGTTGGTCGCCCCGAGGCTGCGTCCCTCGGCCAATTCATGCGTCGCACGCCACGCGCTTTGGTCGTAATACGGAACGAGGAATTCGGGCACCCACGCCTCGGCGGCGGGTAGGTTCTCTTTGGAATACCATGCGAATTTCTTGTCTTGGATCGTCGTTCGCAAGCCGGCTTTATTCAAATAGGGAAGCAATTCCGCAAAGAGGCTCACCCGCTGTTCCGGCGGATACGGCAAGCTATAGCGATCGGTGCGGACGTCGCGTTCGAGTGCGCCGAGCGGGAAACTGCCCTTGCCCTTCACGACTTTCTTCAACGATTCGCCGAGGCTGGCCACGTCGTTTTCACCGGACAGAATCGACATCCGCCCTTTGAGTTGGGCCGTCATCCGGCCGATGCCCGGCAGAAGGAACGATTGGTAAGTCCCGTCCGTCCATTCGATTTCGAATTGAATCGTGAGAACGGCATCCGATAGGCTGACATCGACGTGCGATCCGGAGATCGGCGGGGGGGGGGTCCCGGTTCCGCCGGGCACGCCGCCCGGGAACATCCCACCGGGGCCACCGCCGGGGACCATTCCGCCGGGCCCGCCCGGAAACATCCCGCCGGGACCGACGCCGGGTGGGGAGATAGGCGTGAGGCCACCTTGGGCATCTTCGCCCGAACCGCGGCCCCCGCCGCCGCCGCCGCCGCCGGGGGGGGCAATTGGTGATAGTCCGCCACCGCCCGGCCCGACTGGCGGGCGACCGGGGCCACCGCCGGGGAACATACCGCCCGGTCCCCCGCCGGGGAACATGCCGCCCGGTCCACCGGGGCTCGACGGACCGCCGGGGTTATTCCCGCCCGAGGTGAAGTCGCGGATCGTCACGTTCTCTTGGGATTGAGCCAAGTAGAGCAGCTTCAGCGCGTTCAAAATGGGGAGGACGTTTTCGCCGACCGATTTTTTGGCTTCGTCGTCGTTGGCGTATTCGAAGTAGCCGGTGGCGACGCCCTTCGATTTGTTCATCGCCGTGATCGAGAAACCGAGCAACTTGACGCGCTGCAGCCAATTCACCAAGACGGTGTCGGCGAGCAAGGGCAGATTGAGGCTGCGGAAATCGAGGTCGGTCAGCGAACGCTGATCGACTTTTTGCGCGTATACGGCGGCCGGCGTTTCGATCTCTTCGTCTTCCAGCGTGTTGAGGGCCTTCTTGAGATCGGGGTCGATGGTCCGGAAGTACGGATTCGACGTGTAGCTTTTTTTAACCGCCGGCGGAGTGGTGCCCCCGGGGCCGTTCGCACCGGGAAAACCGCCGGGGGGCGGCAGCGGCGCTCCGCCGGGGCCACCGGGAGCGGGCAGTTGGGCGCCCGCAGGTCCCCCGGATCGATCTTGGGCATCTTCGCCGGAACCTTTGCCGCCGGGGCCTCCCGGACCGGGGAAACCCATTGGGCCGGGCGCCCCCATCGGGCCCATCGGGTTCGCGGGGGCCGGCGGCGGGGGCAGCGTCAGTTCCGATTTGAACGGCGGGAGGCCGTCGTCTTTCAAGTCGTTGAGGAACCGCTCCATCACGAACGTGTCGGCCAGGAGAATGGTCTGGGAGTCGTAGATGTTCAGTGCGAGTTTGCGGTCGTCGGCGGGCTTGTTCTTCGCGGCTTTGCTCTCGACGCCCAAAACCGAGCCGAGGGAGAGCGACTTGCCGATGGCGGTGAGGAACGCGTTCGACTTCAACAAGTAGAAATCGCGGCCCTTCACGGCGTTGTTCGGCGGGGTTTCGAGGTTCAACCGCTTGGTGAGATCGTCGCTGTCGAGTGTCCGCTTGGTGCGGATGATGGCGAACACATCTTTGTCGGCCCCGACGTAGCAGTGCAAGATCTCGTCGATATCCGACGCTTCGAAAGACATCGAATTCAAGAACAACTGCTTGGTAGCGTTGTCGAAGATCGAGGCGTAGAGGGGGGTGCGGGCGAGTTCGTCCATCCGCAGATGCCAGACGCTGACGGCGTCGCCGGGCAATAGGTTCGTGATTTCTTTCAGCCCGCTCGCCCGCGGCTTGCGAGGGGTCTTCGGAACGGTGCCGCCCGGGTTTACGGCGCCGCCCGGGTTTTCCGGTTCGACGCCGCCCGGCGTTTCGGAGCCGCTGCCGCCGGGAGTCGCGGCCGGAGTCGAAGACCCTGTGGGCGGGGAGTTATTAACGACGGGTTTTTTATCGCCTCCGAGGACGAGCACGGCCCCGAGGACCAAGCCGCCGAGGGCGAGCACGCCCAACACGGCGCCGATGAGCACCTTGCTGTTCCCGGACTTCACCGCCCCTTTCTTGCCCTTGGGGGTTTCGTCGCCTTCATCGTCGTCTTCGTCGTCGACGTCGGGCACGGTGAAACGGTATTTGCACTTCGGGCACTCGGTTTTCTGACCGATCTGCGCCGAACTGCGGATGACGATTTCCGTCTCGCACTTCGGGCAATCGAGTTTGAATTTGACGTTGGCCATGGAAGGTCTCCGAGCCGCCCCGAGTCGGGACGCCGCGAGCCAGATCGAGATTGAACTATCACTGTAACGCGGGAAGGAGGACTTTGGCAAAGGCAAAACCCGCCGAAGTTACGCGCCGACGGAATTATTTCTTCTCGGTGACGGTCATTTGGAATGGCGCGGCCGTGACGACCACCGTCCCGAAGCCCTCGTTCGCTTCGGAGCCTTTGGGGGCCGGATTGACGGCGGTCTTCCAACTCACCACAAGTTCGTAATCGCCCGGGGCCGTCCAATACGCGAATTTCGAGGCGCCGCGGAACCCCCCGCTCAGGGCCGTCAGGGTGAACTCGATGCTCTTGCCCGCTTTGAGTTCCACCTCGACCGGCAAGCGGAACTCTTGGGTGAAGGCCAAATTCGGGGCCACGCTCAATGCCCCTTTGCCCTTCAATTCCAGTTCGAGCACCACCGAGTCGCCGCCCTTGTGAATTTGAATGTCTCGGTCGGACGTGTTCTTCACGGTGAGTTTCAAATCGACCTTCGGCGGCGCGGGCATCCGGCCCCCTTTGGTTTTCGCGTCCTCGATGGTCTCCGCGTACTCCTCGGGGGTTTTCCCGCCGAGATCGAGGGTGCACTTGGCCTCGCCGGAAACCGTCAATTCCAACGGCGCCCCGGCCGGTTTCACGCTCCCCATCGGTTTCTTCTCCTCGGCGCGGAGGATTGCGGTGCAGGCCAACGCGAGCGATAGAACCCAGGCGATCCGATTCGTTCCGAACATCGGGGAATCTCCGTTGAGGTCGAAGGGATTGGCCGAACACCGCACGCACGGCCCCAACACTTCGACGAGCGACGGACTATTGGGGATTGCTATTTCTGTTTGACGCGTTCGTAGGTGTACATCGCACCCGCGCCCGCCTTCTTCGTTTTGAACTGCGTCGGCCGACCGCCTTTCTCGGCTTGGAAGGTCGCGATGAGCGAGTCGCCCTTCAGTTCGTAGATGCCCAAAAAGGTCGTTTTCGTCGCGGGATTCGTCAAGTCGATCCACTTGGGTTCTTTTGTGGGATCCAGCAGGATGGTGTTGGCGACCGCCGGGAATCCCGGATCGATCAGGGTGCATTTGGCCCCGGCGAAGACGGCGGTGCTTTTCGATTCGATCATTTGACCGCCTGCCTCGGCGGTCACGATTTTCCACTCGCCGTCGAGTTTTTTATGTTCGGCTTCCACGGCTTTGTCCGGCTTCGCTTCGTCGCGGCCGAAGGCGGTCCAACAGAAAAAGCCGCAGAGGGACACGCAGAACCAACGCATCGGGACACCTCATTCCAGAGTGGTAATCCAAGCGATGCCCGTCTTGCCCGCGTGGGCGAGTTTCGCCGTCGTTTTTCCTTGGGGTGACATCTTTTGCACGTCCGAGGTCGTGACCACCCAAACGTCACCCCCCGCGGGATCGACTTGCACCGCGAGCGCCTCGAGCGAGTGTTCCGCATTGAATTTGCCGTCGCCCGAATAATGCAGGACCGATTTGCGGAGCCTGGCCAGCCACACACTGCCGTCTTTCGGATCGACGCTCACGCGGAAGGGGATTTTGTCGTCCAAATCGACCGACGCCGATTCTTTACCATCGGCAGTGAATTTCAACAGCCGGTTCTCGCTCAATTTGACGTCGGGGTGCTTGCGAACGGCGACCCAAGCGGCCCCGCTCTTCGGATCGGTATCGACCATCGCCGCTCCCCAAGTGGAAAGTTCATTCGAGAACAGGACCTTCCCTTTGACCGAATCGATTTTCGTCAATACCTTCCCGGCGATCCAAAATGCCTTGGCTACTCGGTCGTAGGCGATGTCGCATCCACCGACGGTGTACGACGTCACTTCTTTGCCTTGGCCATCGAAGACCGCCACTTTGGTGTTTACGATTCGACCGTCGCCGACCAGTGCCCAGAGGTGGCCCGTGACGGGATCGACCGCGATCGCAGTGCCGTTGACATCGGCGATGGTCTGCGTCAATTTTCCCGTGCGGTCGAAGCGGCGGATGCGGTGGGCGACATTTTCGACGACCCAGATGCAATCCCGGCTCGCATCGGCGGCGATCGCCCGACTGCTGCCGGCCGACTGGCAATTGTTAAAGCCCGAAATACGGAATGACTTCTTCCCGGCGGAATCGAGCAGGGTCAGGTTGTCGTCGTACTCCAACTTGCCTTTGTAAAGCGGATCGCAATCGTCGAGAACGAGAATCCCGGTCGGCTTAAACTGCTCTTTGGGAACCGGGGCAGCCGGCACTGCGGAAAGAACCGTCATCGCGGTCAGCGACAGAAGTGGAATGCGGAACATGCTCGGACTCCTGGGAAAGGAATGCTCTATCTTTGATTATCCCACCCGGAACGCCGCCTTCAATCCCGCGAGGGCTTCTTCGCCGCGCGATTTTTCGATCACCACGCCGATGCAAACTTCGCTCGTGTTGATCATGCCGATGTTGATACCCAACTCCGCGAGGGCGGCGAACATCGTCCGGGCGACGCCGGTGTGCGTCCGCATTCCGACGCCGAAGACGTACAGCACCGCGATGTCCGCCTCACCGCCGACGCGGCAGGTCGAATCCAGCGGCTTCAACAGCGAGTCGGTCAGTTGAATTGCGTTATTGAGGTCGGCCTTGGGTACCGTGAACGACAACTCCGCCCGGCCCGGCCCGGTGATGTTCTGCACGATGGTGTCGACGAGGATTCCCGCCCGCGCCACGGCGTTGAACACCTTCGCGCAGACACCGGGTCGGTCGGGCAGATCGAACACCGTCAACCGGCTTTGATCGAGGTTCAAATGAACCCCGCTGACGAGGACATCTTCCATCCCATCGAGCCGCGACACCGCCGCTTCGCGATCCTTCTCACCCGTGACCGCGTACGCGGACGGCTTGGCCCGAAACAGCGACGGCGTCGCCACATCCGTCGGCATCCCCGCCCCTTTACGGCGCCGCGAGAGCGAAAACGCCGCGTGCACCGCGCGCAGCGCCTTGCGGCCGCGGATCGCCCGGCGGGCATCCTCGTGGGCCTTCTTGATCTTTTCTTTGGCCGCTTCGCCCATCACCGCCTCGACCTCGGCCGGGGTCGCGTCCTCTTCGATCAGCACGCTGATTTTGATATCGCCGGTCGTGATCATCTTCAGGTTGACGCCGTCGGCCGCGAGCGCGTCGAACATCTTCTCGGCGACGCCGCTGACGTGCCGCATGCCGGCGCCGACGACCGAGACTTTGCTGACCTGCACCGTCTCCCGCAGTTCGGCCCCGAGTTGCTCGACGATCGGCGTCAGCGTTTGTTTCGTCCGTTCGAGTTCGGTCGTCAGCACGGTGAAGCCGATGGTCGCCTTGCCGCCGGAGCCGACCGATTGGCCGATCATGTCGACGGCGATGTTGGCCTCGGCGAGCGCCGCGAAGATCGTCCGGCTCACGCCCGGTTCGTCCGGGACGCCTTCGAGCAACAACCGCGATTCGTCGGTGGCGAGGGCCACGCCGCAGACGGGGATCTCGGCCATCCACGGCGCTTCGGGCAGAATCCAGGTGCCGATGGCGTCCGACTGCGCGTTGCGCACCATCAATGGCACGTCGAACTTTTTGGCGAACTCGATGCTGCGCGAGTGCATGACGCCGGCGCCCATGCTCGCCATCTCGAGCATTTCGTCGTAGCTGATCGCGTCCATTTTGCGCGCATCAGGCACGACACGCGGGTCGGTCGTGTAGACGCCGTCGACATCGGTGTAGATTTCGCATTCCACATCGTACCCGGCCTGCTTCATCGCGGCGGCGACGGCCACGGCGGTGGTGTCCGACCCGCCCCGGCCGAGGGTGGAAATATCCCCTTGCTCGTCGATCCCTTGGAACCCGGCGATCACGACGATCTGCCCCGCGTCGAGGGCATCGGAAATGCGACGGGTGTCGATCGACTTGATCCGGGCCTTGCGGTGGGTGTTGTCGGTGACGATGCCGATCTGCTGGCCGGTGAAGCTGATGGCGTGCGAGCCCAAGTCTTGGATCGCCATCGCCGTGAGGGCGACGCTGATCTGTTCGCCGGTGGCCAGCAGCATGTCCATTTCGCGGGCCGAGGGGGTGCCGGTGATCTCCGCGGCTTTGGCGATGAGATCGTCGGTGGTGCTCCCCTGGGCGCTCACCACGACGACGACTTGCTTGCCGTCGGCTTTGGCGCGCACGGCTTTGCGCGCGGCCTCCTTCACGCGGAGGGCATCCTTGACGCTCGACCCGCCGAACTTTTGCACGACCAAACCCACGGCGGCGACCTCGGAGAGACGGGGGGGTGTTGTCATAGGGCGCGGGGACCGGAAGGAATTCGGATTGCCCGTTCCGCCGGCCCGCACTCACCCCCCATCGGAAAGCGCCCTTCAGCCCGGAAAGCGACCAACTCTTCGGAATGACCAACGCCGCGCAGCACTTGCGCCGAGCCAGAAATGACCCTCCCGCGAAAAAAGCACGGGCGAGGCGAGCCGAGCCAGCGGGCGGGTGAAGTGAACGTGGGAAGAATCCGTCCCATGCAGAATAGGACTAGGTAACTCGGCACGCACACCGTACGGAAAAGGCCGGGTCATTCGCCAAAGTATCGAGCAGCGAGGACAGATCCGGACGGTAGGCACGGGGGACCGTGCTTCTGCGAGAGCGTAGAGTCAAGGTCGCATGGCGGCGAAGCTTCGCGTTCGGAGAACGCACCGCGAACCGAGCGGCCGCCAACAGCGCAGGCCACTGGCTTTTCTCCAACTTCCACTCGGGATGATCCGTAACAGCTGCGAACGCACTCACCGCGGCATCCGAATCGGGATCACGCAAGCCCGCGAGGACCCCGGCGAGCGACCCGGCATCCAACGTCGAACAGAGTCGGGCCGCAGCGTAGGCCCCGCGACGAATGCTGGCCCGGCCATCGTAGCACCGGTCGGTCAGGTTCGGCCAGAGTCGGGCGTGGAAAGTCACGTCCGGGTACGCGAACGCGGCCAAGGCGACAATCGCCATCGCTTGGACATCGTCCGGTGAACCCATGTTGAATTTGAACGGATTGAGCGGATTGGTTGCGTCGGCGGAAGTGGAACCGCTTTCGGACTCCAAAATCGGCCCTTCGGCCAGCGGCTTGATCGCGTCGACAATTATTTGTCGCAATTCGGTGCCGACCCGATCGGCCATGTGCCGAATCAAATCGAGCAGTTCTATTCGGTTGGAACACGCGTTTTCGCGCTCTGCGGATAGCTCGAGCGACGCGCGTATGAGAAGGGTTAAAGATTCCTCGGACAGCGATTGGCGGTGCTCTATAAGATTCGCAAGCCCGGAATTATTCGCGATGGTTACGAACAATCCGCCGCCGATCTGTTGACCGCACTGGATGAGAGTCTCATCGAGCATGGCCGGCGTCTCGCCGGGTTTCAACCTTTGCACTTGGAGCCTGATTTGCGCCGCGACTCGCACTGCAATTTGTCCAAGCCGATCCGGGGTGAACAAGTCTTGTTTGCCGAAATGTTTGGCGGCGGAAGCGAGTTGATAACTAACAGGCTTGCCTATCGGATAGAGCGCGTCGGCGAGTTTTGCGCGGGTGGCTTCGCCCCCCCAAACCGCAACGTGGCAGAGCAGATTGAGCACCAGTGCGTATCCGCTGGCACGATTGCTCTCGGCGAGCAGCGGTAACAATTGCTCACCCAGCCGATTCACCTGTTCTGCGGATTGTCGAACCACCCATGCGATGGGCAGCACGGCGCTGACAACCTCGTCGCGTTCGAGAATAACCCGCGTCGGGTCGTTCGACCGCGTCGTCCAAATCGAGTGGGCGTAGGTCATCTCGAGCCACTGCTCGGCCCGCTCCGTGTCGAGCCGTTCCCCGATGGCCCCGATCGCCTTCCATGCATCTGAAACGACGTTGGGACCGAAGGAATCACTGCGATTTCCCGAAGCACGCGGATATAGCCAATCGGCGACCCGCGGGATATCCGCGTCGGGAATCGAATCGGCCAGTTCCGTGAGAAGGCGGCTCCCGATGATGAAATGACGTTTCAGATTCGCCGTCGTGAGGATTCGGTCGATCACGCGGCGAGTCAACTCGGGTTGGCCGCAAGCCGACACACCGTCCGCGACCTTGCGAACGAGATCGTCGTCCCGACTGAGAATGAGGTGGTGGGTGGCGGTATCCCATTCCCCCAGTGCTCCGCCCTCAATAGCGAAAAGGCTGGATGCGATTCTTTGTGCGAACCAGCAGCCGGAAAGGTAGGCCCGTCTCAATTGCTGCCACAACAGTGGCAAGGCTTGGTAATGTTTGCCCGCGGCCGCTTTTTGGTTGGCCTGAAAGAGGTCTTGATAGTCGAGCCATTCGACGCCCGCCGACCGCTCTCGATCAACGAGGTGGTAGTAGTCTTGAGTTCCCTTCCAAAGTCGGTTCGCAAAGTCGATACCGTTTCGCTCGACCACGAAACGGTGAGCGTCGGGAAGTTCTCGGGCGTATCGCTCCACTTCTTCTTTGAAGACTTTTTCGGCTTCTTCAAATTGAAGGTCGCCATCAAGGAGTTCGGCGCGGAGCAGCCCGATAGCCACGCGTTCGCTGACTCGGGTCGTGTACCGACCGGCTTCAGCGAGAGTCGCCAGTGCGTCGTCGAGTGACCCCGCCATGGCACAGGCGCGCTCGCGGACAAGCAACTTGCGAACTCGGCCCGATACCGTCTCGAGCAACTTTTGTTTCGTTAAGATCATGGTTCCGTCCTATCTCCGAGTCGGTCTATGCGTTCACCTTGAAGCCAGCTCGCTTCATCGCGTTCCGCCTCCAACTGTTCGCGTCGCTCGGCGGCCGCGTGGGGCAGTTCACGTGCGATGGCCTCGAGGAGTTGGTGGTACGCCGACAATTCTGCATAGCAGCGGATTTGCAGCGCGGTCAAACGGGAAATTTGGGCCGGCGGTGTCTCGGTGGTCCTCGCTTGCTCGGCGGTATGGAGATGGTTGGCGGCCATGCGGGCCAGATCTTCGTTCAACAGCATCTCGGCCGCGTCGAGTGAAAATTCCACCAGTTCTAGGGCCGTGATGTTGGCGGCGCGGAATGTCACGGCGCTCGAGAAAGAAATTGCGGCCTGTCTGTTTCCACCAGCGCTTGTGAGAGCCATTGCCAACGCTCGTTCTTGCAGGAGGTAAACGGCCGTGGCCAGTTCAGCGCGGGCGAGTACGAGTGCGGAATGGTTTGCGTCATAAGTCGATTGAGCTGCAATCAACTTAGCAATCGGGTCCTCGCGTTCGCGGGCCGTAGCCACGGCTTTTGCAAATGACTCTATGAACGGAGCCAGTTCGTCGTAGCTTTGACCGTAGGGAACTGTGCGGATGGGC
>JAYSYN010000081.1:0-6423 GCA_043727575.1 Fimbriiglobus sp.
GGGCAATGCGGAAGTCACGGGGCTCAAAGAAAAGCAGCTCCTGACCGAAGACGAATACAAAAAGAAGCGCGAAGAATTCGGCGATACATTCGAAGTGGATATGGGCGCCGAAGCGGTCAAGAAGCTGCTCGAAAAACTCAATCTCGTCGAGCTGTCGGCGAGCCTGCGCGAGCGCCTCGAAACCGAAATGAAACGCGGCGAGAAAGCCAGCAAGCAGCGGTTGAAAGAACTCGTCAAGCGCCTCAAGACGGTCGAAGCCCTCCGCGATAGCAGCAACAAATGCGAGTGGATGGTCCTCGAATGCATCCCGGTGATCCCGCCGGACCTCCGGCCCCTCGTGCTGCTCGACAGCGGCAACTTCGCCACGTCGGATTTGAACGATCTCTATCGCCGCATCATCAATCGCAACAACCGGCTGAAGAAGCTCGTCGATTTGAACGCTCCGGAAGTGATCATCAAGAACGAAAAGCGGATGCTCCAGCAGTCCGTCGACGCGCTGTTCGACAACAACCGCTGCAAGCGCCCGGTACTCGGCTCCAGCAACCGCCCGTTGAAGTCGCTCACCGACATGATCAAGGGTAAGCAGGGGCGCTTCCGCGAAAACCTCCTCGGCAAACGGGTCGATTACTCGGCCCGCTCGGTCATCGTCGTCGGCCCCGAACTGCGCCTGCACCAGTGCGGGCTGCCCAAGAAGATCGCCCTCGAACTCTACCAGCCGTTCATCATCCGCCGCTTGAAAGAACTCGGCCACGCCGACACGATCAAGTCGGCGAAGAAGATGCTCGAACGCAAAGACGACGTCGTCTGGGACATCCTCGAAGAAGTGACGAAGAACCACCCTGTGCTGCTCAACCGGGCCCCGACGCTCCACCGCATGGGCATCCAAGCCTTCGAGCCGGTGCTGATCGAAGGCAACGCCATCCGCATCCACCCGCTGGTGTGCAAGGGCTTCAACGCCGACTTCGACGGCGACCAAATGGCCGTCCACTTGCCGCTGTCCATCGAAGCCCAAGTCGAAGCCTACGTGCTCATGATGTCGACGAACAAAATCTTCAGCCCGGCCAACGGCAACCCGATCATCACGCCATCGCAAGACATTGTCATGGGTTGCTACTGGCTCACCGCCTCCCGCGGCGAAGAAGGCGAGAAGATCGAAAAAGGCGACGGCATGACCTTCCACTCGCAGATGGAAGTCTACCAAGCGTACGCCGAGGGGAAGCTCGGCATCCACGCCCGCATCCAAGTGCGGTTGCCGCTCGACAAGAAGATCATCAGCGAAGTGAAAGACGAACGCGGCGCCAGCAAGCCGGAAGAAATCCCGAGCAAGAAAGGCCTCGTCCGCACCACCGTGGGCCGCGTGATCTTCAACGACATCCTCCACGAGAAGATGGCCTTCTACGACCTCGCCCTCGGCACCAAGTACCTCAGCCGGATCATCGCCGATTGCTACCAGATCCTCGGCCGCCGCGAGACGATCAAGCTGCTCGACAAGATGAAGGAAATCGGCTTCAAGGAATCGACGAAGTCGGGCCTCAGCTTCGCCGCGAGCGACCTGCGCACGCCCGATATGAAAGAAGCCGAGTTGAAAGCGCGCGATAAAGAAGTCGAGAAGCTCCGCAAGCAGTACGAAAAGGGGATCATCACCGACTCGGAGCGCTACAACAAGACGATCGACAACTGGAACGGCGCCCGCGAAGCGATCACCAAGCAGCTGATGTACGATCTCGCCCACGACCGCCGGCCGGACGAATCGGGCAAGGTGGTGCCGTACTTGAACCCGGTGTATTTGATGAGCATCTCGGGCGCCCGCGGGGGCCAAGAGCAGATCCGCCAACTCGCCGGTCTTCGGGGCCTCATGGCCAAGCCGTCGGGCGAAATCATCGAGACGCCGATCAAGTCCAACTTCCGCGAAGGGCTGACGGTGCTGGAGTACTTCAGTTCGACGCACGGTGCCCGGAAAGGCTTGGCCGACACCGCGCTCAAGACCGCCGACTCGGGTTATTTGACGCGGAAGCTCGCCGACGTGGCGCAAAACGTCGTGCTGACGCAGTACGACTGCGGCACGACGCAAGGCGTGACCAAGGGGATCATGTACAAAGGCGACGAAGTCGATCGCCCCCTGTACGACGCCATCCGCGGGCGGGTCAGCCGCAACGCGATCGTCCATCCGCAAACGGGCGGGCCGATCGTCGAAGAAAACGAAATGTTCACGCCGGATAAAGCCCGCTTGCTCGAGAAGCTCGGGATCGACAAAGTCACGGTGCGCAGCCCGATGACGTGCCAAGCGACCCTCGGCATCTGCCGGCTCTGTTACGGGATGGACCTGTCGACCGGCTCGCTGGTCGAAGAGGGCATGGCTGCGGGGATCATCGCCGCGCAGTCGATCGGCGAACCGGGGACGCAGCTCACGATGCGGACGTTCCACTTGGGCGGGGCCGCCCAGCGGGTCGCGTCCGAAAGCGAATCGAAGTCGAAGAAGGGCGGGATCGTCACCTTCGAGCGGATCACCGTGACCACGAACGAACAGGGTCAGCGGATCGCCCTGGCCCGCACCGGCGAAGTCGTTATCGTGCGGCCGAAAGATCGGGAGCCGATCGAGCGCTACGCCGTCCCCAACGGCGCCGAATTGCTCGTGACCGAGAACCAAGAAATCCAACCGGCCACGCCGCTGTGCCGTTGGGATCCGAACGCGATCCCGATCATCTCGGAAGACGCGGGGAAGGTCCGGTACCAAGACATCCGCGAAGGGGAAACCCTCCGCCGGGAACGCGACGCGAGTTCGGGCATCGAGCGACTCACGATCATGGAACACAAAGGGGACTTGCACCCGCAGGTGCTCATCGAAGACAAACGCGGCACGGTGCTGCGGGCGTACTTCATCCACGAGCGCGCCAACGTCATGGTGATGGACGGCCAAGAAGTCGCGGCCGGGACGCTGATCGCCAAGACGCCGCGAGAAGCATCGAAGACGCAGGATATCACCGGGGGTCTGCCCCGCGTGACCGAACTCTTCGAAGCCCGCCGGCCGCGCAACCCGGCGGTCATGGCCAGCATCTCCGGGAAGGTCCGCCTCGACCCCGTCAAGAAACGCGGCAAGCGGATCATTTGGGTCGAACCGGTGACCGAAGACGGCAAGCCGACGGGCTCTCCGGAGAAGGAACACCAAGTCCCCGCGGGGGCGCAGCAGTGCGTTCAAACGGGCGAATACGTCAAGGCCGGCGACCCGTTGGTGTACGGCCCGCTCGTGCCGCACGACATCCTGGCGATCAAAGGCCAAGAGGCGGTTCAAGAGTACCTCGTCCGCGAAGTGCAGGCCGTCTACCGCGCCCAGCGCGTGGACATCGACGACAAGCACATCGAGATCATCTGCTCGCAGATGCTCCGCAAGGTGAAGGTCGAGAAGACCGGCGACACCGGACTGCTGCCGGGCCTCGTGATGGACAAGTTCAACTTCGCCGAGATCAACCGCCGGTTGGTCGAGGAATGCGTGAAGGTCGTTTCTCCCGGAGAGACCTCGTTCCGCGAACACGAAATCGTGACCCGCGAAGCGTACGACGAAGAGCGGGCCAACATGGTCGCGGCCGGCGGTGGCAAAAAACGCTTGCCGACGTTCGAGACGCCGACCCCGGCCGACAGCGAAGTGCAACTCCTCGGCATTACCAAAGCCGCGGTTCAGTCGGACAGCTTCATCAGCGCCGCGTCGTTCCAAGAAACGACGAAGGTGCTCACGGAATCGGCCCTCGCCAGCAAAGTCGATTTGCTCGTCGGTCTGAAAGAGAACGTGATCTTGGGTCACTTGATCCCGGCCGGGACGGGCTTCAAACTGCACCACGAGTCGGAAGTCCGCATCAACATGCCGGCGGAGCCGGGCTACACGAGCATCCCCGCGCACAATTGATTTCCGACCTGTACCCCAATCGGCTGAAACGGATCCGGGCACGATGCCCGGATCCGTTTTCTTTTTAGAATCGCGTATCAATTCGGCCCCGGGCGGCAGATAACAGGGTATGCCGAGCCCACCGACGACCCGTGTGATCGAGCAACTGTGCCGAGCGGTTTTGCGCGATGCGGAACCGGGGGACGGCGAACTCCTCGGCCGTTTCATCGAACACCGCGACGACGCGGCGCTCGCCGCCCTGATCCGACGACACGGCCCGATGGTCTGGGGCGTCTGCCGCCGACTCCTGAGCCACCACGACGCGGAAGACGCCTTTCAAGCCGCGTTCCTCGTGCTAGTCCGCAAGGCGTCGTCCGTTTCGCCGCGCGGCCTTCTCGGAAACTGGCTGTACGGGGTCGCCCATCGGACGGCGCTCTTGGCCCGGCGCTCGGCGCTGCGGAGGAAATCGAGAGAAGCCCAGATGATGGTGCTGCCCGATGCCGAAAGCGCCGCGCAGGACCCATCGCCCGACGCCCAACTGCTGGACGAAGAGTTGAGTCGGCTGCCCGATTATTACCGGGCCGTCGTCGTGTTGTGCGATCTCGAAGGGCGGACCCGGAAGGAAGCCGCCGAGCATCTCAAAGTACCGGAAGGGACGGTGGCCGGGCGGCTGGCCCGCGCCCGGGCACTGCTGGCGAAACGGCTCGCTCGGCGCGGAGTCACCGGGGCTCTGGCGATGGCGCTAGCGCCCGGCGCGGCGACGGCGATCGTGCCGGGGGCGCTGATCTCTTCCACGATTCAATCCGCGACTCTCGTCGCCGCCGGACACGCGGCGCTGGCGGGGACTTTCTCCCCCGGGGTCGCCTCACTCGCAGAGGGAGTAATGAAAGCCATGTTCCTGAGCAAATTGAAAACCGTCGGCGCGATCGTCCTCGCACTCGGGCTCTTCACGACCGCGGCGACCCTGTATCCGGGTCGCACGGCGGCGGGGGAGGATGTCAAGCGGCCCGTCGCGGAGAAACCGGCGCCGCAGAAGGGCGACAAGCTCGCGCCGGCCACCGAGGCGAAATTGAAGTGGGGCGAGCCGGTGAACGGCCTTCGGGCGGCGATGGCCATTCGCTTGGCACCGGGTCGGCCGAAAGGCGACCTGCCGGATTTGTACATGGCACTGCAAAACGTGTCGAAGGAACCGATTCGCCTCAGCGACGCCGACGTGCCGAAGGATGTCAACCTCCGGTTGCTCCTCGTCCGCAGGGACGGCAAAATCCTTTACGGCTTGGGGACGCGCGAACCCGGCTTGGGCGAGCGCGTGCTCCAACCCCGTGAAGTGACTTACATCCCGATGTTCAACCCGGATCGCAAGCTCGATGTCCCCACCAAGAACGGGGACACCGTCGGTTCGGACCACGCCGGGCAAGCAATCCAAGACGCTCGGATGACTTTCACCGGGGAGTTCACGATCGAAAAAGCACCGGCGAAGACTTGGACGGGCAAACTCATCACCGGCGAGTCGGGCGGCGCGGCGGCGGAATTTCCAGCCGCCGAGAAACCCGCGCCGATGCCGGAGGAATTGCGTCCGACGCAAGGTGAAACGCGGCTGTTGGCAACCGCCAAAGCCTTTTGCGTGGCGATGCGGAATCACCACGGCGACAAAAATGCGAATACCCTGCGCGAATATATCGATCCCCGCTACCTCGAGAAACACAAGTTAACAGACGGCGACTTGGCGATGCCGATGCTACCGGTCGGCCCGATTTTCGAAATCCAAATCGCCGACGATGACACGACGATCTACTGCGTTGTCGGGACGGGCGGCACAACGGAAGCTCCGATCAAAGAGGTTCTCGTGCTGAAGATGGCGGACTTCGAAGGAAAGGGTGGTGAGCGGTATCTCACTCCGCCGAAGCCACCCGACTCCAAAACAGGTTCCTTCGCCCCGTGGATTCTCCGGGCCAAACTCTGACGCGTCCGAATTCTAAAATTCTGGCCAAAGCGCCCTAGCAAAAGGCCCTCGCATTTGCTTTATTACAGGTACCCACTGCGCGGCAACCCGTGCGGCGGATCCTATTTGTGCGAGTAGCGACCGAGGTTCGGAATGCCGACGATCAATCAGTTGGTGAAGAAACCCCGCACTCCGCAGCGGTCGAAGCCGAAGCACCCCGCCATGGAAGGGTGTCCGCAGAAGCGGGGCGTCTGCACCGTGGTCAAGACTATGACCCCGAAGAAGCCGAACTCGGCCCTCCGGAAAGTAGCCCGGGTGCGATTGTCCAGCGGCGTGGAAGTCACGGCCTATATCGGCGGCGAAGGCCACAACTTGCAAGAGCACTCGATCGTCCTCGTCCGCGGCGGCAAAGTCCGCGACTTGCCCGGTGTCCGCTACCACATCGTCCGCGGTGTGCTCGACTGCCAAGCGGTCACGGACCGCAAACAAGCCCGCTCGAAGTACGGGGCGAAGTCGGACGGCAAATAAAGCGGTTTCAAGTTTCAAGTTTCAGAGTTGCAGACTCGGAGCGTGAAACTGAGACGTTTCTGTCATTGGTTGAAAC
>JAYSYN010000082.1:0-6408 GCA_043727575.1 Fimbriiglobus sp.
CGCGACGCTGATCTACCCCGACAACACCCTCCAGCACGCCGGCATCGTGGTCGGGTTGCTCGGCGGCGCGGACAACGCCTTCCGCGGCCGGCCGTTCTCTCGCAACCACTTCGAGCGGGAACCGGGCGAGAACTGCGACCTGATCTGCACCCGCGACTTCTCGGCCGTCACCGCCGCCTGCCTGCTGGTGAGGGCCGAGGCGTTCGGCGCGGTGAGCGGGTTCGACGAGGCGCTGGCCGTCGGCTTCAACGACGTGGACTTCTGTTTGCGAATCCGGTCAAACGGCTGGAAGGTGTTGCGGGACGCGCACGCCGTGCTATTCCATTTCGAATCGCAGAGTCGGGGGACGGCGGACAACCACCCGGCGGACACGGCGCTGTTCCGCGCCCGGTACGCCGAGCTGCTGCGCGTCGGCGACCCGTACACGTCGCCGCTCCTTGACCCCGACCCGCGCATGAACGTGCTGATCCCCCGCTTGAAATGCCCGGCGACCGTGCCGTTCCGCACCGTCGCTATCCTGAGGGGACAATGACGCTCACCCTCGAAAAGCTGCTGGCGGCCGTCGGCCGGCGGGCCAGCGTGCTGTTCACCGGCGAATCCGAGCGGACGTTCTTCGACCTGGACGCGGTCGAACTGCGGCCCGCCCCGGAGGACGCGGCGGCGGTGCTGCGGTGCTACGAGGCGCGGCCCGACCTGCGGGCGGCGTTCCCCCTCGGCCTGACGCCGGCCGGTCGGGGCGAGTTGCTGATGTGGGTGCTGAAGCACGGCGGCGACGTGGGCGTGTCGGCCGGCGGCGCGATGGCCGCCCTCCGCGAGCAGGACGCGCGGCGGGACCGCGGTCTCGTCCACACCTACCGCGTGCAGCCGGCGTGGCAGGCGGCGCACCCGAAGGCGCTCACCCCCGCCGGGTGGCGGCCGTTCCGGGCGTGGATCGCCGAGCGGTACGGCTGCGCCGGTCGCTGGCTCCGCCGCGCCGAGCTGGCCGCGCCCGACGCGGACAAGCCGCTGTCACCGGGGGCGCGGGGCGTCAACATCGTCGCCCCGTGGCGGTACGTGTGCGGGCTGCGCGAGGTCGCCGTGCGGCTGGCCGACGGGCTGGAAGGCCTCGGCTATGCGGTGGCGAAGCGGGCCACCCCCGCGCCGCCCGTCTCCCCCGGCGACCCGCCCGGCGGCTACCTCGGCCGCGAGCGCCACCCGATCACGGTCGTCGAATCCGGCGCGACGGAGCCGTTCGACGCGCTCTTCTCGGCGTGCGGGCTGCACCTGCACGAGGGCGTCTACCGCATCGCGGCGTGGGCGTGGGAGCTGGCCGACTTCCCGGCGGAAGTCCTCGCCACCGCCACGTGGGCCGACGAGTTCTGGGCGCTCAGCGAGTTCGCCGCGACCGGACTGCGGCAGGCGGTGACGGATCGGCCGGTGGTGGTGATGCCGCCCGGCGTGGTCGTCCCCGATGCCGCCCCGCTCGGTCGCGCCGCCTTCGGGCTGCCGCAAGACGCCACACTGTTCCTGTTCACGTTCGACCTGTCGGGCATCCTGGAACGCAAGAACCCGCTCGGCGTGATCGAGGCCTTCCGCCGCGCGTTCGCCCCGACGGACGCCGCGCACCTGGTGCTGAAGGTGAACCGCGCCGAGGCGTTCGCCGAGGACTTCGACCGGATTCGGGCCGCGTGCGCCGGGCGGAACGTCACGCTGCTGACGGGCGTGCTGCCGCCGGCGGACCTGGCCGCGCTGCTGCGGATGAGTGACAGTTATGTGTCGCTGCACCGGGCCGAGGGGTTCGGGTTCACGGTCGCCGAGGCGATGCTGGCCGGCAAGCCGGTCATCGCCACCGACTACTCCGCGACCGCCGAGTTCCTGACCGAAGACGTGGGGTTGCCGGTGCGGTGTCGGGTCGTCGAGTTGGACCGCGACCACGGGCCGTACCGCGCCGGCTGGCACTGGGCCGACCCGGACCTGGACCACGCGGCCGAGCGGATGCGGTGGGTCCACGACCACCGCGGCGAGGCGAAGGAGCTGGGCGAACGAGCGAAGGCGTTCGCCGCCGCGCGGTTCGACCCGGCGGTCGCCGCCCGCCGCGCGGCCGCCCGGCTGGACGCGATCAGCGGCGGAAGTTGAACGTCGCCCCGTACACCGGCTGCGGGCGGACGTACACGACCGGCGGCGGCGGTGCCCAGTACGGGTCGTACCCGTAGGCCGGCACCACCACCTGTTCCCGCACCACCACCGTGCGCGGCGTCGGCGGGGCCACCGTCACCCGCTGCGCCGGCGGCCCGCCCGTCTGCATCTCGGCGATCACCCGATCCGACACGCCGTTGGACTTCAGGTAGTCCAGGTCGGCCACGCTCAGGTTGAACTGCATCTGGTGGGTGCGGATGTGGTTCAGCATCACCGCCTCGCTCTGTCCGCCCTTCGCCATCGCCACCACCTCGGCCAGCCGGTCGGGCTGGGCGGCGGAGTACTGCTGGTTGGCGCGGTCGTGCCGGGCGGTCGCGTCGCGGGCGTCCTTGCGGTCCATGTCGTTGCCGATGACCCCGCCGGCCCCGGCCCCGAGCAGCCCGCCGATGACGGCCCCGGTCTTCGGATTGCCCGACGCGCTGCCGATGAGCGCGCCCGCCCCGGCCCCCAGGGTGGCCCCCAGGCCGACGCCCTTCTCCGTGTTGTTCATGGTGGAACAGCCGGTATTTCCGGCCGCGACGGCGGCCATCGCCCCGACCGTCACCACCCGTGCGAGCAGATTGCGGCGCATCGTTCACCCCCTATCGTTTAGGCCGGCAGGATTCCGTTCCTGGGGCGGCGTGTCAACCCCAGGCCGGACGGTCGGCACGGGGGACGGGTTCTTTATCGGCTGGAACGGGTGGGCGAGTCCAGAATTGCGCCGCCGCCGCCGGATTTCTTGCAGGGCCATTCCGACGCGTGATTCGGGCTGGTTTTCTCGGTCTGGTGGCCCTGGCCGCGTTCCTCTCTGGGCCGCCGTCCGCCCGCCGGTAGCATTCTGGCGAATTCGCGGATGCGTCCCGCGGCCGCGCGGCTCTGTCTTCCCGTCGCCGTCACCATCGGGTTCGTCATGAGGTCCGAGTCCCTCGCTCACGCGCTGACGGTCGCCGTCGCCGATTCGTCGGTGCCGGACGGGGAGCTGCTCGCGCGGTTCGCCGACGCCGGGGACGCGGCGGCGTTCGAGTTGCTCGTCCGCCGGCACGCCGATCTGGTGTGGCGGGTGTGCCGGGGCGAACTGCCGACCGACCGCCACTCGGCGGAGGATGCCTTCCAGGCGACGTTCCTCGTCCTCGCGCGGAAGGCCGGCGCGGTGCAGGAGCCGTCGGCCGCCGGTTTCCTCTTCCGGGTGGCGAGGAACGCCGCGCTGCGGGCGCGGAAGCGGGTCGGGAAGGTGGCCGGAGCCGTCGCCGACAAGCCGGCGAATGCGGACCCGGATGCGGTCGAAGCCGGGGAATGTTCCGCCGCCGTCGTTGCGGAAGTCGAGCGACTGCCGGACAAGTTCCGCTTGCCGGTGCTGCTCTGCTTCTTCGAGGATTGCACCCACGTCGAAGCGGCGAACCGGCTCGGCTGGGCGGTCGGCACGGTCGCCAGCCGGCTGGCCCGCGCCAAAGATCGCTTGCGGATTCGTCTGACCCACCGAGGTCTGGCGCTGCCCGCCGCTTTGGCCGGTATCGGCGTCCCCGCGCTGACCGTGCGGGCCGCCGTGACGATGGCAACGACCCCGTCGGCGGTGCCGACACTTCTGACCGAACTCTCACGCGAGGTCTTGATCGTCATGGCACAGGCAAAAGCGAAGTGGATCGGCGGCGGCGTCCTAGCGACCCTGCTGCTCACCGGCGGCCTCGGGATGATGGTGCTCACGGCCGGCCCAGCCCCCGACGAACCGAGACCGGTGGCGAAGCAGCCGGATAAAACCGACGACGCCGAGTTGAAGAAACTCCAGGGCGTGTGGCAGGTGACGAAGATCGAAAACAATCTCGGCGTCACGACGGGGAAGCAGACCGAAACAATGCGGTGGGAGATCGTCGGCTCGACAATCACCGCCATTGACGGCCCGGGCGAGAAGCAACGCAGCAAATCGCGGATCGCCCTCGACGGCACGAAATCGCCGAAACGGATCGCCCAGACCGCGTTGACCGGGCCGAAAGATGAACCGGGACGCAAAATCGAAGGGATCTACGAAGTGAAGGGCGACAAACTTCGGATCTGCTTCGGCGAGGAAGGCAAAGAATTCCCGACCGAGTTTAAAGTGGAGAAAGGCGCCGACATGGGTTTGATCGAACTCGAGCGTGTGCCCAAACCCAACGAGAAAGATAAGGCCGATGCGGCGGAACTGAAGAAACTACAAGGAAAGTGGCGGCTGATCAAAATGGAGAACGAACGGGGCGTGGCTCCGAACAAAGAGATCGAGTCGCTGAAATTGGAGATCGCCGGGAACGAGTTCAGTTTCCTTCACGAGGAGCGTGGAGCAATCGAGAAGGAAACCATGACGATTGTCTTGGACTCGTCGAAATCGCCCAAAGAAATCACGCTCACCGCGGTGAATGGCCCCAAGGCGGTCGTTGGCAAAATCGCGGAGGGGATCTACGAATTGAAGGGGGACACATTCCGGATCAGCATGGCCGACTTCGGCAAACCCCGACCGGCGGCGGCCGAGTTGGTCAAAGTCGCCAAAGCCAGGCTGATGGAGTTCGAACGCATTCCCAAGTCTGATGAGAAAGCACCTGAGAAGAAAGTCCTCACCCCAGACCAGATCGTCCAGGGCAAGATCGAGGGCGCGGTCCGGGTCGAATTCACGGTCGAAAGCTTGTACTGGCAATCTGGGCTGTCTACCGAAAACACGATCTCGATGAACTTCAAGCTGCGGGGAGAAAAGAGAGACGGCGACCTGTTCGAAGTTCAGGTCGCCAACCGAGTGTTCACGAGGCTGTCCGAACTCGGCATCGAGAACACCCCGAAAGAGAACTCGACGGAGGGCACCCCTGCGGTGCACAGGCATTTCGAGGGCAAGATGGTTCGAGTCAATGGAGTCGTCAAACGATTCCCGCTCGCCGGGCGCGATGGCTTTCTGTACTGGTTGCGGATCGACAGCCTCGAACAAATTGAGTCGATTTCCCGGAAGTAACCCTGACGCCGAACCAGGCGCTGCAACAGACGGCGGAGGCAAGTAGGCTTTCTTGTGTCGTAGCTCACTCGGCCCCAGCCGCTGCTGAGCTATGGGACGTTCGGCATCAGGATCGGAGTATGACGCCGCTGACCGGGCCGGCGACGGTGCGGGGCAAGCCGATGCTCGGCCGATTCGCGTGGAAGGACGCCAAGTTGACGCTCGCCTTCGGGACGCCTGGGGGTGAACGGCCGGCCGATCTCAAAGGCGGAAAGGATATCGGGGTGATCGTATTGGAGCGCGTCATAAAGAAGTGAGCCACCCAATTGCAGTCCTGGGGGATGCGTCCGAGGTTCGGGCCATCCCTTTTTCTGTCCCGTCGGTGTTGCAATGCTCGCTCCGAACCGGGGAAAACAGCTTCCGGTTACTAGAATCAACTGCATGGCGAACCCGAACCGAACACTCATCGTCCTGGGCTGCGGCACCTCCGTCGGCGTGCCGATGATCGGCTGCGATTGCGCTGTCTGTTCGTCGGCGAATCCGAAGAACAACCGCACCCGCGCTTCGGTGCTGTTGCAACGGCCCGCGGGCAACATCCTGATCGATTCCGGGCCGGAACTGCGCATCCAGTTGGTTCGCGAGAAGATCCCGTTGGCCCATGCCCTGCTCTACACACACTACCACGCCGACCACATTTACGGCCTCGACGACGTCCGCTTGTTCCCCACGATTCTGCGCGGTCCGCTGCCAGTGTTCTGCACGGCCGAAGTCGAAACGGTGATCCGGCAATCGTTCCAGTACATCTTCAATCCCGAGACCGAACATCTGCCGATTGGGGTGTTGCCGAAAATCTATTTCGAACGAATCACCGCGCAACCGTTCGAGATCCTCGGGGAGCGGATCACACCGATCCCGCTGATCCACGGGCGCTTCGACGTATTCGGTTACCGCATCGGCGACTTGGCTTATTGCACCGATGCGAACGCCATCCCCGAATCGAGCTGGCCACTGCTGGCCGGGTTGGACACGCTGATCCTCGATTGCCTGCGACCGGGGCCGGAGCACCCATCGCACTTCGCCCTGGCCGGTGCCCTGGACGTGATCGACCGGGTGAAGCCAAAGCGAGCCTACCTGACGCATTTGTCGCATCAGATGGACGCGAGCCATCCGCCGCCGATGCCCGTCGGCGTGGAGTTCGCCTACGACGGCTTGCGGATCGAGTGCTGAGTTGCGGCGGGTCGGTTCACCATAAGGCCATACGCTCATTAGGATTCTTTGCATGACCCTCAGCGAACTGAAGGCCCATTACG
>JAYSYN010000083.1:0-6398 GCA_043727575.1 Fimbriiglobus sp.
CCGCCGCGGAAGGTCGGGTCGTAGGCGAAGAAACTGCGGATCTCGGCGCCGGTGAGGCCGTCGAACACCTTGACGTGCGGCCCGGCCCCGGCCCCGGCCCCGGCGATGATGTCGGGCGTGCCGTCGCCGTTGACGTCGCCCGTGACGGTCTCGACGCCGCCGAGGAAGGTGGCGTCGAACGCGAGGAAGCGGTTGATTTCGACGCCGGTGCGGTAGTTAAACACGCGGACGACGGGAGCGAATCCGGCGCCGGCACCGGCGGCCAAATAGACCGACTTCGCAGAAGTCGTGTTGGCGACGCTGAACAGCGGCGAGGTATTGACGATGGCCGTCGGCGCCCCCACGAGCGGGTTGCCGGTCGGGGCGACCGCCCCGAGGAGCGTCGAGCCGAGGAAGGCGCTTTTGGACGGTTCCTGCGTCGCGGTGAAACTCGGGCTGACTTTGCCGAAGTTCAGCGGGCCCGGCGCCGGCGCTTGCAGGCCGATGCCGGTGAAGGCCGTGTTCGTGGACAGCAGAATCGGCAGTCCCGGCGCCGCGTTTTGCGACGCGAAGTCGGTGAGACCGGGCGGCGTATTCGTCTGCAAGAGCGAGTAGCTGCCGGGGGGCAGTTTGAAAAAATCGTAGCGGCCGTTGGCGTCGGTGATGATGCTCAAACCGCTCGGCACCAAGGACGAATTGATGGCGGTGGCGATCGGCGACCCCGCGAACGCGGTCCCGGTGATGGTGACGACCGCGTTCGGGATACCGGCTTCGCCGGGGTCGAAAATCCCGTTGCGGTTCGCGTCGATCCAGACGTAGCCGTAGAGGTTGACGTTCTGCACTTCGCCGAAATTGTTCCGGCTCGACTCGCCGCCGGCCGGGACCGGGATCGCGGTGAGGACGTCGTTGACCGCGTTGCTGCCGCCGGTGCTGCCGGGGGTGTCGAGCCCGTCGAAAAAACCCAGCGGCTGCGTCTCGGAGACCCGATAGTTCCCCGGGGCGATGTTCGCGAATCGGTAAAAGCCATCCGAGGCGGTGAAGGCCGTAGCCACGGCGACGGGCCCGTTCGGCCCCTCGGAGTACAGGACGACTTTCGTGCCGCCGATTCCGGCTTCCCCGAGTGCGGATTCGCGCTGGCCGTTGATATTCGGATCGCGGTACACGTAGCCCGAGAGCGAACCGACGATGGGCCGTTCGCCGAAGTTATTGTTCGGCGAAATTAGGTTCGGGGTGAGGGTGATCGCGTCGATCACGTCGTTGACGAGGCTCGTCCCGCCGCCGGGGGTGCCGGGTGTATCGCGGCCGTCGAGATAGCCGGCCGGTTGCGTCTCGGCAACGCGGTAGCAACCGGGGCGCAGACCCGCGAAGTTGTAGAAGCCCGCGGCCGTCGTCGTGAGGGTGCGCGCCGCGATTGCGCCGAGGTCGTCGGTCCCCGTGAGGACGATGGTGACGCCGGCGATCGGCGCCTCGGTAGTCTGGAAGATCCCGTCGTTGTTGGAATCGAGATAGACGTATCCGTTGAGCGCGGCCGGCTCGAGTTCGCCGAAGTTGTTGTCGGTGGACCGGCCACTCGCCGGCAGGACGATCCCGGAGAGGACATCGTTGACGGCGTTGTTTCCCCCGAGACTACCGCTTGTGTCCCTGCCATCGAGATACGCGGCGGGCTGTGTCTCCGCAACGCGATACGTGCCGGGGGGCAAGCCGGTGAATTGGTAGAAGCCGGTCGAGTCGGTCGTCGCGGTGCGCGCCGCGAGGGCGTTGCCGGCGCCGTCGATCCCCGTCAAGACGACGGTGACGGCGCCGATGGCCGGTTCCGCGAGGTTCGTTTCGAACTGCCCGTTGTTGTTGCGGTCGGCATAGACGAACCCGGACAGCACCCCGTCGACCGGGGGGCGGAAGCCGGCGTCGAAACTGTGATCGCTCGTGCCGGCGACGAGGACGGGCAACGTGGCGACGCCGTTGGGCGCGAAGTCGCTATCGCGCGGGTCTTCGGAGTTCCCGTTGATGTCGGCCGTCGTCAGAGTCAACCCGCCGAGCGGCCCTTGCGACGCCGGAATGAAGAGCGAGAAACTCCCGGCCTGTGTCAGGTTCAACCCGAAGACTTTGTTCGCGGTCGAGGCACCGGCGTTCGACGAAAAGTAGTATTCGCCGTTGGCATCGGTGGTCGCCGTGGCGAACGCGGCGCCGTTCAAATTGAGGGTGACCCGCACGCCGGCGATTCCGGATTCGCCGGGGTCCTGCCGGCCGTTGGCGTTGGCGTCGTTCCAGACGCGGTTGCCGATTTCGAGGCCCGTCGGCGGTTGCACGACCAAGAGATCGCCGAGCCCGGTCGCTTTGCCGAAGGTGCCCGCCGCGCTGTTGTCGTAGATCTGGTACGCCTTGCTCACCGTCCCGGTGGCGTTGTCGTACCAGCGGATACCGGCGGTCTTCGTGACGCCGAGTCGGAGCGGATCGAACACGGTCGTGACGACGTCCGGGAATCCCGGCACCTGGGCCACGGCGCCGGATTGCACCTCGTTGTGCGTGCCGACTTGGTAGTTGTCTTGGTAGTAAAATTCGCCGCCGCCCGGCCCTTGGCCGGTGTTCGCACCGGCCGTGGTGTCCCCGCCGGCCGCGGCGTTGTTCTCGAGGCTGAACGTGCCGTCGCGGTTGTTCGTCGCTTTCAGAATGTCACCGGCGCTGACGCCGAGATCGAGTCGATTCGGGTGGTTCGGATCGGACGGCACTTGGTTGCCGAGTTGATCCCCAGCCCGGTCGCGGATGCCCAGAACGAGATGGCCGGCCGCGTCGAAGGCGATGGCGCTGAGCATCGGCTGCGGGTACTTCACGCCGTTGTTCGTAGCGGGGTCGAATGCGCCGTTGACGTTTTGAAACGACGGGCTCCACGGCCGGAAGTCGTCGCTGCCGGCGAAGCTGTTGCCCCGCGAATAATTCAGAGCGAAGCCGCCGATCGCCGCGCTTTCGTTGACGATGGACCGGTCGCTCCATTGGCCCGTGACGGGGTTGTAGGTGTAGACGTACCCGCGCAGATCGCCCCGATTCTGAGTGCTTTCGGCCGAGTTCACCATGCCGACGTAAACGAGGCCGTTGTGGAACTCGACGGCGAAGGGGCGGAGGTCGCCGCGATTCGCCCCGGTTTGATCGCCGGTCGCATTGCCCGGTCGCGGGATCGAAATCGAAGTCACCGACCCGGCGCTGCCATCGGGGTTCACGCGGATCGTGTACAGGCGGCGGTCCGCCAAGTTCATCGCGTAGACTTCGGTGCCGGCGTCGTTGATCGCGAGCCCGCCGAAGGACGTCTTGCCGACGGCGTCCCAACCGGTGTTGCCGCTGTCGGCGAAGTAGTCATCGTTGTTGGTGTAGCCCGCGCGGAAGTTGCCGCCGACCGCGGTCGCACCGAGGTCGAACCAGAGGCTCGCGGTCGTCCCGGTCGTGCCCATGGTGTAAATGGCGCCGGGGCCGTTCGGCCCGTAGCCGGCGTGCTTCTTCGTGTACGACGCCGCGAAGATGGTGCCGGTGTTCGTGTTCTCGGCCAAGCCCCATGTCGTGCCGACGTATTTCGCCTGCACCGCCAGCGCGTGCGCCGTCGGTTGGGCGGACGCCCCGGCGTCGCTTTGACTCGCCGTCCCAGCCGAATACGGAAAGCCGATGATGACGGCCGTGTCGCTGTAGTCGTCCGATCCCAATCGCGAGCCTCGGGGCAGCGTCCCCGTCTGATCGCCGACGCGGTATTCGTTCGTGATGATTTGGGGATTGGTACTGGCTCTTTCGGAGTTGGTCAGACCGAGGTTGCGGTTGGCGCTGTTGCCGTCGGCGGCGAATTGAACCGCGGTCGCGCTCCCGGCGCCTTGCGGGCCAAAATGGAGCCCGGCCGGGGAGTTGGAAAACTCGAGTCGATAGCCGCCGGTACCGGTGGCCGCAAGGGTGTAGGTCCCGTCGGCCGCGGTCGTCGCGACACCGCGTGCGGTATTCGTTGCGTCGAACGCCGACACGATCACCCCGCCGACGCCGGTCTCGGGTCGGCCGGTGTACGTCCCCGATCCGTCGTTGGGGAAAGTCGCGGTCGTGTCGAAGGCGCCGTCGGAATTGAAATCGAAGAAGACCGTGCCCGTGATCTGCCCGGCGGGGACGAGGCGGTCTTCCAATTGCAGCAGATCGAGTGGAGCATCTCGTCGTTCATCGTGGAGCGGCATCGGAAACCTCGCGAATCGGACTGGCGACTTCACGGCATTCGCAATCGCCGCCGCACGGAAGCGAATCGAAAGTGAAAACGGCCCGACGTAACAGCTAGATCGACCGTCGGGACGGATCGAGTTGCATGCCGATTGTCGGGAGGCTCGAGTCGGGCGACCGACGGAAGCCACGATCGGGAAAATGGGAACGGGGATCATCAACCGGACAATGGGACTCAACCGGCCAGTCGATACGGCCGTCGGGCCGGGGCCAGATGGGGCCGGGGTCGTTGCCGCGTTGGGGCCGTCGGCTCCGGGCTGCTGAGGGTGTACGAATAACACTTCGGGCAGGGGCGGGATTCCAACGCTTCGCGCTCGTAGACCGACCAATTGCCCAAGAGCGTCCACGAGTGCTGGCATTGCCCGCAACATACTTTCCAAGCGTTCACGACCGCACCTTTTGAAAATCGAAATCAATACCGCAGCGGGTGGCCCCGTTCGGCGAGCGGACCGAAGCCGCGGAAACCCCGGCCGATCCAGATCTTCCAGCTCGCCACCGGCACGCCATCCCGCGTCGGCGTCACCGTCCGCACCGGTTCCATCCGGTCGAACGCGCCCTCCGGGAGAGCCTCGCCGATGTACACGAACGTCCGACCCCGAAACTCTTGCGCGTCCAGCACGGGATTCGGCCGCCAGAGATCGTACTGGCTGAATCGATCCGCGAGGGCCAGTCCGAAGGAATAGACCCGCGGATTTCCCCGGCAGTGGAAGCCGAGTTCCCCGGGGACCGTCCACGTCATCCCCGCGATCAACGGCTCCTCGCCGGTTTCGGCGAACACCCTTTCTCCCACGGAATCGACCTCTTTGGCAAGGTCACTCCAGCCGTGCAATCGGGCGGTCGGGTCGAACTGCCGGACGGGGGCGGGTCGACCCTCAGTCGGCGGTCCTGCGAACGCGGCGAGCGTCGGCCGGATTAATCCGGGCCAACGGAGATAGACCGAACAACCGAGACCGAGGACGAGTGCGAAGACCACCGACCGCCGGACGGCGCGCGACGACCCATGATTGCGGATCCACAACATCGCGAGGACGAACCCCGTGACGTAGGCCGCCGCGGGCCAGTTCGGTTGGCCGAGCGTCCGGACCGAGGCGAGTCCGCAGACCGCGAACAGCGACGCACTCAGCCACCAGAGCAACGCCGTGTGCGGATGTTTTGCGGGGCGCAGGGCTACCATCGCCCGCAGCCAAGCGATGAACCAGACGCCGAGGAGAAGACCGAACTGGACCCCGAGGAAGGCGAGCGGCCCGAGCGGGCCGGGCCACGGATCCGCGTGCCCCGAATGGCCGATTGCGTGCAGCAGACCGACGCCGTCCCGCCGGAGATTCCAAACGAGCATCGGGATCAAACCGAGGCCGGCGATCAACAGGAACGGGACAACCATCCGTGTGCGGTGCCGACGCCGGTGGATCATCAGCAACGCCACGCCGACGGGGAAGGCGAGCATCGTCAGTTTCGCGAGCAAGCCGATAGCGACGAACAGCCCGGCGAGGCACCAGGGTGGCCAGACTTCCCCCCCGGAATGTCGAAACAAAGCCGATTGCACGCAGACCGCGGCCCAGGCCCAGCAGGCGAGAAACGGCGCATCGATGGTCATCAGCAACCCGGCCGCCGTGATGCCCGGCAAGGTCGAAGCCGCCGCGAGGACGAGGAATGCGAAGCGCCGATCCCCGGTGACTTGGTGCGCGAGCTTCGCCATCCCCGCCAGCAGCGCGACCCCACTGACGACGGCGGGGAATCGCACGGCGAATGCGGAGTGGCCGAAGAGTTCGCAGCTGCCCCGGATCAACAGCGCGACCAACGGCCCTTTGCTGTAGTAGCACCAATCCAAGCGGCGCGACCAATCCCAGTAATGGGCTTCGTCCGGCGCGAGGTCGAACGGGCAAGCCCATGCGACGTACGCCAAATTCCCGACCAGCACCGCGAGTAACAACACGGGAATGGGCCAACGCGGGAAGGCCGGGGCGCCGATCCTCGGTGCCCGCGGCGAAACTCGAACCGTCATCATCGAGGCCAGCCGCATGCACACCCCCGACGAGTCGATGGGGCGTGATAATCTGCGTCGGACGCGGGGTCAAGGCGAAGCCAAAGACGGGTAGACCTCTCGATTTTGCCACGGGCCATCTGGTAGGCTTCACTTCCCATACCCGACACCCGGAGGCACGGATGCCCACCATCAGTTTCCAGTA
>JAYSYN010000084.1:0-6373 GCA_043727575.1 Fimbriiglobus sp.
GAAACGTGTCGCCACACGGCGTACACCCAGTCTTCGTCGCACTCCGCGAGACGATCCACACCTTCGCCATCCCTGCGGAACCTTTTTTGAACTTGCTCATCGCCTTCGATCAAGATCAGCGCAACCCGAAGTACGATACCTTCGATCAACTCTTGGGGTATTGCCGGAACTCGGCCAATCCCGTCGGATACCTCGTGCTGTACCTGTTCGAGACCTTCGACGAAACGAAGGCCGCGCTGTCGGATGACATTTGCACCGGCCTGCAACTGGCGAACTTCTGGCAAGATGTCGCCCGCGATTACGAGAAGGGGCGTATCTACCTACCACTCGAAGACCGGGTCCGCTTCGGTGTGACTGAGGACCAAGTCCGCGACAAGAAATACAACGCCGATTTCCGTGAGTTGCTGGCGTACGAAGTGCGCCGAACCCACGAATTCTTTGAGCGTGGCAGGGCGCTTCTTCCCCTGCTACCCCGAAAGGCCCGCGTCGATGTCGAACTCTTCGCCCTCGGTGGGGAGGCGATTTTGAAGGCCATCGAGAAACGGAATTACGACGTGCTGACTAGCCGGCCGCGCATCGGCAAGTTCCGCAAAGCCCGGTTGCTGGGCCGGACGCTGCTGGGTCAATTGTGGGGTTGATGGATTCGCGCGCGGGCTTTCTCGCGGGTCACACGCGCATGCAATTGTTCCGCCTGCCCCCGGCTGAGTTGCTCGCCGATGGCGAACGGCTTCGCCGCCAACAAGGCCGCGGCTTCCTCGGCGGTGCAACTCCGGCTCGCCCGTAGAATCGGCGTGAGAGTCTCGCGCGCCGTCAGCGGGAAATCGTCGACGATCACCGAATATATTTTCTCCGGCGCGGCCCGCCGCACGAGGCGTTCGAGGTCGGGCAACTCCGCGATTACCGTCAGATGGTCGCCCGGTTGCAAACGGTAGTTTTTCGGCACGCCGCTCTGCGCGAAGGCGGGTTGCCCCGCGATGCCAACCGGGAGGAAGCGGTAGTCCACCGTGAGTTCCTGCAGCGGATGATCGACGAGGTCGGAGTCGCCGGATTGGACGACGACTTCGCAAATCGCCATCGTCTCGCCGCCGACGGTGAGTATCGATTGCACGCGGTCGCCGAGCAGCGCCGCGGCGAATGCCGGGGCGGCCAACGCCGGCGTCGACATCGCGTATTTCAACTCGGCCGCGTCGCGCATCGCCTCGGCGAAATCGGGGTCGGCCAAGCGGACGACGACCCGTTGCTCCGCGTTCAACTCGCGGACCAACAGTGCGATTTCGAGGTTGGCCAATTCGGACGACGTCGCCGCGATAACGGAACGGGCCTTGATCGCCCCGGCTTGCTTCAAAACCTCTTTCACGGTCGCATCGCCGACGAGCACGGCGGCGCCCATGCGGCGCACCGTGGCGACGAACGGGTTGTCGGTGTTGCGGTCGATGACAACGACTTGACAGTCGAGTTTCAAAAGGTGTTCGACGCAGCGGAAGCCGATGTTGCCGAGGCCGCAGACGACGACGTGCCCCGCGTCCGGGATGCGGCGCATTTCGAACGCTCCTCCGAGTTTGGCCTTCAACAGGTAGTTGGTGAAAATGGCGGTGAAGGCCGCGATGAGAGCTGCGCCCAGAAGTTTGAGGACGCTGATGAAGATTTTGATCCCTTCGCCTTGGCCGTCGCCGCGGAGGTCCGACCCGGTCGCCACGACCGACACCGTGCTGTACAGCGAGTCGCCCCAGCCGGAGCCCGTGCCGAACCGGAAGACGAGCGAACTCGCCAAGAGCACCGAGAATAACGCGACGGTGGCGACTTTCATCGCGAGGTCGATTTCGCCGAGGGTGCGCCGGGCCGTGCGGGCGAAGCGCCGCAGTTTCCCGGCCCAAAGTACTGTGGAGGCGAAGGTGCCCGACGCCGACGCGAGCAATTCGCCGACGGCTTTCGGGTCGCCGCAGACGACGAAGCGATCCCCGGCCGCGAGCCGGCTGTCCGGCGGGAGCTCTTGCGAAAGGACGAGGACGCGGCACCGTGCCGCCACATCTGCGAGGCGTTCCCCTTTCATAGTGGAACCGGCGTAGATCGTGACTTCGGCGACTTGCTGCGCGGCTTCTCCGATGGTGAACGCGGCGAGCGCTTCCCCGCTGATCGCAGTAAGGGCCATCAGCGGCGCCGTCAACGCGGACACGGACAGCGCCACCGTGTTCCGCAGGGCGGCGCCGAGCCTCGGGATCAGATTTTGGTTGAACATCCGCACCACGATGCGAGTGCCCGGATTCAACCGTCGGACGAGCATGGCCGTGGAGACATTGAGCAAATCGTCGCTGGTGACGATCAAAATGCCGGTGGCGCTCGCGGCCCCGGCCCGTTCGAGGAGGTCGAGTTGTTTGCAATCGCCTTGGTGGAAGGTGATCCCACGCAAACGGGGGTCATCGGCCTTGGCTTTCAAGTCGATCACGGTGATCGACGCCCCGGCGGCCTTCAGCGAATCGAGGACGCGCCAACCGACTTGGCCCAGGCCGCAGAGCAAGACCGTGCGGGTCATCGGCGAATCTCCATTGCGTCCGGTGGGGCTCCGTTCGGATAATCAACAGAAGCGTCGGTGCCCGACAAGCCATTCGGAAAGCCCGGCCATGGATTTGGACGATACGGTCTGTCTCTGTTTCCGCGTCTCGAAGCGGAAGCTCGTGAACTTCCTGCGGCGCGAGTTGCCGCGCGTGCCGAGCCAATTGTCCGAATGCGGCGGCGCCGGCACGGGGTGCGGCTGGTGCATCCCTTTCTTAAAGCAGCTCTACCGGCAAGAAATGACGGAAGCCATCGACCCGAGTTTTTCGGCGATGACGGCATCGGAGTACGCGCGCCAGCGCGCGGATTACATCCGGGTCGAAAAAAAAGTTCCCCCGCCCGGGGCCGAGCCGCTGCCGGCGGACGCGAGACCCATCTGAAGATTGCGACGGAATCGCACAGATTTCCGTCCGTGTCGCAGCGGCGCGCTAACCCCCGGACACGAAATCGCACCTTGTCGGGAATCGGGGCGCGACCTTGTGCCGGATGGGGAAACTCTGCGGATTCTCCGTTTGACGCCCGGCGAATGGCGATCTAGGTTTCCGGCGTAGATGATCGCCAGTTGATTCGGTACGGGAACGACGCAACCGCCCAGTTCCGCCGCAGCGATGCGGGGGAGCGAACCTCGCCCGGGCACCAAGGTGGTTGCTTCGCCGCCGCAAACGAACCCCTGAGCCATCGTCGCTACGGAGAAACGACCATGGTACGCACGGCGGTACGCCGCGCTGTCCACTTCCTCAAACGCGAGGACGGACCGACCGCGGTGGAATACGCCGTCATGCTCGCCCTGATCGTGGTGGTGTGCGTCGTCGCCATCAGCACGGTGGGGCAAAATACGACGGCGGTGTACAGCAACGACATTCTGAAGTCCGGGCTCAAACCCTCGTGACCCTTTTCGGTCGCGGGTCGATCGTACACGGCTCCGGGCCTTTCGCCCGAGTCCCGTTCGGCGGATGTTTTTTCACAACCTTTCGAGGCCAGACCCATGCGTTCCATGACCAAATCCATCGTCAAGTTCCTGAAGCGTGAAGACGGCCCGACCGCGGTCGAATACGCCGTCATGCTCGCCCTGATCGTGGTGGTGTGCATCGCCGCCATCACCGCCATCGGCGGCGCGTCGAACCAGACCTTCAGCCAAGTCGGCTCGGCCATCAAGCCTAGCTGAATGGGGACGACCGGAATCGCGCCGGTCTAGCAACGAACCGCAAGCCGGGCCATTTTTGGCCCGGCTTCTTTCGTTTTCGCGTTCTAAGTTTCGATACAGACCACCCCCCTCCGAGGAAGTTCCGCCCATGTCCAACTCTGTGATGGCCGCCCCCGCGAACGCCGACGAATCCTTGGGAATCGACCGCGCTTTCGTAGTATCGATGGCTCGCATCCCCGCCCTGGCGTTCGTCTGGCTCGGCCTCGCTTGGCTGGCCAGCGCCGCGTGGGAACAGTTCGGCCCGCTCGAATACGGCAACCTCGGGCCGATGGTCGTGCTCGCCGGCGGGATGATCCTCGCCGCCGCGATCGACGGTTGGGCGTTCAAAGTCCCCAACTGGTGTACGCTCTCGCTCGTGGTCAGCGGTTGGTACCTCGGCATCCTGCACGATTGCGGCGTATCGATCGTCCCCGGCTTCGCTCCGGAAGCGACCGGCGGCTTCGCCTCGGCGCTGCTCTGCACGTTCCTCGGGTTCATCTTGCTCTTCCCGATGCTGTTCATCCAAGGGATGGGGCAAGGGGACGTGAAGATGCAAATGGGCTTCGGCGCTTGGATCGGCGCTTACTTCGGCCTCGGGCTCGGGGCCACGGTCATCATCTGGGCATTCTGTTTGGGGGCCGTCGTCGGCGGCGTCTTCGGTATCGTGATGATGTTCGCCCGCCGGCAATTCGGCAAGAACGCCGAAAACTTCCGCGCGATCATGGGCGACCTGCAAACGCTGGTCACCGACGGCCCGAGCAAAGCCGCTGCCCGGGCCAATACCCGCCGGCCCTCGTGGGTGCGCCTCCCGTACGGGGTGCCGCTCTGCATCGGATTCTTGGGTTACCTCTGGTACCGCCTCATCTTGGTCGCATGATTCCGAACTCCGAATTCCGCAGTCCGCACTTCTCCCAGCCCCCGCCGAATCGGCGGGGGCATTGCTTTTGGCACTCTGGTGAAAATCCGGGCGATCGGACCGACCGGAATAATTGAAGCATCCGGAGGGGATCGGCCGAAGGAGTAGGTGTGTCAATCTTCCCGCTCCGAATGTAAACCCCACGCGGCGGGAAAAAACGAAACGATGCGGACTTCTTGCGAAATGCGAACTTCGTACTAGAGTTGGTTGCTCGATTGATCGGCGCGCCTCAAAACTGCGCCGGCCCCATCCGAGACACCACCCTGCGGAATTCGCCGGCCCGGCCGCAGGAACGACGCTCCCCACACCGAGGCAATCCGGAGCTCCGCTTCGGACCGGTGGGGATCGGGCCGCAGTCGCAATCGTCTCCGGGGGATGGCACCAGTGAAACAGAAGAACATCGTGCTCGCGGCAGTGGCGGTCGGTTGCGGATTGATCGCGGCCTTCCTCACCCTGCAAATGGGGGCGAAGACCAAGAAGCAAGAACTCGAAACGGTCCAAGTGCCCGTGGCGGCCGCCGACCTCTCGGTGGGGACGAAGTTGAAGGGCGAAGAACTCGACAAGTTCGTCGTCATGAAAGCGATGCCGAAGGATTCGGTCCCGGCGAATTACGTCGAGCAAATGGAAGTGCTCAAAGATAAGCGTTTGACGCGGACGATCCGAGCCGGCGAGCCGTTCAACCCGCAGGATTTGACGCTCAACGGTTTCTTGAATCCGCCGCCGGATCACAGCGTGATGTCGGCCAGCATGTCGACGGTGGAAGCGGCGAGCGGGTTCATCGGGCCGGGCGCGCACGTGGATATCATCGCCTCGGTGCTGATGAAGAAGTCGCAGAAGTGGATGGTCTTCCCGATGTTTCTCGACATGCTCGTGCTGGCGGTGAACTCCGACGCGACGCCGTCGAACGCCCCGGGCGGGGCGACTTTGAACGTAGGCATGGTGTCCCTCGCGGTGACGGCCGAACAGCAACTGCTCTTGCAAGGGGCGATTTCCCGCGGAGCTACCATGCGGATGGCGCTGCGGCACCCGGACAAGCCCGCCGTGCACAAAGTTCTGAAGACCGAAGAGATTTGGGAGATTCTTTCGGATCGCATCGAAGACGTCAAAGACCCGATCGCACCGCCGATTATGCCGACGATGCCGGCCGTGGAGATGGTGAAGGTCAAAGTGCCGACGGTCGACTTGCCCGCGGGCACCGCGATCACCGACGACTTGATCGCGAAAAGTTTCAAGGATGCGGAATACCCGCTGAGCTTGGTGCCGGAGTCGGCCGTGAAAGAGCTGAAGAGTTACGCGACGAACGGGGACTACCTGTTGAAGGATCTGCCCGCGAACTACTTCGTGCCGAAGTCGTTCTTGGGTGCGAAGCCGGTCGAGCCGAAGATGGCCCGCGTCGGACCGAACGATACGGGCTCGGTGCCGAAGGAAGGCGAGCCGGCCGAATCGGCCAAGCCCGTGCCGCCGAAAGCGGTGTATGTGGATGTGACGATCCAGACGGCCAAAGGGGTGGTGAAGTACCGCTACCAGAAGATGGCGAACGGCGACCACAAGTACGTGGGCGTCGTCCGCCCGGAGACCGACGCGGACGAATCGAAGGCCGGCGAAAGCCTGCCGGAGAAGATGCCGGCCGAATCGGGCGCCCCGAAGGGCCCGATCACGGCGGAGTGATGAGCGCGTCCCCCTTTGGTCGGGGGGCCGAATGACGACGACAGAATTCCGGATCG
>JAYSYN010000085.1:0-2034 GCA_043727575.1 Fimbriiglobus sp.
ACGGGCGACCCGGAATAAATACCCTGCCAGCGCCGGGCCGCGCACCGAACCGGCCTTCCGCGCCAGCACGACGAAGGCGGTTTGGAAGGCGTCCTCGGCGGAGTGCCGATCGCGCGGCAACTCGCTCCGGCAGACCCGCCAGACCATCTCCGCGTGCCGGCGGACCAATAGTTCGAACGCCGCGCCGTCCCCCGTGCGGGAGAAGCGCGCGAGCAATTCGCCGTCCGGCACCGACGCATCGGTGACGGACAGGGTCAACGCGTGAATCAGGGAACTCGACGACATAAAAGGCCCGCGAAGACGACGACACGGATGAGAGCCGCGCGGTCGGGGAATCCATCCGGGAATCTCCCGGAAAGCTCTGCGCTGGCAAGTTGGCGAAGCTTTGCGCGTCCCGCCGGTTCCGCAGCTTCGCCGCATCCCGCATCTTAACCCCGTCGCACCGTCCTTTCGGCCCCGTTCCTCCGGCCGAGTCGGGAATCCGGCTTGATTCATTCAAGCCGTGTGGGAATGCTTGGACATACGAAAAGGGGATTCCATGCGGCGATGGGGGCGACTGCTACCGCTGGCGGTGCTTCTCCTCGCGGGGTGCAAACTCTTCGAGAAAAAGCCGAATGAAACCGGCGGCGGCGCTTCGGTGCTCCCGTCGGGGGAATCCACGTCCCGTCCCAAAGATCCCGTCGGCCCGCATTGGCTCAACCAGCCCGGAGCCGCCTGGGACAAAGACAAAACGCCGCCGTCCAGCACGTGGCTCAACCCCAACGAACCCGGGTACGACCTCAAGGCCGAAACGCGCGGCCTGCTCGCCGGCTTCGTCGAAGACCCGGAAGGGCGCAAGGCGGGGAAAGTTTACGTCCAAGTTCACCTCACCGAAGGTGCCAGCGGCGAGCCCGTCGGCGTGCTGACACTGCCGGACGGTTCCTTCTTGCTGAACAACTTGAAGCCGGGCACGTCATATACCCTCACGGCGCGGGCCAAAGATGGCGACCGCTCGCTCGTCGGGCGCGTCATCACGCGGGCGCCGAACGCGCGAATCCGCATCCCGTTGATCGAAGGCGACGTGACGGAACCGGACAAGCCCAGCGGTTCCTCGCCGTTGCCCGAAAAGACGAAAGCCAAGCCGATCAACGCCGGTCCGCCCGCGGTGATCCCGCCCGATCTCGGGCCGCTCCCCGCCCCGAATTTGCAGTCGAATGCCCCGCGTTCCGACGCCCGCGATCTGCCGGCGCCGGTGCCGCTCGACCGCGATTCCAAAATCTTCCCGGCGACCGCCGACGACCTCCCCCGCAACGGCGGCTACGCCCCCATCGACGCGCAGCCGGGGTTGGAAAGCCCCGTCCGGCCGATTCGCCCCGAGCTCTCGACGACCGGCCCCGGCCCGGATTGGCGCGCCCCGGCCGCAGCCATCCCACGCACGGGGAGTACGGTACCACTGCCCCGCAACGAGACCCGCCGCACCGAGACGGCCGAGTCGTTCCAAGTCGTCGATTCGCAAGGCCGCACGCGCACCTTCCCCGGGTCCCAACCGGGCGGATTGCTGCTGGTCGATTTCATGACTACGAGTTGCTTGCCGTGCGTGAAGGTGATCCCGGTGCTGACGGCATTGCAAGAGAAATATGCCGCGCGGGGACTCGACGTCATCGGCATCACGTGCGACGACGAACCGCTGAAAACCCGGCAGGTTTATGCGGACCGATACCGCATCAAGCACGATTTGAACTACCAGATTTACGTCGTACCGGGCAAACGCGCCGGCGAACTGATGAAGCGATTCGGCGTCGACCGCTTCCCGACCGCCGTCCTGCTCGACTCCCGCGGCGCCGTCCTCTGGCAAGGCAACCCGAGCAAGACGCAGGATTTGGTCAACGCCATCGAAGACAACTTGCGGGGCCGGTGAAGCTTCTACGCCTTTCGAATCCGGCGACGGTCGAGACGTCTAGTCCTCAACCAAGCGTAATCTCGACCCGCTTCTTTTCTGCGAATGCCAAAAAGCTCGAAATCCCCGACGGTTTCCGGGGTCTGTGGATGTAGACG
>JAYSYN010000086.1:0-51508 GCA_043727575.1 Fimbriiglobus sp.
GGCCCGCTCGTGGAACTCCTAGCCCTCTGCGACACCCCGGAGTGGAACGACCTCTGGACCGCCGCCTAACGCCGTGGCAAAATCCGGAGGGATACCCCCCCGCACCGGCTTCGATTCACTTCCGCGCCGCGAAGACGTTTGCCCGCCAAGTCTCTTCGAGTTGGCGGTAATCTTTCACGCCGTACTGGCGCTTCAGCGCCGACTCGGCCCCGTAACGTTGGCTGTCGCGGACGAACGCAGTGAAGGTTTTCTCCCCCTGCCAACGCACGAGGAAATCGACGAGCGACACGCTTTCGACGTAGAACCCGGTAACGCCCTTCGCGGGGATCGCGATCGCTTTCAGCAAGTTCTCGACGCTCGGCAGATCGCCGTCGCGATCGCAGCGCGGCAGCGTTCGCAGGTAACGGCCGACTTCGGCGTCGGACGACGCCAGCACCGCCATGCCGAGTTCGGCCCACTTCGGCGGGGCTTGGCTCGCGAAGAGATCGGCGAGGATCACGGTCGTCAATTCTCGCGGTAACGCGTCCTCGAATAGATTCGGATCGTCGGCGCGGAGGTCGATCCGCCGGGAGAGCGCGACGCCGTCGCGGAGTTTCACGTCGGCTCGGCCGGTCGCCCCGGCGGGCAGTTGCGTCGCCCGCTCGAATGCGGCCGCATCGGCGTGGATCACGAGTTCGCATTGCGGCGCCCACGGGCCGCCGGGCGGGCCGGACCAGCGCGCGAAGATCTCGGCGCGCTTCGCCTCGGCCGTGAGCACCAGCTTTTCGGTGAAGGCCGCATCGTTGGACCCTTTCACCACGAAACTCCCGGCACCGACGCCGGCGTCCACTTTTGGGATGATCCGATTGCCGGCGCGCGGGCGCGCCACGGCGAGGACATCGCGACCCGCCTCTTGGAGCGCGGCGTGGTTCGGCACCTGCCGCAGCGCGGCTTCGACCTCCCCGGTCACGTCCGCCGCCGTCGCCGCGTCGGTCGATTTGTTCAACTTGTCGGCGGCGACCTTCAACCTGCAGTAGGCCCACGCCGCAGTCTGCTCCGAGGTCAACTCGACTTTGTTGCGGAAGGCGAGATTGAACAGATCCCGCGCCGTCAGAAACTGGCTCGGCTCGGTCGATTTCGCCCGGTTGAACGCGTTCGTCGCTTGCTTGATCCAATCGCCCGCCGGCTTTTCCGTCGCGGCGGTCGGCACCGGCGTGGTCGCGGGGCCGAAGACCGGCGGCGGCAACGGCCCGGTCGATTTCTCCTCGGCCGCGGGAGTCTCCAGCAGTGCGAGCTTCGCATGGACGCGATCTTGCAAAACCGGGTCGAGGGTCCCTTTCAGCTCGGCCGTATAGGCGGCGCGCAGCGCGGCGGTGAAGTCCCGGTCGCCGTTGGCGGCGGACAGTTGACGCTCCAAAGTTTCGACGGCGTTGTGCGGGTGCCCTTCGGCCAGATGGGCCGAAGCCTCGCGGATCGCGGCGAACACGGGCGGCGGCGTTTGGGCGAACAGTGGGGCGGAACAAACGACGACGGCGACGATCGCCGCGAACGAGCGGGACAAAGGCATATGCATCCTTGCGGGGGATCGGGATGCCGACCGCGCCCGGCGCATCATCCGTGATGGCCCGGCGCGGAGGCATCTTGTAGTCGGCCGACGGGGAAAAGAATAGCCGAAGTGGCAATGGGAAAAATCAGACCCCGGCGGGCACACCCACGCGGGAACGGCGGAAGGCGTAGAAAGCCCACGCCAAAAGCAATAGCAACGTCAACGCTAGGGTGCCCATGATGACGCGTTGACCGAATCGGCTGCCGTAACCGGTCTTCTCGGTGCCGACGATCTCGCCGGTGTTGATATCGAAACTGATTCGATTCGTGTCTTGCGTGAAGAGTACGAATCGCTCGCCGTCATCCCGGAGCACCGCCCCGCCGGCCCAGAGAATGTGTTCGGGGGTATGCGGCAGAAGCAACGGATCGTGGATCAGCGATTTTAAAGGGTGTCGCTTCAACAAAATGCCATCGCGGTACAAGCTCACGGCGGGCGATTCCAACTGCCGTTGCTCCACTTCGGGCGGGAGTCGCTTGCCGCCCGAGTAAGACTTTGTGATCCACCAATCGCCCTCGAGCCGGACGACGGTGCGCCCGTCGCCGGAGAGGTAGAGATTTTCATCCGGGACGTAGCGCCGCGGGAATAACTCCGACGCGACGCCAAAGGCCGAGAAAACTCGGAATCCACCGTCCAGGGGGTATAGGAGTTCGGCCACATCGCCCGCGCGGTACATCCCCGGGACTGGATATTTGGCCCGGACGCTTTCGGCATGGCGTTTGTTGTCGCCGTCCTTCAACTTCGCTTCCGCTTCTTTCGAACCGAACATCACGAAGACGAATTGATCGCCGGGGCAGGGCTTGGCGTAGCTGATCGGCTCCGGCAACGGCGCGGCGGACGCGGCGATGGCGGTGGTGAAAAGAGCGAAGGCTATGGCGAAGCGGCGCATCGATTTTGTATCCCGAATTACTTTCGAAACGAAGTCACGATCGAACCGAGGATCGCCAAGAGTTTGCCCAGATCGCTAATGAGATATTCCGAGGAATCGATCCACAAGTCGGAGCCCGAAAGTTTCAGGAACTTCCACAAACTCCCACTGGTGACAACTCCGAAAACGATGCCGCGCGATTCGCCGCCCGGATCGTTCATCATGGCCGCGGCCACCATGGACGAAATGCATTGCCCCAAACCACTCCTCAAATTGTCGGTCTTCGCCTCGACGATGGACAAGATCGGCAGCATCATCACGTGCTGGCTCCTCGGCTGGGCGAGGGCGAAATCGCAAATTCCGTTCAAGCCCCGGTTGGCATCCGCATTCAACTCGACGCCCGAAAAGAGTGAAAATACTCCGCGGTGCCTTCGCCGGAGTTCCAACAACACCGGCGCGATGACGAATTCCGAGCGGGCTTTCTCGTTGTGGATCGCGGTGGCCAAATCCGTGCCGTCGCGGATCGTCGCTTCCAATTCCGCAGAGACGGCTTCGGCCGGCAAGTCCCCGTACAGATCCGCGTCGCGCAGGGACAATTCCAAGTCAGTGAGCACTTGCGGGAAGGTGAACTGCTGGAAAGCCATGGTCGCCTCCGGGCCGGTGGAACTCCCGCAGTTCATCTTACGCGATCCAGTTCCCGCTCTTCCACGTCCGGTCTCGCACCGGTTCCAAAAGTGCCAGCACCCCCGCGAGGAGTTCCGGGTCGGGCCGGGTCGCCAGCGCCCGCAGGTTCGTGTCCAATTCGACCCGCGTCGCCGCTCCGGAGACCGTGCTCGGCACGTCCGAATTCAAACAGAACTGCATCCCGAGGAAACTGATGTCGGCCCCGTGCGACCGGCAATACTCCGAGGCGGCCCGGCACGCGGATTTGATCTCTTCGCCGGCCGGGTGCCACGGCTGCGGGCCCTGATTCGTCAGCAGCCCCATGCTAAGTGGGCTGGCGTTCAACACGCCGACGCCGTGCGCCGCCGCGACCGGCATCAACTCCGTATGCAGCGTTTGATCTTGCAAGTTGAAGTGGCAATAGGAGACGACCACATCGAGGTCGCAGCGCTCGATGGCCTTGGCCAACAACCCCAACGGCAGGCACGACATGCCGATGAACCGGCATTTTCCCTCGCGCTTCAAGTCGTTCAACACCCCGGCGGTTTCGTCGAAGACCCGCTCGAAATCGTCGGCGAATTCGATGTCGTGAGCCAGCAGTATCTCGACTCGGTCGGTGCGCAAGCGACGCAACGAACCTTCGAAGCACGCGCGTATCCCCGCCGCGCTGAAATCGAACCGATTTCGATCCAAACGCCCGGCCTTCGTGCAGATCGACACCTTCTCCCGCCACCCGCCGGCCAGCACCTCGCCGAGGATTGTTTCGGAGGTACCGAGCCCGTAGAAGGCCGAGGTATCAATGAGGTTCACCCCTGCGTCGATTGCGGCGTGGACCACCTCCGTCGCCTGCGGCACCGACAACGTCCCGTACTGCTGGCCGAATTGGGCGCCTCCGAGCGACAATTGCGAAACGCGCAGGCCCGTGCGGCCGAGTTCTTGGTACTTCATGCTTCAAAACGTATCATTTTTGAATGGGGCGAGCCCCAAATACCCCAATTCGGAAGAGACCACCATGGCACGCACCCGGACATTCATCGGCGTGGCCGTCAATGACACCATCCGCGCCGCGGCCAAGTTGATGCAGCGTTCCCTCGCGCTCAGCGGGGCCAAGGTCAAGTGGGTCGAACCGCAGAACTTCCACGTCACGCTGCTGTTCCTCGGCGAAATCGAGGATCGGGATTTGGTCCACGCCTGCCGGGCGACGGCGAAAGCGGCGGCCGTCGAACCGCCCTTCACCCTGCGCGTCGGCGGGGTCGGCGCTTTCCCGACGCCGCGCCGCCCCAAAATCCTTTGGGGCGGCATCACGGCCGGGACCGAGGCGCTGGTGCGGTTGCACGCGGCCATCGCGCTGCCGCTTTCGGAACTCGGTTCATACCGCCAAGAGGAGCGCGGCTACACCCCGCACCTGACCCTGGGCCGCGCGAAGGGGGAAGAGGACGCGACCCTGCTGGCGGCCGAATTGCCCAAGCACCTCGGTTGGAACGCCGGCTACACCCCGGTCGAAGAAATCCTCGTGTACAGCACCGAACTCCGTCGCGACGGGATGGAATACACCGTCCTCGGACGCAGCCCGCTGCTGGGCGAAAGCAAGGATTAGCAGGGTATGTTGAATCCAGTGAGAAGTCGCACACCCTCGCGTAGACTCAGCGGCAAAACGCTGGACTCAGCGGCAAAACGCTGGACTCGACGCACAATCGCTACGCAAACTTGAAATCCGCTCGATGCCGGCCCGGCTCTTGCTTACTTGGCCACGCGCTCCAGAGTCAAAGATTGAATGTTCTTGACGTCCCGCTCGGTCCCGGGTCGCCCCGACCCGGGCAAGCCCAAGCCGATGATCAGCGTGTCGCCGCGTAGCACGTACCGACCCATTCGTGTCATTTCGCCGATTTTATAATCGATCTCATTTCGTGCCGTGTCGAATTGAAGTTGCGTCGAGGTGGGAGCGGCGGAAGTGACCACCCAGCCAATCTTCATCGCTCGGGGCGCCGGTGGCGCCGCATCTTTCTTGGCCGTAACCTTGAGCGTCAGCCCATGTTTCTCGTCTATCGTCCAAAAGACGTCATTTTCGGGATCGTCGAGCGGCCGACCGTCGATAACGTTCTTCGTCAGTTTCCAAGTACCTGCGAACGGATCCCGTTTAGCTTCCTTCGGCACCGGTGCGGCGACTACGGACCAGCAGAATGCCGCGAGGACGATGAGCGAACGCATGAAGAACATCCTTGTAGGTGGAGCGACTGTAACTTACCGCAACTCGGAATCCAGCGGAAGTGGACCTTCGCTCAAGCCTGCGGACAACCGAAATTCCAGTTTTTCCGAGTAGATCGGGTGAATTCTCCGAACTTCTCCGCATTTGCGGTACAGTTTCCCCAAAACCGACGAATGCTATGTATAGGGTGTCCGTCGATTCCGATGGAACGGAGGAGTCTACTGAACGCCCGCCCCGAATGCCGGAGGACGCGATGGCTTCCCAATTGCTCGATGCTCCGGGCGTGTCGGCGGGTCATTTCCGCGAATCGCCCATCGAATCCGTCGACCGCAGCTACCAGCACCTCGACCGTTGCCGGCGTATCCGCGTCGGCCCGCCCTCGCGCTCGTTTTCGAGAATCAACGGACCCTCTGGTTTCGGATGCAAGAACTCGCCGGTTGCACGCGCCGCTCGGCCGACGACGACGTCCGCCGTTTGAACGATTGGTACCGCCGGCTGATGCCGTCGGAAGATCGCCTGCTGGCCGCGCTCTGGGTCGTGCTGCCGGGGCGCCGGGCGATTTTGAATCTCGAGAACCTACGGGAAGTTGTGTCCGGGAGTCGGTTGCTCCTCCGCTCCGCGACCGGGTATGAAATCGAAGGGGCCCTGCTGGACGAGCGCGTGCGGGATCGCCTCATCGGGCTCGTCGGCTGGGTCGAATTCCCATTCGGGCTCGAAGATCGTTTGGCCCTCGAAACCCCGCGGCAAGAATGGCGGCTCGCCATCGAATCCGACGATTACCGGTACGAGTCCGAACCCCTCGGCCCGCTCGTTTTGATGAGCCTCCTCGCCGACTTGGGCGTCGCGGCCTGAATATTGGTCGCATCGGTCGGTTGGGCATTCGTTTTGCTGCGGATTTCGGCGTTCTCCGGCACCGGCCGGTTCTCGTCGGCAATTTGAGACCCATCGCATGTTCACGACACTCGCACTGGTATCGATCCTCGGAAGCCCGGCCGACAATCCGAAGCCGGCCTTGCCCAAGCCGAACGAAACTCCGTCCGCCACGAAGTTCCCCAAAGTCATCGGTTGGCCCAAAGACAAAATGCCGAGCGCCCCGCCCGGCTTTCGCGTCTCCGTATTCGCGGACGGGCTCGACAACCCGCGCTGGCTCTATGTCTTGCCGAATGGCGATGTCCTCGTGGCCGAAACGCGGACGCCGGACAAAGGCAAAAAAGGGGCCAACCGGATCACGCTCCTCCGCGATGCCGACAAAGACGGCGCGGCGGAGTTGAAAGAAGTCTTCGCGAAAGATTTGAACCTCCCCCACGGGATGGCCTTGGTCGGCGACACGTTTTTCGTCGGCAATACCGACGCGATTCTGTCGTTCCCGTACAAGGCCGATCAAACCGTTGTCGAAGGGAAGGGGCGGAAAATTCTCGACCTCCCCGCGGGCGGTTACAACAACCATTGGACGCGCAATTTACTCCCGAGTCGAGATGGCAAGAAACTCCTCGTCTCGGTCGGTTCGGGCAGCAACGTCGCGGAGCACGGCACCGCGAACGAGATCCTCCGGGCGAATATCCTCGAAGTCAATTTGGACGGCACGGGCCTGCGCGTGTTCGCCGGCGGGCTCCGCAATCCCGTCGGGCTGGCCTTCGAACCGAAGTCGGGCGCCCTATGGACCGCCGTGAACGAGCGCGACCAACTCGGCGATGATTTGGTACCCGACTACATCACCGGCGTACAAGACGGCGGTTTTTACGGCTGGCCTTACTCGTACATGGGACAAAACGAAGACCCGCGTCGCAAGGGGGAACGCCCCGACCTCGTGGCGAAGGCGAAAATGCCCGACGTCCCGCTCGGCTCGCACACCGCCTCGCTCGGCCTCGCCTTCTACGACGCGAAAGCGTTCCCCGAAAAATTCCGAGGCGGTGCGTTCATCGGCCAGCGCGGTTCGTGGAACCGGTCGAAGTTCGCGGGATACCGGGTCGTATTCGTGCCGTTCCAAGATGGCAAACCCTCCGGTCCAACCGAGGATTTCTTGACCGGTTTCATCGCCAATGACGATGAAGTTTATGGTCGCCCGGTGGGGGTCGCGGTCGCTAAAGACGGTTCGTTGTTGGTGGTCGACGAACCGGCCAATCGCATGTGGCGCATCGCGCCGGAGACGAAGTGATGCCGCGCCGCCCGGCTTTCAGTTTGATCGAACTGTTGGTCGCGCTCGCCATCATCGGGATCGCGATGGGCTTACTCTTGCCGGCCGTTCAAAAAGTTCGCGCCGCGGCGGCGCGGATTTCGTGTTCGAACAACCTCAAGCAACTCGCATTGGCGGCGCACGGCCACCACGGCAGCCAGGGGTATTTCCCGGCCGGACGGGGATCGCCCGCCCCCGCGATCTTTTCGGCGCACGCCTATTTGCTGCCGCACCTCGAGCAGGACGGGGTCCGTGGTCTCGTCGATTTTTCATCGCCGCCCATCTCTTACACGGCGCCGGGGATCGTCTTCGACGGGAGTCGAAACGACCCGGCCGCGCGCACGCGCATCGGCGCATTTGTCTGCCCGGCGGATCCGGCCGGGGGTCGGGTTCCCGGTTTGACCCAAGCGGGAACCAACTATGCCGGGAACGCGGGCAGCGGGACGGCCGGCGGGTCGCTCGTCGCCGCAGACGGCATCTTTTTCACCAATTCCACCGTGCGAATCGCGGACATCACCGACGGGGCGACAAATACGGCCCTGTTCGCCGAGCGACCGCTCGGCGGCGGCAGCATTGATCCGCCGCACCGGCTGGCCATACGTGAACTCCCCGGCGTCACGGAGCCGACGCCAGCCGCTTGTTCGGGTTCGACCGGTGTGTGGAACGGAGAACGCGGCGGGAAATGGATCGTGGGCAATTACGGGAATACCCTATATAACCACGCCGAACCGCCGGATTCTTCCAACGCGGACTGCATGAATGCGACGCAACAGAAAGGTCGCTTGGCGGCGCGCAGCATCCATCTCGGCGGGGTCAACGCGGCGTTCGCCGACGGATCGGTCCGCTTCGTTCCGGTGTCCGTCTCGCCGTCGATTTGGACCGCCTGGGGTTCCCGCAACGGCGGCGAGTCGGTTTCCGATTGAGTCAGCGGAATACAGCATTTCTCGCCGGGTGGGGTACACTGCCTCCATGCAAGTGAACCCCGTCAACTCGGCCGCCCTCGCCACGACGCCCGCCGTCGCGGCGCAAACGCTGCGATTGGTCGCTGGGGATGTTTCCAGCATCCAGACGAGCATCGTCGCGGCGACGGTCGGCCGGATTCAAAACGGTCAGACCGAACTCAAGTTCGGCAACACCGTCCTGCTCGTCCGCGATTCGGTGAATCTGAAAACCGGCGACGCGATCACGCTGCGCGTCACGGGTGGCAAAACGAACCCGCAACTCGAGATCATCCCGCAAGCGGTGACCGCGATTGCCGTGCCGAGCGCGACTCCCGTCGCACCGCGCACGCCGGGGAACGCCGCGCAGGTGTCGGTCGTGGAAGTACTGAGCCGCGAGCCGACGGGCCGAGTGCTGGTGAAGGTCGAAGGGGAGGAATTGAAGGCGACTTCGCAGGAGCCATTGCAACCGGGCGGCCGCTACGTCGCCCTCGTGAGGCGCACGCCGGACGGGGTCGAACTTCGGCCGGTCCCCGAGACAGCCGACCTCCCGAGGCTCGTCGCCGCGGCGATTCTGCGGATTCAACAACCGTCGCCGCTGGCCGAAGCGGTGCCGCCGCTGTTGGCGGAACTCGAGAGCGTGCCCCCCGCGGTGCTCGGTCAGAAAATCGGTTCGCAACAGCGGGCCGTGGCCGAAATCCGCAGCGCGCTGACGGCGGTGACCCCGAAGGCGTTGGAAGCTTTGCCCCAGGCTGCGTCCGTCCGAGATATCCCGGCCCCGACCTCCGCGGCGACCCCGTCCGCGATCCCCGAAGTCCGCGCCCTTGTCGCCACACTCACCGCCAAAGTCCTCGAGGGGGCCTCGACGCCCGAGCTTCAAGAATCGATCACCGCGTTCATCCGCGAGTTCCCCACCCTCGCGGCGACGCCCGAAGTCCGAGAGTTGCTCCGGACGTTTCCCGCGCCGGTTGCGGCATCTCCTGCGACGGCACCCGAAATCCGCGAACTGGTTTCGGTGCTCGCCGCGAAAATTCTCGAGGGGACGTCGACGGTCGAACTCCAAAAGACGATCGCCGCATTCGTGCAGAAGTTTCCGGCATCGGCGGACGCGCCCGAAGTGCGCGAACTTCTGCAAACGATCTCGGATCCGGAATCGATCCGTGATGAACCAAGACGAATCCCCGGGGGGTTGACACCCCCCGCTCGGGTAGTGGAAGCGCACGCCCCGCCGAGCGCCGGACAAATCCGCGCGGCGGTGGAAGACGGCGGGCAGCACTACGAAGCCAAGCTCGGCCGCGAAGCGAGCGGGGAATCGCGGGCGACAGCGGAGCGTGCCCCGGATCTCAAAGGCGGCTTGCTGAGGTTGTTCCAAGCGCTGCCGACGCTGGCCCACGCCCAATTCCCCGTCGCCCAGCGGACGCTCGAAAGCATCGAGGCCCAGCAAGCGCAGAACGTCTTCGCGAAAGAGACCGGCGGTGCCTACGTCTACCAAGTGCCTTACATCGACGGCGGCCGCTGGCAGACGTTGAACCTCGCGCTCGAGCCGGAATACGAAACCGACGAGCAGGGCGAACAGCAGGCCAAAGCGTTTCGCATGATGATGCAAGTGCCCCTGAGTGGCCTGGGCGAAACGTGGATCGAAGCGGGGTTGCACGACGACCGGATGTTCGCGGTGGTCTACGTCCAATCGCAGGCGGTGCTCGACCGATTGGCTCCGGAACTCCCCGCGTTGAAAACCGAATTGTTGGCCGGCGGATTCCGCGAAGCGCTGCTCGATGTGCGCCCGCTGGCCGATTGGCCGGAGCGCGTCAAGAAACGGGCGACGATCCGACCGGAGTCGGGTTCCATCGTCGATGCGAGGGCGTGAAGGTGGCCGAGAACCAGCAAAAGAAGGCCGTGGCGCTGCGGTACGATCCCGCCCGCGACACCGCGCCGAAGGTCGTGGCCAAGGGTCAAGGCGCGCTCGCCGAGCGCATCCTCGCGCTCGCCAAAAAGAACGGCATCCCCATCCGCGAAGACCGGGCCCTCGTGGGCGTCCTCAGCCGGATGAAGGTCGATCAGGAGATCCCGCCGCAACTCTACCAAGCCATCGCGACGATCTTGGCCTTTTTGCTGAAGGCCAACAACAAGCCGGGGTGACGTGGTGCCCGTGTCCGGACCGTGACAAACTCGCGGTGGCCGATCTGGTAAACTGCTCCTGCAACCGAACGGGGGGTCGATCATGGACCGGATTCGCACGTGGGTATTTCTGCTGGCATTCGTATCCCTCGGCGCGGGGCAACCGGTGCCGACACCGGGTGGCGACCCCGGCATCGACCCGGAGGTCCCGGCGAAGGCCAAGCCCCCCGGGGGCGATTGGGAGGTGCTCTTCATCGACAACAGCACGCTGAAGGTTTCGCTGCTCGACGAGCAACTGCAATTGCAAACGCCCCACGGCAACCTGTCCATCCCCGTGAAGGACATCCGCAAAATCGAATTCGGCGTCCGCCTCAGCGCGGACGAACAGCGGATGTTCGATACCGCCCTCGCCGCCGTCGGTTCCAAAGAGGCCAAAGCCCGCGAGGAAGGGAAGACCCAACTCAAAACCCTCGGCGGTAAGATCGCCCCATTTTTGAAATCGGCGTTGCGCAAAGCCGACGCGGAGAGCCGCCCGCATTTGGAAATGGTCTACGAGGCCGTGGCCGGCGACCGGGAAGCCCGCAAGAACGCCCCGCGCGATACCGACACGATCACCACGGACGAGTCGCAATTCTCGGGGCGGATCGTTGCGTCGCAACTGCGGATCCGGACGTTCCAATTCGGCGAACTGAAACTGCGCGTCACCGACGCGCGCACGCTGCAATCGGGCGGCATTTCGGCCGCGGACGACAAGCTCGAACTCGTCGAACCGGCGAACTTTTACCAGCTGTTCCAAACGCACATGGGCAAAACCGTCCGCATCCGAGTGACGGGCAGCAACGCCGGCACCGTCTGGGGGACCGGCACGTACACGGCCGATTCGAACATCGGCGTCGCGGGCGTGCACGCCGGGGCGCTCAAAAACGGGGACACCAAGATCATCAAGATCAAGATCATCCGCGATCCGGGCGGATACGTCAGCTCCATCGCCAACGGCATCCAGAGCTACCCCTACGGGCAATATCCCACCGGGGCCTACGAGATTTCGACGAAGTGAAATTCGCCTACCGCTTCGCCCCGGCCGCGATGGCCAAGAACGATTCGGCTTTCAAACTCGCCCCGCCGACCAAGGCCCCGTCGACGTCGGGGAGGTTTAAGAGCGTCGCGGCGTTGTCGGGCTTCACCGAGCCGCCGTACTGAATGAGAACGGCCTGCGCGACTGCCACGCCGAAGAGGGTCGCGATTTTACCGCGTACGAATGCGTGGGCCGCTTGCGCTTGTTCCGGGGAGGCGACTTGGCCGGTGCCGATGGCCCAGACCGGTTCGTAGGCGAGGACGACACTCGCCATTTGCTCGGCGGTCAAGCCGGCGAGCCCGGCGGTGAGTTGGCGATCCAACACCGCATCGGTTCGATTTCCTTCTCGCTCGGCGAGCAGCTCGCCGATGCAGAAGATCACTTGCAACCCGGCGGCGAGTGCCGCCTTCGTTTTCTTGTTCAGCAGCTCGTCGGTTTCGCCGAAGCCGTGGCGGCGTTCGCTGTGGCCGAGGATCACGTACTGGCAGCCCGCGTCGAGCAACATCGCGGGGGCGAGTTCGCCGGTGTAAGCGCCCTCTTTTTCGAAGTGGCAATTTTGCCCGCCGAGCGAGACGCTCGTGCCTCGCAGTACGGCGGCGACCCGCGTCAGCCAAATCGAAGGTGGGCAGACCGCGAGGCGGATGCTCGGGTCGGCGGGGGCGCCTGCGGCGACCGCTGCGGCGAGTTCCTCGGCGGCGGCCGCGGTCGTGTACATCTTCCAGTTGCCGGCGATCAATTTGGGGCGCATGTTCGTGGTTCGCGTGTGAACGGTGGTTCCGGTGTTGTATGGACCGCCCGGCGTCACTCCACTTTCTTGACGCTCGCCCCGACCACCCGATACAAATGCGATTCCGCATCGGTGCGGTTCAACTCCAATTTCCCCGTCACTTGGATCGGCGCGCGGGAAAAGTCGATGGTCGCCCCGTCGGCGAGTTCGACCCAAATCACTTGGGTGGCGCCGGGCGATTCGCAATACCAGCAGCCGATGGGCGACTCGGTCATCAGGAATTCCGTCAACCCATCGGCGTTGCGCGTCGGCCGCAGGAACCCGGTGAAGCGCACGGATCGCCCATCGACATCGACGACGTACTTGAGGAACTTCGGCTCGAATTTCTTCGTCAGGGTCGTTTCGGCCAGGGCACTCCACGGCAGCGGGTTGATCCCGTTCGGATCGACTTTCGGCAGCTTCGTTTCGTCGATGAGCGATTGGAAAACCCGACTCGACGCGAACTTCAGCGTCCCCTTGTGGACGGCGTGATCGTCTTTTTTCGCCAGTGCGTCGGCCGCGGCGCGGAAGCGCGCCCGCCGCGTGCGGGCGTCCTCCGACGACAATCCGAGTTCGACGACGGCCCCGTCGAGCAAGTTCGCGGCGGTGCGGACATCGCCGAAGGCGTGGGCGATTTCCGCGAGTTGCCAGAGCAATCGGGCATCGAACGGGAGCGCGAGGGCCAATTCTTGAACGAGGCCGAGCGCATTCGCGGGGAACTTCACTTTCGCATCGGAGGTATCGACGCCGAAAAGATCGTCGAGACCTGCGGCTCCCTTCTTCTCCATGGCCCGACTGCGAACGAGTTTCAGGTGCAGCGCTTCGACGGCCCGGAATTCTTTGGGCGCGAGCCGCACGGCTTCTTCGAGCGCGGCCGTCGCTTGGGCTAAATCGCCCGATTGCTGCCAGGCGGTACCGAGGTTGGCGGCGATGCGGAAGTGTTCGGGATGCCGCCGATTTGCGGCGCGCAGGATTCCGACGGCCTTCTCCGGTTGCCCCAATCGCAAATGGAGCGCCCCGAGGTCGGCGAGTTCGTCGGCGGTCAATTCCCGGGTTTTCTTCAGGCCTTCGAGTTTGACGATGCCATCGACGGCGGTGTCGCGCATCGGTGCGAAATCGTTTTTCGGATCGGCCGCGAGCCGGAGCGCGCGCTGATCGCGCAGAAATCCGGCCCACTCGGCGGGAAGTTCGTTGCGCGCGTCCCCGGAGTAATAGACCCCGGCTTGGAGCAGGGTGCAGTGAGTGGCCAAGACGCACAGCGCGGAAAATCGATATCGCATAGAAGCATCTTAACCGACGAGACGGTGAGTCGCGGAGAAAATCCGAATTGCGCCGCTCCGAGAAAAGCGACATTCGACCGATGCCCTTATCGTCATTTTGCCCACTCCATTCCACCGGCGCAATCCACCCCCCAATCCGTACAATAACTGAGCAATGTTACTCCGGAATCCAGGGCCGCGCGCATGAGCACCGAGACCGTCCTCCCGCCCCAGGGCGAGTACACCGAAGAGAACATGAAGACCCTGAAGGATGCCGCGCACATCCGTCAGAATCCCGGCATGTATGTCGGCAATACCGCCGCCTCCGGGCTGCACCACCTCGTCTATGAAATCGTCTACAACTCCGTCGACGAAGCCCTCGCCGGCTACTGCAAAAACATCCAGGTCGTGCTCCATGCCGATGGGTCGTGCTCCATATCCGATGACGGCCGGGGCATCCCCGTCGGTATCAAAGCCGACTCGGGCAAGTCGACCCTCGAAGACGCCCTCACCATCGCCGGGACGTCCGGCAAGTTCGACAACTCCGCCTACCGCGTGTCGGCCGGCCTCCACGGCATGGGCGCCAAGGCGATGAATGCGTTGTCCGAATGGTGCGAAGCCGAGGTGCGCCGCGACGGCCGCGTTTGGCAGATGGAGTTCGAGCGCGGTTACGCCATCAGCGCCCTGAAGAATCTCGGCCCAACGCCGGCCGGCGTCTCGGGGACCACCATCAGCTTCAAGCCCGACCCCGAAATCTTCGGCGACATTACCTTCAACTACGACACCTTGCTCGACCGATTGCGCGAAATCGCCTACTTGAACAAAGGCCTGCGCATCGGCATCGTCGACGAACTCCAAGCCCGCAACGAAAGCTTCTTCTCGCAGGGCGGCATCGCCGAGTACGTCTCGTTCCTCAACGAGGGGGAAACGGTTTATCACCCGCCGATCTACTTCAACAAGACTGTCAACAACATCCAGGTCGAAATCTCGCTGCAGTACTGCAACCGCGACGACAAAATCGAACGCTGCTATTGCAACAACGCTTTCAACAGCGACGGCGGCACACACCTGTCCGGGTACCGCGCCGGGCTCACCCGCAGCCTCACGGCCTACGGCAAGAAGGAGAACATCTACAAGGAAGGCCTCGAACTCAAGGGCGAAGACTTCCGCTTCGGCCTGACGGTGATCGTCAGCATCGGCCACCCCGATCCGCTGTTCGAATCGCAGACCAAGGTGAAGCTCAACAACCCGGAAGTCGAAGGCGTCGTCGCCAGCGTCCTGTACGAGTGCCTGAACGAGTACTTGGAAAAGAACCCGAAGGAAGGCGTGCTGATGTGCCGGCGCGTCAACCTCGCGGCCGAGGCCCGCATCGCCGCGAAGAACGCCCGCGACGCCATTACCAAGCGCAAAAACATCCTCGGCGGCGGCGGGCTTCCCGGCAAATTGATGGACTGCACGACCCGCGACCGCGAGAAGTCCGAGTTGTTCCTCGTCGAAGGGGACTCCGCCGGCGGCTCGGCCGAGTCGGGCCGGGACCGCATGTACCAAGCCGTACTGCCGCTGCGGGGCAAGGTGCTGAACGTCGAAAAAGCCCAGCTCGAAAAGCTGCTGGCCAACGCCGAAATCGCCGCGCTCATTGCCGCCGTCGGCCTCGACATCGGCAACATCGAAGACACGTCCAAAATCCGCTACGGCAAGATCGTCATCCTCACCGACGCCGACGTCGACGGCCAGCACATCCGCACGCTGCTGCTCACCTTCTTCTTCCGCCAAATGCGCAAGCTCGTCGAAGAAGGCCGGCTGTATGTCGCCCGCCCGCCGCTGTACAAGGTGACGCAGAAGAAGGAATCCAAGTTCATCCAGACGCGCGAAGAGATGGCCGATGTGCTGATGGGCCGCGGGCTCGCCGATACGAGCATCGTCGTCCACGCCGACCCCGATGCAAAGCGGAATCGCCCGACCGCCGCGACGCTCGGTTCGGATGCCCTCCGCAAGATTCTGCCGATCCTCGCCGACGTCGACACCGCCGTGACGATCCTCGAACGCCGCGGCCACTCGCTGCTCAATTTCTTGAATCACCTGAAGGCCGGCGCGCTGCCGATGTTCCAAGTGCGGCTCGGCGCCAAGGAACATTTCTTCTACTCGCAGGAAGAAGTCGAAGCGTTCCGCGTCGATCAATCATTACTGTTGAAGCACGAGTTGACCATCGGCGAAGCGGTGCCGACGATGGCGGTGAGCACCGATCCGAACGTCAAGCTGCCCGCCGAGATCGACGAGCGCTTCAAATTCAGCCGCGACGAATGGCACGAAGTGCGGATGCTCAACCGGGCGCTCGGCAAACTCGCCGAGTACCACTTCACCGCATACGACTTGGTGCCGTTGCCCCGCCCGGCCGGGCGCGATCCGTTCGTGCGCTACAGCTTGGTGAACGGCGATGCCACCAAGGACCTGCACAACCTGCGCGAACTGTACGCCGAGATCCGCAAGACGGGCGAGAAGGGGCTGACGATCACGCGGTTCAAAGGGCTCGGCGAAATGGATCCCGAAGAACTCTGGGACACCACCCTCGACCCCAAGCGCCGCACGCTACTCAAGGTAACGATGACGGATGTCTTGCAAGCGGAAAAGATGTTCCGCATGCTCATGGGCAACGAAGTCGAGGGGCGCCGGGATTTCATCTTGAAGCACCGCGCGAATGTGGAAGACATCGACTACGGGGCGTGATTCGGACGATCTAATACCTCGCGGATTTTCGTCGTCAGTCCTTCCAAAGTGAAGGGCTTGTGCAGGAAGTCCGCGGACGAAGACTCCACGTCTTGGCGGGCGAGAACGTCTTCGGTGTACCCGGACATGAACAGCACGCGACCGACGCGCTTCTCCGCCACCAGCCGATCGGCCAACTCGCGGCCGGACAAATGGGGCATCATCAGGTCGGTCATCAGCAGATGGATCGCCCCCGGATGAGCCCGCGCGACCGCCAGAGCCATGGCCCCATCTGCGGCATCCAAAACCTCGTAGCCGTTCGATTTCAAAACCAACTTCATCATCTCTCGGACCGTCTCTTCGTCTTCGACGAGCAGGATCGTTTCGTCCCCGCGTTTCGCCGGTGATCGGGCAAGGGCAACAGCCGGGGCCGCCGCGGCTTGTACGGAGGGAAGGTAAATGCGGAACAAGGTCCCTTCCCCCGGCCGACTGGCGACCGCGACGTGGCCGCCGCTTTGCTTGACGATGCCGTAGACGGTGGCGAGGCCGAGGCCCGTCCCGCGTCCCACGGCTTTGGTGGTGAAGAACGGCTCGAAAATGTGCGCGAGCACCGCTTCGTCCATGCCGACGCCGTTGTCGGCGATGGCGAGTAAAGCGTAGCGACCCGGCGCGACGTCGGGGAATTCGCGGGTCGTCGATTCGTCCAATACGACGTTGGAGGTGGTCACGACCAACCGGCCTCCTTGGGGCATGGCGTCGCGGGCGTTGGCGGCCAAGTTCAAAAACACCTGGCCGATCTGAGTCGGGTCGGCTTTCACCGGGGCGAGATCCGGGGCCAACTCGGCGACGAACTCGATGTTCGATCCGATCAACCGCTTCACCAGCGCGCCCATTTCGGCGACCACGGCGTTCAAGTCGAGCACGCGCGGCACGAGCAATTGCTTGCGGCTGAACGCCATGATCTGCTGCGTCAGCGAGGTGGCGCGGTCCGAGGCGTCGCGGATATTCCGCACGAACTGCCCGCGGGACGCTTCGGGGTAGTCGCCGGAGAGCAGGAATTCGCAGAAGCCCGAGATGATGGTGATGATGTTGTTGAAATCGTGGGCGATGCCGCCCGCCAACCGGCCGATGGCTTCCATCTTCTGGGCTTGGCGCAGGTGGTCTTCGAGCCGGCGGCGCTCGGTGATATCGCGGAAAACTAAGACCGCCCCATCCACGGCGCCGGTGGCCCCGCGAATCGGGGCGGAGCTGTCGTCGATCGGTCGCTCGCCACCGGCCCGGTCGATGAGTACTGTGCCGGGGGCGAGTTCGGTCGATTCCCCCGTCCGCAGCGCGTCGAGCGCCGGGTTGCGCACGGTTTCCCGGCTCTTTTCTTCGACGATCCGGAAAATGTCGGTGACGTTACGGCCGACCGCATCCGCCGCCGACCAGCCCGTCATTCTTTCGGCGAGCGAATTCAAAAAACGCACCTCGCCACGCCCATCCGTGGCGATCACGCCATCGCCGATGCTGCCGAGCGTGGCGGCGAGCCACTGTTCGTTCTCGCGGACGCGGCGGTCCATGCGGTGCTTGTAGAGGCCGATTTCGATCGCCGTCCGGAGGTCTTGATCCTCGTAGGGCTTTAAAATATATCCGAAAGGCTCCGTGAGTTTCGCCCGCTGCAAAGTTGCATCGTCCGAGAAAGCCGTGAGGAAGACGACCGGCAGATCGAAGCGCACACGGACGAGCTCGGCCGCCGCCACGCCGTCCATGCCCGCGCCTAGGTTGATATCCATCAGCAGGAGGTCGGGCCGGAGCGATTCGACCTTTTCGAGGGCTTCTTCCCCGGTCGCGGCCATCCCCGCGACGGTGTAGCCCATGCCCTTCAGCCGCTTCTCGATCCCTTTGGCGATGATCTTTTCATCTTCGACAATCAAAATGGATGCGGACACAACGACCCCTTTCGAACCGTCACGAATTCCCGCACGCGAAGCGTACGGTGAAGGTCGTCCCCGCACCCGCAGCGAGTTCGATCTCGCCGTTCAACTGTTCGACCAGCGTGTCCACCAACTGCATGCCGAACGAAGATGCGTTGCGGAAGTCGGCACCCGCGGGGAAACCGACCCCGTCGTCGCTCACGCTCAGCACATTGAAATCATCCTCAAAATAGAGCGAGACCCGGATTCGACCATCGGTCCGATCGCGGAACGCGTGCTTCAAACAATTGGACATCAACTCGTTCAGTAGTAGACCGCACGGGATCGCCAGATCGAGCGGGAGCGTCACGACCCCGATCTCCAATTCCAATGCGATGTCCGCCCGGTCGACGCGGTAGCCGTGGAATAGATCGTCCGCGAGTTGCTTGGCGTACGCGCCGAAATCGACGCGGGCCAGGTCCGAGGCCCGGTAGAGGCGCTCGTGGATCATCGCCATCGATTTCACCCGCCCGCGGCTCTCTTGGAACATCGCCAGCGCGGCCGGATCGGCGGTGTGTTCGGACTGCAAATCGAGCAGACTGGAGACGATCTGCAAATTGTTCTTCACCCGGTGGTGGATCTCTTTGAGGAGCGTTTCCTTTTCCCGGAGCGACGCTTTCACCAGTTCTTCGGCCGCCTTGCGCTCGGTGATGTCCACGATTTGCGAAATGAAATAGCGAGGCTGGCCGACCGCGTCCCGGACCAGCGAGACCGAAAGCAACGCCCGGACGATACGCCCCGTCTTGTGAAAATATCGTTTTTCCATTTGGTACGTGCGGATGCTGCCGTCGAGCATCTGCCGGACGCTGTTCAAATCGGTACCGAGGTCGTCCGGGTGCGTGAGGGCTTGGAAGTCCGCCGCCAGCAACTCCGCCTCGGCGTACCCCAAGAGTTCGCAAACGGAACGATTCACGCGCAGCCAACCGCCGGTGAGGGACACCAGCGCGATACCGATCGGGGCGGAATCGAATGCGCTGCGGAAACGCTCCTCTTGCTCGCGCGAGGCCTCTTCCGCGCGCTTGCGCTCGGTGATGTCGTGAAACGATGCGACGGCGCCGGCGAGTGCGTCGGGCGCTTCTTCGATCGGGTTCGCATTGACCACTATCCAAGTGAGATCGCCATCCGCGCGGTGGATGCCCATCACGGTGCCGAGGACCGGCCGCGCGGTCCGGAGACACACCATCGCGGGATGCTCCTCTCCGGGGAAGGGCGAACCGTCTTCGCGCACGGCGCGCCAACGGGGATCCAACGAGTCGCGGCCGCAGATTTGATCTTGCGTCAAACCGAGAATCCGCTCGGCTCGCCCGTTCGCGGCGACGATGATACCCGCCGCATCTCGCACCACAATCCCTTCCATCAACGATTCGATGACGGATCGGTGGAGCGACTCGCTCCGTTTCAATCGCGTTTCCATCGCCTTTCGCTCGGTGATGTCGCGCCCCTCCGGGATCAACAACACGACCCGGCCGGTTTCGTCGGCGAACGGCGTGAGGGAAAAATCGACCCACATCAATGAGCCGTCGGCGCTCAGGTGCGAGGCCTCGAACCGATCCGCCTTTCCAGCCGCCGCGCCCACGACCGCCCGCCGGAGTCGATTTTGTTGGACCGCGTCGTGCGTCCACCACGCGGTCTCCCAAAAAAGCCGGCCGAGGATCGACTCTTCCGCGACCCCGGCCGAGGCGAGGGCCGTCCGATTCGCCTCCAGAACTTCGCCCGTCGGCGCCAGCAGGCCGATGAATTGAAATTGCGAATGGAAGATCGCGCGGAAGCGCCGTTCGCTATCTCGGAGCGCCGCCGTCCGCTCCGTGACCCGCGCTTCGAGCGTGGCATTGAGTTCGAGCAATTCCTCCTCAGCGACGGTACGGTCGTGGATGTCGGTCAGCGATCCGATCCATTCTTCGAGGGCGCCGGCGGGGTCGCACAACGCGACGCCGCGGACGGAAAAATGCCGGTATTGCCCCGCCCGCGTGCGGATGCGGTACCGGGTGTCGTACAGGAAATTCTGCTCGAAGGCGCGCCCCCACGTCTCGCGGACCCGGTCGCGGTCGTCGGCGTGGACGGCGTCCAGCCAGCCCGAACCCGACGATTCGGTCGGGGTTTGCCCGGTCAATTTCCCCCACCAATCCAACGCTTCGTTATCGGTTCCGCCGATGGACCAGACGATCTGCGGGGTCGCTTGAATCAGGGCCCGATAACGGCGTTCTCCGGCGAAAAGGAGCTTCTCGGCGGCCAGCCGATCGGCGATCTCGGATTCCAGTTCGGCCCGTCGGCGGTCGGCGATGGCCAAATCGAGTTCGACTTGCCGGCGAGAGCGCTGGCGGGCTTCGGCGAGGATGCCGATGAACGCGCAGATGCACAAATACAGACCCAAGCGCGCCGCGTCGGCGCTCGAATCGATCCGAAAATTGTAACGGGGCGCGGTGAACAAAAAGGTCATCAGGGCCGCGTTCAAGGCCGTGGCGAATCCGCAGCATCGGATGCCGCCGACCCACCCGGCCACCATGATCGGCACGATGAACGGCAGCAAGAAATTGTGGTGGGTATCGTCCGCTTCGTCGTGCGCGTACCGCAGTGCGACCACGGCGGCCGTCGCGACAACCACACTCGGATAAGCCCACCACCGCCGCATCGAGGGTCTCATGCGAGGATCGGCAAGACGTTGCCGTGGACGTCGGTCAGTCGGAAATCGCGGCCGCCGTAGCGGAAGGTCAGCTTCTCGTGGTCCACCCCGAGCTGGTGCAACACGGTAGCCCAAAGGTCGTAGACCGTGCATTTGTTTTCGACGGCGTGGTAACCGTGGTCGTCGGTGCCCCCGTAGATACTCCCGCCCTTGACCCCGCCGCCGGCCAGCCAGACGCTGAATCCCATCGGGTTGTGATCGCGGCCGTTGCCCCCCTGCGAGAACGGCGTCCGGCCGAACTCCCCGGCCCAGACGATCAACGTCTCGTCGAGTAGCCCTTTCGCTTTCAGGTCGGCGATGAGCGCCGCGATCGGCTGATCGACTTGCAGGGCCATGGCGGCGTGACCTTTCTGGAGGTCGCCGTGTTGATCCCACGGGTTCGCGGCCCCGCCGGCGCCGATCCCTTGCGTCAAGCAACTGAGTTCGACGAAGCGGACGCCGCGTTCGACGAGTCGCCGCGCGAGCAGGCACTGCTTGGCGTACGCCGCGAGTTCGGGGTTCTTGGAATCGACGCCGTATAGCTTTTGCGTCGCGGCCGATTCGCCGGCGAAGTCGCACAACTCCGGCACGGCGGTTTGCATGCGGAAGGCGGTTTCGGAATTCGCGATGGCCGCTTCGATCTGCGGGTCGGCGGTGTCGTCGCGCATCGATTCATCGAACTTCTTCACGAGGTCGAGCCGGCGGCGCTGGGTGATTTTGGATTCGGCCGGGCGGATGTTATGGATCGCCTCGTCTCGGTCGGCTTTCAAGATCGATCCTTGGTGCTGGGCCGGGAGAAAGCCGTTGCTGAACAGGCTCACGCCGCCGTGCGGGGCGACGGCGTGCCCGCTCTGGAGAACGACGTAACCGGGGAGATTCTTACTTTCGCTCCCGAGGCCGTAGGTCGTCCAAGCCCCGGCCGTCGGGTAGCCCATGATGGGGAAGCCCGAGTGCATGAAGAAATTCGCTTGGGCGTGCTCGTTCACCGACGACGTCATCGAACGGATCAGCGCGAGTTCGTCGGCCACCTTCGCGAGGTGCGGGAACATCGTGCTGACGGGCATCCCGCATTTGCCCGCCGGGGCGAACGGGAACGGGCTCCCCATGATGTTGCCGTTGTTGTTGAACATCGTCCGCTCGACCTTCCCCGGCATCGGCTTGCCATGGTCCTTGGTCAAGCGCGGCTTCGGATCGAACGAATCGACGTGCGAGACGCCGCCCGACATGAAGCAGAAGATGACGCGCTTCGCCTTCGCCGCGTGGTGCGTCGCCTGCAACGCCGCACCGGATGGCAGCTCGGCGCGGGCGTTCTCGGCGAAGAGCGCGTTCAGCGCGACCGCGCCGAACCCGGTCGAGCAAGTCTGCAGCATCCGCCGGCGGGACATCGGAATCATGGCGAGCCTACTTGATGTAAATGAACTCTTTGAAATCGAAGATCGCCCGCGCCACATCGGCCCAGACGGCGCGGTCGGGCGAAGCGGGGAGCGGGCCCAGCAACTGCCCTTCTGCTTCCAGTGCCGCGACTGACTTCATCGCCGCGAACACTTTCTCGCGGTCGCCCGGAGTCAGCGCTGCGAACACCTTCGATTCCGGAATCGACCCCGAAACCGAGCCGAACGACGCGAGGATTTCTTCCGCTGACAGTGGCTTGTCATAAAGCCGGGCCCGGACGATTTTACCTGCGAGCACCTTGTTGCCATCGGCCGGGGAGTGGCGGATACCGAAGCCGACAACCGCATCGCCGGCCTTGAATTCTTGGGGTCCGGTGGAATTGTAGCCAGTCCCGTAAGGCCGGCCGTCGCGGTAAGCGACGATCTTGCCGTCGGCGTGATACGCGATGGCCAAGTGCACGACGCGCCGTGCGGCCTCGGTTTCCTTCGGGGCTTGCAGCGATTGCGTCCGTTGGAAGAAGTCGCTGCCCGACACCCACTCGCCCGGGTCTTTCTCGCCGAACACGATGGCGTCGAAAACGCCGCCATCCTTGGTTTGGATGGTCATGGCCGCGCCGCCGGCTTGGTCGAGGGTATCGAGTCGGACCCAGACTTCCAGCGTCTTCTCGCGGATCGTTTTTGCCAGTGGCGATGTGATCGCGTGGGCTTGACCACCGACTTTCAGGCTGCCGTCTCCCAGCTTCGCTCGGTTCACCGATTCGGCGTGGAGAGCGCCGATGCCGTCTTTCAGCGACTCTTGAAAATCCCACTTCGCGATCGGTTTCGCCAACGCCTTCCCGTCGATGATCGGCTTGTCCTCGGCTTCCTTTTGTAACTTCGCCCGTACCGGATCGAGGATGTCGCGGACGACCTTCAGCTCGGTTTCGAGCCGCAATCGAAGCTCGGCGGTTCGCTTCGCCAATTCCCGATGGCCAGTTCTCATTTCGGCGTTGTAGTCCAGTAAATGCGAGGTTTCCACTGCACCGGCCGGACGACCGAGTGCGGCTCGAAACATTCCTTGAATCCGCCATTCGTCATTGGTCAACTTCGGATCGGCGAGGATTTGTCCGGCCCAATGGTCGGCGAGCGTCGCGACCCGGGGATCGTTCAACAACGTCAGCGCTTGGGCCGGGAGGTTGGTGACATCGCGCCGACCGACGGCGCTGAACGGCTCGGGAAAATCGAAGGCCCGCAGGAACGGATCGAGGGCCGTGCGTTGGACGCGGACATACAAACTCCGGCGATTCGAATCGCCGCCGACGGGGGCGCCGTAGAGGTCGCGGTCCAACGACCCGCCTACCGCGAGGAGCGAATCGCGGATCGCCTCGGCTTCGAGCCGTCGCAGCGGGGCGTGCGAGAACCAGCGGTTGTCCGGATCGAGTCGCCGGGCCACTTCGGTCGGTTTCGAGGCGAGTTGCCACGTCTTGGAGGTGACGAGGAACCGCAGCGTCTCCTTGATCGACCAGCCCTGTTTCACGAAGCGGGTCGCCAAGAAATCGAGCAGTTCCGGGTGTGTCGGCTCGACGCCGAGTCGGCCGAAGTTGTCGGGCGTCGGCACGAGTCCCCGGCCGAAAGTATGGTGCCAAAGCCGGTTCACGATGACGCGTTTGGTCAATGGGTTCTTGTCGCTCAGCATATCCTCGGCCAGTTGCAACCGACCACTGCCCGCACCGGTGTAAGGGGTCGGATCGATGGCTTCCAAGAAGCGCCGGGGCACCTCGGCCTTCGGGCGTTTGTGGTCGCCCCGGTCTAGCAGCGGTTGATTCCGGACGATGCCTTCCATCAACCCCGGCACCCGCGTCGGCACGGCGATCTCGGCTTCGAGTTTGCGGTAGGCTTCGATGAGGGGCTTGACAGTTTTCAACTCGGCGAGCTTGTTCGATAGCAATCCTTCTTCCAGACATTTCGCCAACAGCGCCGCCGTCGTGGGCGATCCTCGGCCGCTCTTCCATTCTCGGACGGCCGCGGAAATGGCGGAGGCGTACGCCTCTGCGGCTTCGGCCGAAGAGTTCGGTGTCTTCTGCGCGAAAGCCGAGTCGAGCGGCGCCCGCCAGTCGATGGTATCGAGCGGCGGCTGGAACGTCCCTTTTTTGACGATCCTAGCCTCGCGGATGCCGAACCATGACCGGTCGGAATCGCCCGCCATCAAGGGTGCATCCCGCGACGCGGCCAATTCGATGTGGATCTCGTCGCCCGTCCAGTAGGTCAGGTCGAACCGCTGCCAGTGCCATTGCGGTGTCAGCCGGTGAACCGGGAAGACGGTTCCATCGCGCGGGTAATCTTGGACGACGTACCGCAGCGTCGCTCCGCCATCGCCGATGACGCGGACCCAGAGTTCGGAATCGGCGGTGAGTTTGACGGGGGGAGATTCGAGTCTCGCGGCGTGCTTCGTGGAAAGTCCGTGCGAGTAAATGCCGGGGGGATAGACCCCGGCCAGCGCCCGGTCGCCATCGGTCGCCACTGCGAATTCGGCGTTCGCGGAACGCGTCGCGCCACCGACCCGGAACCAAGTCGCCGCATCGTTCGCATCCGCCAAGTCCCACCTCTTCAACGCGTTCGCCGTCGGCCGCGCGATCGCGCGGCGATCTTTCTCCGATTCCATCCTGTGGCGATCGAGTACGGCTTTGAATTTCTCCGCGTCGCCGTCGACCGCTTTCAACTCTCGTACTAATTTCAGTATCGAGCCCGAGTTATTTGCAGCCTCGAATGCGTCGCCCACGCCGGCCAACCAAGCATCGCCCAAAGCATCGCGTATCTTCACCTTCAGCGCCGTTAACTCAGCCTGATTCTTCGCCAACTTCTCAGGGCTGTCGACGGCGATTCGCCCCGGCCGGTTCGACGCGAGCACCCCGAACAAAGCGTAGTAATCTTTGTGGCTGATCGGATCGAATTTGTGGTCGTGGCAGCGGGCGCACGACACCGTGAGCCCGAGGAAGGCCTTCGAGAAGGTGTTGATTTGGTCGTCGATGAAGCGGACTTTTTCTTCGAGTGGGTCAGTGGGGGCGAAGCCGTGGAAGACCATGCGCCAGTGCGCGGTGCCGATCGCCGACTCGTTGAGCTGCAGTTTCTTGTCGATGCGGGGGGCCTTCAACAGATCCCCGGCGACGTGCTCGCGGACGAGTCGGTCGTACGGCACATCGGCGTTGAGCGCGCGGATGAGGTAGTCGCGGTAGTGCCAGGCCCCGACGATTTCCGGGTCGCCTTCGGAGCCGTGCGAATCGGCGTAGCGGGTCCAGTCCATCCAGTGTCGGGCCCAGTGCTCGCCGAATTGCGGGGTGCCGAGCAGGTGATCGACGAGTTCTTCGTAGCCGCTTTCGGACTTCAATTTCGCCGTCCACCGCTCCACGTCGGCCGGCGTCGGGGGCAGCCCGACCAGGGTGAAATACAACCTGCGGATGAGAGTGGTCGCATCGGCTGCGGTTCCCAGTTCGAGCTTATTCTCTTTGAGTTTCGCCGCGATGAATCGGTCGACCGGGTGCTTCGACCATGCCGATTCCGGCGGCGCCGGATCGCGGATCGGTTGGAAGCTCCACCATTTCTTGCGCGCCTCGAGCGTCGTTTCCCACGAGGTCGCCTTCGTCAATTCCTCGGCCGTCGGCGGCTGGTCGCGCGGGTCGGGCATACCGAGCGCGATCCATTTCTCGAAGTCGGCGATGACGCCCTTGTCGAGCTTCGGTCCGTTCTTCGGCATCGCTTTGCCGTCGAGTTCGTGCTTGAGCACGGCGATCAAGCGGCTCTTCTCCGGTTTCCCGGCGACGACGACCACGCCCTCGGTGCCGCCCTTTAAGAGCGACGCGCGGTCGTCGAGCGCCAACCCGCCCTTGGCGGTCTTGACCGAATTATGGCATGAGTAGCATTGCTCCACGAGAACGGGCCGAATCCTGGCTTCGAAAAATTCGATATTGCCGGCCGGCTCGGCGGCGCGGAGTTGGGAGGTAAGAATCGTCGAAAAGAGAATTGCGAGACAACGGAGGTCGTGCATTGGGGAGCCTCGGACCGATTTGTGGCGACACGTTTCCCAACGTGTCGGACACTCTGAAATCATCCCGACACGTTGAGAAACGTGTCGCCACGACGGACGTATCTTCCAACCTACCGCAACCGCATGCAATTCAATTGTCGACGATCGCATCCACCGGCAATAGAGCGGCCTTGGCCTCGTGTGCCGGTGCGTCGAGCTTGACACCCCGCTCCGCCGCGAAAGGGCCAACTCGGGTCCGGCGCAGCGTCTGCACCAACCCGCCGACGCCGAGGGCGGCGCCGAGATCGCGGGCGATGCTGCGGATGTACGTCCCCTTGCCGCAGTCGATCATCAGATCGACCCAAGGCCACTCGTACCGTTGAAGCACGATGGAATCGACCCGCACCGGCCGCGGTTGCAGGGCGACCTCGGTCCCGCGTCGCGCCAAGTCGTAAGCGCGTTGGCCTTGGACTTTCAGGGCGGAGAACTGCGGCGGAAGTTGCAGAATGTTTCCGACGAACGCGGGGAGCGAGGCTTCTATCGCGGCGAGCGTGGGTATCGAAGTCGCGGGAGATTCGACGACCACACCGTCGGCATCGTCGGTGTTGCTGGTCGCGCCCAAACGGATGCGGGTCTCGTACTGCTTGGGCATCGCTTGCACGCGGTCGGCGAGTTTCGTCGCCGCGCCGATGCAGAGGACGAGCACCCCCGTCGCCAGCGGATCGAGGGTGCCGGTGTGGCCGATCTTCGTCCGCCGCGGGAACCAGAATTGGGCGCGGTTCACAACGTCGCGCGAGGTCATCCCGGCCGGTTTATCCACCACGAGAAATCCGTTCATGAATCGTCTCGACCTTCCCGTTCGTCCGACTTCAACATCAGCGAAATCAGCGCCGTGTCCCGGCGTTCTTTGCAGCCGAGGCTCCGCCAGAACTTCAAACCGTCCGCATTTTTCGTCTTCATTTGCACGTGGATTCGATAGATCCCTTCGGCGTGTAGGGCGGCGAGGCACGCCTCCACGAGCGCGTGTCCGATGCCGCACCGGCGGTGCGCCGCGAGCACCCCCAGATGATGGAGATAGCCCCGGCGGCCATCGTGCCCGCAAATGGCGATGCCGACGATTTCGCCGCCGTCCAACGCGACGTGACAAACCCCGGGATTGCGAACAACCATGCGCTTCAAGCCGTCGTCGGTCTCGACCTCGCGCGACCGGACCGGGGTCGTGCCTTGCCAAAGCCGCAGCGCCGCCGCTATGTCATCCGGAATCAGCGGGCGAATCGTCGCCATCGGAGGAGCACCTTGGCTATCGCGACCATGCGTCAATGCGTAATCTACAACCCCGCTGCGGGGCGGGGCCGCGCGAAACGGAAAATCGACGAAACGCGCCGCTGGGCCGGACCGGATGCGATGTTGATGCCGACCGATGGCCCGGGGCACGCCATCGAACTCGCGCGCGCCGCGGCGGAGGCCGGGTTCGACGGAGTCATCGCGGCCGGGGGCGACGGGACCGTTCACGAAGTCGCCAACGGATTGTTGCAATCGAATCGCCCGGAGGTCGCTTTCGGCGTCTGGCCGCTCGGGTCGAGCAACGATTACGCCTTCGCCCTCGGCCTGCCCGAATGGCTCGCGCGGCGCGGCGCCGGTTTCCGGCTCGAACGATTCCGCGCCGATGTCGGCCGGGTGCAGATTCCGGGGCACGAACGATTTTTCGTCAACTGTACCGGCTTCGGCTTCAACGGGATGGTCGCCCACGAAGCCCGCGGCATCCGTCGATTGCGCGGCACGGCACTCTATTCGTGGGCATTCGTCCGGGCGATGATTTGGCACTACCGTACACCGATCCGAACAACGACCTTCGACGATCTGGTGGTCGAAGGGCCGACCCTCTCGGTCAGCGTTGGCTTGGGCATCCGTGAAGGCGGCTTCCCGATCACCCCGATGGCTTCGTTGGAAGACGGGTTGTTCGACACACTCCATGTGTCCGATATGAACCGCTGGCAGATGATCCGCTACCTACCCAACTTCATGCGCGGTCGCGTCCCGACTCATTTGCCATGCCTGACCCAGCGACTCTGCCGAACCGTGCGGAGTGGCGGCGCAGAGGCGATATGTCTCCATGCGGACGGAGAAGTCGTTTGCGACCGATCGGCTGGCATACGGGAAGTCGAAATCGAATTACTGCCCAGACGCCTAACTGTGCTCCGAGCAACCAGTCATTAATGGTGGGGGATCTCGACCCGGCACCAACCCAGGTCGATCTTGGTCGAGTTGGACGAGTCGCTTCCGAAGTGCTGCGGATGGAGCGAGTAAAACACGAACCGGCCATCTTTGCGAATCTCGACGAGCCCCGCCCGGCGCAGGACGCCGAGGTGGTGCGAAACGTTGACGATTTCATCTTCCAAGAGCCGGGATATTTCGGTGACGTTCTTACTCCCGACCCGCAACAGATCGATGATGCGAATGCGATTCGGTTCGCCGAGGGCTTGGAGTAACCCGGCGCAATAAATGGCCGTTTTCTCATCGGTCATAAAGTCGGCACCCCCGCTGGAAAGTCAGGCATCGACTTGTCAATTCCGCTGTCGATACGGTCAACGGTGCATTCCACCACCGACTACGACCGCTTCTTTTTGTAGATTTCGCTGGCCTTTTGCAAGATCTCGACTTCATCGGCCGTCAAACTCCCCCGGCCGAATTGGGCCACCTTGCCCAAGACCCGGTCGAGTTTGGCTTCGAGCTGTTCGTCGAGAGCGCCTTGCGATTGCCTCTCGGCAACGGGTGGGGTCGGGCGGGAAGCCTTCAGCGGTGGAGCTGCGTATTCCGCTTCTGGCGAAGTCGTGTGCAACCGGATCGCGGGTCGCCGAGGCGTTCGCGTTCGGCCCGCATTCGACCAGTTCAGCACCGCGGGGGCGAATCGGAAGAAGACAAAGCCGAATATGGCTCCTGCCACGATGCCGACAGCATGAACGTTCGTACCATCCCGGAGCATTCCGAATACTGCCAACGTTAGCAGAAGGCCGACCAATAGCGCGATGGGCATCGGCAGGACGAAGAACACCAAGATCGTCCGCCTGGGGTTGAGACACGCGAACAGAACCATCGTCGCGAAGATCGCGGCGCCGATTCCGACGGAAGCAACGCCGGTGTCGATGCCCGCGAGACCGAGGAGCAATTTCCCGAGTGTCCCGGCCAAACCCGCGAGCAGGAAAAATGCCACGAACGGCCGCGTCCCGTAGACGCGTTCCAATTCCTTCCCGGCCCAATAGAGCAGGAGCATCGAGATGATCAGGGTAAACAGACTCAGGTCTGGGAAGACCCCGGCCGTGAAGACCCTCCATACTTCGCCGCGAGCGACCTTGTCGTACTGGAATTCGACCGCCGCTTGAAGTTCGGATTGCGGCGGAGATTCCGCACCGCGAACTCGGTGCGGAGTCGATAGAACCTGGGCAAAAAAGAGGCCGATTGTCAGCGCGATTAACCCGATGGTCCCCGCCGAGGCGACGGCGCCGGCCCAGCGGGGTCCGTCCTCGCGGTAGTAGTCGCGGTCGTAGATCCCCATCCGGACGCCACTCCCCAAGTGTTTGAACCGCTCCCCAACTCAGTGTAGCAGACGCGGGGAGACCGGAATACGACGATCATTCGCGGGAAATCCGACCGCGCGGTTGGCCGGCGGACCCTCCGCGTCTAAAATGTCTCTTGAGATTGGAGCGAACCCGGCCGCGTGCCGGAGAGTCGCTCGGCCTATTTTTGGTGACCCTATGGCGCGAACCGGCGCCCAAACGACTTTGGAACTCCCTACGCCCGTCGGGAAATCGCGGAAGTCGGATCGATTTTTGGCGGAGCTGAGATCCTGCGACAGGGTCGTCTTTTTGTCCCACGTCCAACCCGATCCCGACAGTCTCGGCAGCATGCTGGGCTTGGCCCACGCCGTGCGAACCCGGCTCGGGAAGCCGTGCGTTCTGACCCAAGATGGCCTGGTCAGCCGGTGCGAGAATCGCGCCCTCGTCGATCTGATCCCGATCGATCTCGAACCGCTGACGGCGCTCGAGAAGCGACCCGGCGACGCCTTCGTCATGGTCGATAGCCAACCGGGCACCGGCCGGCACACCACCGATCACGGCCGGGCGATCACGGCGGTCATCGACCACCATGTCACGCCGGGGAACATGGCCGGCGTGCGCTACGCGGACATCCGCCCCGACTTCGGGGCGACCTGCACCATCGTGACGCGCTATCTCACCGAGCAGGCGACGTCGATCCCGGCCCCGCTCGCCACCGCCCTCTATTACGGCATCGAAACCGAACTCTCCGGCTACCCCCGCGAGGCGACCCCGGCCGACGACGAAGCGTTGAACCTGCTCTTCCCGCTGGCGAACAAAGACTTGCTGGCCCAAATCCGCAACGCCCAACTCCCGCAGAGCCATTTCGAGTGCATGGCGCTCGCCCTTCAAAACGCGGTCGTCTGCGACCGGTTCTTGTTCACGTGGATCGACCCCTTGCGCCAACCGGAGCAAGCCGCGGAGATCGTGGACAGCCTCGTGCGCTTCGACGGGGCCGACTGGGCCGCCTGCGCCGGGGTCTACGAAGGCAAAGTGATTCTTTCGGTGCGCTCGGCAAAAGCGAACGCCCGCGCCGGGGAATTGCTCCGGGAAGTCGTCGCGGGACTCGGCAACGCCGGCGGGCACGAACGTCGCGCCGGCGGGTGTGTGACCATTACCGATCGCAGCCCCGAAGGCTTGGCGAAGCTGCGGATGGAACTCCTCGGCCGCTTCCAGAAGGTATTCTCTTTGCGAAGCGAAACAACCCGCCCATTGGCATTCTCTTGAGCCGATTGCTGATTGCCGAACGCCGATTAATGTTGGAAAACAGCGACCGGCAGAAAGCCTTCAGCAATCAGCCAGAAGGCTATGCGATCCTCGGGAACAAAGGCTTCACTTTGCCCTCGACCAACTCCGCAGTCACGCGGAGGTCGTCAGGCTGGGCCGCCAGTTCCGCAGCATCGGCGTACGTGACATCGCTCCACGGCTTCGGGAAATTGAAGCCGGTGTAGACCGTCTCCGCCGAACGGGGGATGAACGGTTTGAGCAGAATCGCCGCGATTCTCAGCGAATGGATCACGTTGAAGATGACCATCTTCGCCCGGTCTTTGTCTTCGGGTGAACCCTTCACCAGTTTCCACGGGGCTTCGCCGTCGATGTACTGGTTCGCGGGGGTGCAGACTTTCAAGATGATGGCTTGGAGTGCGAGGTTGTAATCGCAATTCTCGACGGCCGTGCGGACCTCGGCCACCACCTTGGCAGCGTCGAAATCAGCGGTCACTTTGTCCGGTAAACGCCCGCCAGTGCCGGACAAAACGGCGTCGAAGCTTTTGGCCCCGACCGTGATGCACCGGCTGAACAAGTTCCCGAGTTTGTTCGCGAGTTCGCTGTTGAACACTTCTTCGTAGCGCTGCCCGCTATAGTCCCCGTCGCTCGGGAACGGGCATTCGCGCAGGAAGAAGTAGCGGTAAGCGTCGACACTGCTTTTGGCCACGATTTCCAGCGGTTGAACGACGTTCCCCATGCTTTTGCCCATCTTCGTGCCATCGACCGTCACGAATCCGTGGCCGAAGACGTGTCGCGGCGGTTCGATCCCCGCGGCCCAACACATGGCCGGCCAAATGTGGCTGTGGAATCGCGTGATGTCCTTGCCGATGAAGTGGACGTCCGCCGGCCAATTCTTGCGGAACAGTTCCTCATCGTCGCCGTAGCCGATACCGGTGATGTAAGTCAGCAGCGCGTCGAACCAGACGTAAATCGTGAACTCCGGATCGAACGGGATCGGGATGCCCCACGATTCGCCGTGCCGGGAGATGTTGAGATCCTGCAGCCCCTCGGCTTCGATGAAGCCGATCATCTCGTTGCGCCGGCTATCGGGTTGGACGAAGTCGGGATTGTCTTTGAGGTACTTCAGCAGGCGATCCTTGAACTCGCTTAGCTTGAAGTAGTAACAATCCTCCGAGCGGCGCACGAGGGGCTTCTTGTGGTTCGGGCAAAGCCCCGCGTTTTCACCGTAAAGCTTATCGCTCTTGAACTCCTCGCAGCCGGGGCAGTACCAGCCTTCGTACTTTCCCTTATAAATGTGGCCGTTGTCGTAGACCTTCTGAATGAATTTGGTGCAGCATACCTTGTGGCGCTCGTGGCTCGTCTGCACGAAGACGTCGTAGGAAATATCCAACGCATCCCAGACTTCGCGAAATTGCCGGGCCATGTCGTCGCAATAGGCCTGCGGGTCGAGGCCGAGTTCCTTCGCCTTGTCGGCGACCTTCAGCGTGTTCTCGTCGTTCCCCATGAGGAACGTGACGTCGTACCCCTCCATGCGCCGGTAGCGCGCCTGCACGTCCGCGCCAAGTTTCTCGAAGGCGGTGCCGATGTGCGGCCGGCTATTCGGGTAATCGATGGCCGCGGTCTGGAACCAACGGGGCTTGTCGCTCATCTTCGCTCCCACTTCGATCTCGTCCCGTTTTTATAGGAGATACAATACCGGTATGCCCGAACTCCCCGAAGTTGAAACCGTCGTCCGCGATCTCCGTCCGCTTATCGTCGGGCGAACGATCGCAGCGATCCGAGCCGGTTCCAAAAAGCTCCGCAAGCCGTGGTCGAAGGATTGGGACGCGGAATTGATCGGCAGGACCGTCGCAGCAATCCGGCGGCGCGGGAAGTGGATTCTCGTCGACCTCGACAGCGACGCCATCCTGCTCGTCCACCTCGGCATGACGGGTCAATTTACCGCGGGGCCGGCGGGCGTCCCCGTTCCCGATCACCTGCATTTCGCTTTCGAGTTCACCGACGCGCACGAGTTGCGTTACCGCGATGTCCGCCGCTTCGGCAGCGTGCAGTGGATTGCGAACGATGCCCTCGTTCAACAGGCCTTCGGTGAAACTCTAGGTCCGGAGCCGGTCGATATTCCCGCGGAGCCCTTCGCCCAAGCCGTGCGGAATAGCCGGCGGAACCTCAAAGCGATTCTGCTCGACCAGTCGGTCCTCGCCGGGGTCGGGAACATTTACGCGGACGAATCGCTGTTCCGCAGCCGACTCCATCCGCAAACGCTCGGTTGCGATTTGACCCGGGCGAAGTGCGCCACGCTGCGGCTGGCCATCGAATCCGTCATCGCGCAAGCGATTCAATACCGCGGCTCGACGATCCGCGATTACATCGGCGGATCCGGGCTGCGCGGCGGATTCCAAGACGAATTCAAAGTGTACGGTCGGACGGGGGAACCGTGTGCGGTGTGCGGTAATGCGATTGAAATGATCCGCGTCGCGGGGCGGTCGTCGCACTTCTGCCCGAAGTGCCAAAGGAAAAACCCGCGCCGTTGACGGCGCGGGTTCTGCGTCGCGATTACTTGCTCGGCATAATGGCCGGCGGAGGGCTTTGCGGCGCGAAGTTCTGCTGCGGGAAGTACGGGTTGGCTTGGAAGCCCCCGGCGCCCGGCGGGGCGTAAAACGGGGCATTGTACATCGGCGATGCCGTCTGGAAGTGGGCGTTGTACGGGAAGTACAAATACCACGGTGCGGCTTGGAATGCCGGAAGCGGCTGCTTGTGGAAGAGCGAGTGGAAGATCGGCTTCCGCGCGCCTTCGAACGGGTTGGGCGATTGCGCCGCGGCGTCACAGGCGAAGGCGATCATGGCCACGGTGGCCGCCACGGCGAACAGAAACTTCTTCATCGGGTCATCCTCGGTCGTCTAGTCCGTTAGAAAATGGGCGCCGCTCCCTGCGAGTGCGCACCGAGTGCAATCTCATTCTGCGCGATGGTTATCGGACGTGCGGACCGGCGGGCGGATTTCCGCCGACCCCGGTTGTTCCCCCGGCGCCACAATCGCACCGACCGGCAATGTCTAGCGTTCGTTCACCGTCAGACCCACCGACTGAATCGAAGAATCCGGTTGGATCGCCGAGTGACACGACGAGCACGAACTCGAGCCCCGGTGCTGCCACGGGTTGATGCGGTGGCCGATGTTCGACAGCGTCGCCAGCGAGTAACTGCCCCACGAGTGACCGCTGCTGCACGTGCCGCAAGGGCTCGTCCGGACGCCGTGGTGCAAGCCGTGGAACCCGCCGAAGCCGCTCGACAATTCCGTCAGTCGCAACCGACCCGTGGCCCCCGAGCCACTCGCGACGCTCAAAGGACCGGTGTAGCGGAGGTCGGATGTCCATGGCCCGTACGGCTCGAACGGGTAGTAACCCGAGTACGGCCCGTAGTTGACCAACGGCCCTTCTTGGTGGAGTTTCGGGAACGACAGGCACCGGACCCGGTACCCGGGGTAGGCGAACGCCTGCGCCCCGGCGTAGCCGCCATGCCCGGCGCCGGGGGCGCAACCGCCCGGTGTCCCGCAACCGGGGCCTTGCGCTGTTGCCGTCGCCGCGGTCGCCAGCGCGAACGGCAGGGCCAGCATCCCTGCCAAGAGCATCCGTCTCATGTTTGCCCATCCCAATGTGGAACGTGGCCCCACCGCCGCCGACTCCCGACGGCGATCCACGGGCCAGTGCCGTAGCTTGCGCTACAACGGGGCAATTGCCAGCGATGTTATCGGACGGACGCGACGGCGGCGGCTCCGGATCCCGGTGGCACCGGAGCAACGCGGATGCTCATTGGGATCGGTTCAACCGCACCAATCGCTCCGCTCGACTGGCCGGAAGGATTGCGGGCGCCGCTAGAATACCGGCATGGTCGAATTCTCCCATCCCCATTGGCCCCCCGCGGTCGCGCCGTCGCCGTTGGCCGTCCTCCTCAGCGGCGGATTGGACAGCGCCATCCTGCTGGGGGAAGCGCTGCGGGTCTACCCGGCGATCCACCCGATCTTCATCCGCACCGGGGCGATCTGGGAACCGGTCGAACGGGATCATTTGCGTCGATTCCTCGAGGCGGTCCGGACGCCGTCCCTGCGGCCCTTGGTCGAACTCGCATTCCCCGTCGGCGACCTGTACGGCGAGCACTGGAGCCTGACGGGCCTCGGGACGCCGGACGAACACTCCGCCGACGCGGCGGTGTACCTCCCCGGCCGCAACGTGATTCTGTTGAGCAAAGCGATTCTCTGGTGCCATTTGCACGGCGTGCCGGAGTTGGCCACGGCCCCGCTGGGGTCGAATCCGTTCCCCGATGCGACCGACGCCTTTTACAATGGCATGGCCGAGGTCGTGAACCGCAGTGTCGGCGGCCGCGTCCGAATCTTGCGGCCGTACGCCGACGGGGCCTCGATGAAAGCCGATGTGCTACGGCGCGGAGCGGGCATGCCGTTGTGCTACACCTTCTCCTGCATCCGCCCCGTGCGCGGGCTGCATTGCGGGCGCTGTAACAAATGCGCGGAGCGCATCCGCGGCTTCGCCGAGGCCGAGATGATCGATCCGACCGAATACGCCCGATGACCGACCGGAGACCGCGATGTTCCGCGTGACGAAAGAAATTCATTTCTGCTTCGGCCATCGGCTGATGCATTACGCCGGCAAGTGCCGGCATTTGCACGGGCACAACGGCAAAGCCGTGGTCACGGTCGCGGCCGAAGAATTGGACGAACTCGGGATGGTCGTCGATTTCTCGGCGATGCGAAAAGTCATCGGCGATTGGATCGACCGGACGCTCGACCACAAGATGCTGCTCTTCCGGGGCGACCCGCTAGTGTCGATCCTCGGGGAAGCCGGCGAACCGGTCTACGGCATGGCCGAACACCCGACGACCGAGAACATCGCCAAGTTGATTTTCGAGTGGGTCGAATCCGCGGGCTACCCCGTGGTCGAAGTGACCATGTGGGAAACGCCGACGAGCTACGCGACGTACCGCAAGGAGGCGACGGAGGGAGTTGCGGGGAATGTGAAATGAGCGAACGACAAGATCACCGCTGCGCGAGTTGATTTTGGATGGCGATCCAGAATTGCTTCTGTTCTTCGGACGTATCTGCATCTTTCAAACCGAGGGCGCCGGCGCGGATGCGGGCCACGTCATCGTTGACCAAGTCCACTTTGCGGAACTGCAAATACCAGAGGCTCCCGGCGCGGACGCCATCGAGGTCATAGACGAACAGCGGCTTCGACGCCGCATCCTTCAACTGTTCCGCGAAGGTTTTGCCGGCCTCGCCGAGGGTCTGGGGCGATACGGCGAGGGCGACGAACTTTAACCCGCGTTTTTCGACGAGTTCCTTCGCGGCCGAGGTGTCCGCACCCGGGGCATGCAAGTAGAGTACCGTCTTGAACCCCTTCGTTTTCAACGCATCGAGCCCTTCGACGGTCGGCTTCTTCCCGCCGGCCACATTCTCTTGGCCCGGCACGGCGGCGAACGATTCGACACCCACGGCCGGCGAGTCGGTGGGTAGATCGGTCTTCGAGTCGGGGGCGATCGATTTGACATCTTCGGCCGGCTTCACCGCGTCCGGTTGAATCGGCTCACCGAGAATCCCGGAGGTCGGGTCGCGCGGAATCGGTTTGAGGGGATCTTGCAACAGCGGATCGGGGAGCAGCAGCGTTCGACTCGGCGGCCCGGGCGGAACCACCAGCAGCGGATCGCTCGGCACCGAACGCGGGAGGTCGGACGGGAGGATTTTCTCCGCACTCCGCTTCGGCGCCGGCAGCGATGCATCCAGGTCCCAATCGATGGCGTTGCTATTACGCGGGGTCACGGGCAGCGGCGTGGCCGGGATGGTTTCTCCGCGCGGCGGAATCACCCCCGACGGTTCGCGGTCCGTCGACGTATCTCGCCGTTGGCCGTCTCGTCGGTCGTCGAACCGATCCCGCACGCGCTCGCAAAACGAGCGTCGGTCTTGGCAGCTGTGCCGGCAACCGCTTCCGCAGATCGCGGCCACTGCGAGCACGAGGATGGGGAAACGGGACACGACGGTACTCCGAGATTGCAACATTTACAATCCCAGCTTACGCCATGGAACCGCTCTCCCCATAAAAATCAGGGTATTCCGTCGAAAGAGCCTTCGCTCGGACATCGGGTTTGACGGTTGCACCGGGCGTGCGGGGGCAATTCATGCCGCCCGGGCCAGTTTCAAGGGCAGGATGACCGCGTTCGGTTCGTCCGGCGGCGTCAAATTCGCCGTCAGGATCGATTGGGCCATCCGGGCGATTTCACCCCGCAGCCGGCGGGAGTCTTCCTCCGTCCGGAAACGCAGGAGCGTTTCCAACTCCGCTTCGCCGCGAGCTTCGTGAAGCCTGCGTTCCGCGGCCAAGCGGTCGCGGTCGAACTCGATCCGGGCCACGGCATCGGTCCGTCCCCGTGCGAGGACAGAATCGGCTTCCCGCCGAACGCGCCGATCGCGGTCGTCGAGTTCTTCCCGTTCCCGACGGAGGCGATCTTCGGTCCGAACGAGCCGAATTTCTTCGCGGCGAAAGTGGGCCTGCCAGCGCTTTTCTAGAACCCGGACGCGGCGCGTTGTGCCGCGTTTGTCCCCCGCGCGGGCGAGATCGCGGGCCGCGACCTCCACGAGTTGAGCGGTGAGTTCCGCGTGGAGTCGCCGGGCTTCTGCTGCGGCCGCTGCGTGGTCGGCTCGGGCCAGCGCGAGCCCGTCGAGTTCGGCGCGCAGGAACTCGACTTCCCGCCGCCGGAGTTCGGCCCACGACGCCGCGGTGTCGCCGAGGGACGCTTCCCAGCGATCCATCTGCGTTTGTTTCGCGGCCAATTGTTCGCCGAGTCGATCCGCTTCGGATTGCACGCTCGCTTCTTTCGCCGCGAGGGCGACTTGCCAATTTTCGAGTTTGAAGCGCCATTCGACCAGCGCGTGATCGTCGCTCCGGCGCCGGCGCTCGGCCGCGTACAGTTCGCGTTCGCGTTCGTCGAGTGATTGCTCCCCAAATCTCACCCCGACGGCGAGCGCGTGGAGTTCGTCGACCGTTTGGCTTTCGGCGGTATGCCAGAGACCCCGGGCCGCGGTGAGCGCCGCGATTTGTTCGACCAGAATGGCCCGCTGATCGGCGAGATCGGATGCGCGGGTTTCGAGTTCCCCGCGGAGTTGACTTTGAATCTGCCGTTCGCGCGCGAGTTCCCGCTCCCGCTCTTGGAGTTCGGTCAGCAAACGATCCGCTTGCTGGGCCGAGCCGCGCGAAACGCGGGTCGGTTCGAGCGCGACCGCCGCGAACGATTCGACCCGGGACCCCGCGGTCGATTCGCGCTTGGTCTCGAGCGCGGCGATCGATTGGCGCAGGTTCGTGGCCCGCATTTCCAATCCGGTGATCTCGGCGATCAACGCCGGTTGCCGCGCATCCGGAATCTCCCGATTCGCTTCGCGCAACCGCTGTTGTTCATCGGACATTTTCGCCTTCAAGTCGAGTGCCTCGCGCTGGCGGCCGAGCCATTCTTCGGCTCGCGACCGATCCGCGATCGCGCGGCGCTGTCCCTCGGCGACCAACTCCCACGCCGCTTGCACGCGGGCTTTGTCGCCGGCCAGTTGCTCCGAGAGCCGGTCGAGTTCGACGCGCCGGCGTTCGGCGAACGCGCGGAACCGGACCTCCGCCGATTCGTGATTTGCGCGTTCGAGGATCGCCGAGTCGCGCTCGGCCGACCACTTGGTTTTGATCCGCAGGATGCAACGCCGGTAGATCGCGCGGACGCGAATCCGCTCGGCGGCCAACGCCCGTTCCGCTTCCCGCAAACGCCCGGCGTCTTTGTCGAGCCGTTTGGCCCGGAGGGTGTGCTCGCTTTCGATCTTCTTGCGCTCGGTGCGGAATTTCTCCCGCCCGACCCGCAATTGCTCGCGCAGTTCCGCGTCACCCGCTCGGATGATCGGCTTCCAAGTCAATCGGAAATCGTGCGCCCCGATGCTCAGTTCTCGGCCGTCGGTCAACAGCGCCGCCGCCGTGGCGACGCCGTCGACCCGAGTCTCGTCCGGATTCCACGACCGAAGCGCGAGCCCGGCCGGTGTGAGCGCGAGGGCGCACATCAGTTCGGGGCCTTCGGTCAAAGGCACGTCGCACTGCGAGCCGGAACCGATCAGCGTGATCGGGAGCGTCAACGGCCACACTGCGCCGTCCGAGAGCCGGACCAACTCCCCGACGGACCGTATTGGATCGACACCGCGCATGGCTTTCCCCCGAACGTCCCAAATCCCCGGACGCCTTATGCCGGAACTCGGGAAAAACGCAAGGGGAACTGATCCGAGGGGTGTGCCAACGATTCTTGGAGTCGTCATTCCAACGTGAACCCACCCACCCTATCGTGGAATGACGTCCGACTTTCGGAACGACCTATGCGCGGCAAGGAGTTACGTCCGATTTCAGGTGCCTCCCCTGGCTTGGATTCACAAGTCATTCCCCCGTGGCTCCAAGAATTGGTGTCATACCCTGATCCGAGGGTGCACCATTCAATTTTGGCACATTGGGAAGCTCGGCCTTTTGCTGATCACTGACCGCTGACTGCTGAACGCTGTTTCGATTCTCAATGTTTTGAATGGGACAGGTATCAGCGATCGGCCAGAAAGTCCAAATCCAAGGGATTGAAGCTCACGGTTTGATCGGGCGTGACAGGAGATCCCGCAGCGCGGTTTCCAAATCGGTGAAGCGGAAGGCGAACCCGGATGCGAGCGCTTTGGCCGGCAGCGCCCGCTGACCACCGGCGACCGTGTCCGCCACTCGGCCCAGCAGCAACCGGATCGCGAACCGCGGCGCCGGCAACCAATTCGGCCGGCCGAGCACCTTCGCCAGCGCCGCGGCGAATTCGGCATTGGTCGCCGGGTTCGGCCCGCAAGCGTTGAACGGCCCCGAACACTCCGGGCGGTCGAGGAGGTGGATCAACAACGCGGTCATATCGTCGCGGTGAATCCACGGGACGAATTGCTTCCCGGAGCCGATTCGGCCACCGGCGAAGAGTTTGAAGGGCCGGACGAGGCTGGGCAGAGCGCCGCCCTCGGGATCGAGCACGATCCCCGTGCGCGGATAGACCACGCGGACGCCAGCGTCGCGGGCCGGTTTCGCCGCCGCTTCCCAATCGACACAAATCTTCGCCATGGCATCGGTACCCGCCGACGCGCTTTCGACTCGCTCCGCGGTCCCCGTGTCCGCGCCGTAGTATCCCACGGCCGAGCCGGAGACGAGCACCTTCGGCGATCCGTCCACCCGCGTCGGATTCTTCGCGAACGCATCTGCGATCCGCGCCGTCGCATCCACCCGGCTGTCGCGGATTCTTTTGAGGACGTCCTCATTCCAGCGCTGCCCGAGGATCGGTTCCCCGGCCAGATTCACGACCGCGTCGCAAGTCGAGATGGAGTCGAGCCACGGCCCCGGGGTCGCGGGATCGCCGACGATTGGCTCGAGGTTGCCCGGGCCAAACAAGTCGGCGGGAATCGGCTTGCGCGAAACCGGCAAGACAGTATCCCCGCGCTTCAGCAGCGCCGGGATGAGCCGCCGACCGATCAACCCGGTCGCGCCGGTGACGAGGATACGCAGTGCCATTCATTTCGCCTTCGGCACGAACTTCTCGATCCGATCATCTTATCCGTCGACTCCGATTCATTTCTTCTTGGCGACGAACTTCTGAATTTGGAACTTCACGCCCGGCCCCGCGAGCCAGTCGGAGTACGCCTTGTGGAGGACGGCGGTGGTATCGTCGCCCGGTTTCGGTTCGGGTTGTTTCCAACCGGCGTCGGCACCGATGGCCAATTGGTAGAAGGTCCGAATGATCTCGAAACCGCCGACAGTCGGGGTTGCCGTCCAATCGAGAGCGCCGATCGCTTTCAGAATCGCTTGGCTCTCGGCGAGTGGGACGGCTTCGAGCGTCTGCTCGACGCCGCTTTCGAGTGGGCTGCGGTAGTGCAGGATCAGGGCGGCGGCCGCGAACGCTTTGTCTTCGGCTTTCTCGGCCTTCAGCGCCTTGGCCGGGTCGGCGAGGATTTTGCCGACTGCTTTCACTTCGTCCACGGTCGGATTCGTATCTTTGGTGATCGCCAACGGCGGACTCATGGAGTTCATCGTGTAGAAGTTGCCGCTGTGGTGCTTCGTCAAGAATAAGAGGTAATCCTGCTTCTCGACGAGATTCAGCGGCGACCGGCCGGAAGGCATAAACCCGACTTTCACGTGCGTTTCGGTTTTTAGCCCGCGCAGGGCCTCGGTTACTTTGACGGTGGCCATGGTGTACTGAATTTTGTCTTTGGTTCCGGGGCCGGACTCCGCTTCGACCGGGTCCTTGTCGAACTCGGTGACGTGGCCGAGCAGGATGAACTCGGCGACGGCTGCACTCTGGACCGGCGTCCGGCCTGGGGCGCGCTTGGCCGACGCGACCGACGGGACGAGGATTAGAAGCGAGGCGAGGAATAGGGCGCGCATAAGGTGGACTCGGCTCGGGATGGAAGTTGAAAGTTTAGAACATAGTGGAATCGAGATTTCGTCATTGTCGTCGAAAGTCGAGTCGAAATCAGCCGGATGCAAGTCGATCTTCCCGGAGCGAAGCGCGGTCAAACGTTGCGCCTCGGTGGAGGGAACGGCGGCGACCATTTTCGGATCACCAGAATTCGAATCGATTTTGAACGACCTGTCTCTGCGTTCGGTCCAAGCCTCCCGAAGTCGGATCTGGAAATTTGCCGCGATTTCGGCCTCGGCGACATCGGGGCAATATTGGACGGGGCCGGGAACCACCAACGGCGCGGTCCGCGCGGAGTCGAACGTGTAGAAAGCGAAGTCCGGATGTTTGTTGAGGAACAGCAAGTACGTTTCATGCTGGAGCAGATACAAGATTCGACACATGTTGCCATCGTCGAGATTGAATCCGTGTTCATTCGATGCATCGATTTCCACAAATCCAACACGCAGGTGAGTTGTAGACTTCCACCCTTTGATGACGCGATCCACTTTCACGACGGCGATCGAGTGCGCCATTGTCTCGGTCGCATTCGGATGTCGCTTGGCCTCGATCAACTCCCGTTCGATGAACGTGACGGTGCCCACAACGACCGCGTCCGATTCAAACGTCTTCTTCGAAATGCTCGGAGGACCGAAGTCCAGCCGCAAAGAGCCTGCCGCCCGGATGCTGGAAGCGGCGATCGCCAGGAAGAGCATGGCCGAGAGTCCGTATCGCATCGCAATACCTCCGATCGGCAATGTCCGTCCAACGAAGAATAAGACGGATCATACCCGCCGTTCGTTTGCGGAGGTAGGTCCGTTGCGCTCAACCGCCCGGGGCGGTCATCGTCTCGGGGCGGACCCAGGCGTCGAATTGCTCGCTCGTCAGCAGTCCGCTGGCCACGGCTTCCTCGCGCAGCGTGGTGCCATGGCGGCGGGCGGCTTTGGCGATTTTGGCGGCGGCATCGTAGCCGATGTGCTGGTTGAGCGCCGTCACCAGCATCAGCGAATTTTGAAGGTACCCCGCGATCTGTTTCCGGTTCGCGTCGATCCCCTTGCGGACCTTTGCGGGTGACTTCGCGCGGATCTTCGACTGATCGACTTCCACGCGGCCTGTGTCCGTGTTCGTGCCGTATTCGAGGTTCTCGTAATCGGTCTCGGGCATATCCGCGGCGCAATGCTCGCGGTAGCTCCGGCAGGCGTCGGTCAACAGCCGGACGCTGTGCAGGAAATTGTGGATGATAACGGGCTTGAAGACGTTGAGTTCGAAGTTGCCCTGGCTCGCGGCGAAGCCGATGGCGGCATCGTTGCCCATCACCTGCACGCAGACCATCGTCATCGCTTCGCTCTGCGTCGGGTTCACCTTCCCCGGCATGATGCTGCTGCCCGGCTCGTTCTCGGGGATCGTCAGTTCGCCGAGACCGCAACGCGGCCCGCTCGCCAACCAGCGGATGTCGTTGGCGATCTTCATCAATGCGGTGGCCAACGTTTTCAGGGCCCCGCTGGCGAACACCATCGCTTCGTGCCCCGCGAGGGCTTGGAATTTGTTCGGCGCCGTGACGAACGGCAACCCCGTGATGTCGGCAATGGCCTGCGCGCTCCGCACCGCGAACTCGGGGTGGGCGTTCAACCCGGTGCCGACGGCGGTCCCGCCGAGGGCGAGTTCGTACAGCATCGGCAAAGTCAACTTCACCGCCGCGAGGCCGCAGTTCAGTTGGGCGACGTAGCCGCTGAATTCTTGGCCGAGCGTCAGCGGCACGGCGTCCATCAGGTGCGTCCGGCCGATCTTGACGATGTCCTTGAACTCGTCGGCTTTCGCGGCGAATCCATCGCGCAGCGCGGTCGCACTCGGGATCAACTTGTGGACGATTTCTTCGACCGCCGCGATGTGCATGGCCGTCGGGAAGGTGTCGTTCGACGACTGCGACATGTTGACGTCGTCGTTCGGGTGGACGCCGTGCGTATCGCCGCGCGGCACCCCGCAAAGTTCCGCCGCGCGGTTGGCGATGACCTCGTTGGCGTTCATGTTCGTCTGCGTACCACTGCCCGTCTGCCAGATGCGCAGGGGGAAGTGGGCATCGAGCACACCGGCAATCACCTCGTCGCAGGCTTGTAGGATCATGGGGAGCTTGGCATCGACCGCGACTAAATCCTTCGGTTTGGCTTTGAACAATCCGAGGTCGTGGTTCACCTGCGTCGCGGCCTTCTTCAAGATGCCGAAGGCGCGGATCAGCGACCGCGGCATGACATCCGACCCGATGGCGAAGTGCGTGAGACTGCGCGCCGTCTGGGCGCCGTAGTACCGATCCGCCGGGACGCGGATCAGGCCCATGCTGTCGGATTCGAGACGGAACTTAGCCATCGGTGGGACCTGTGCGGGGAGGGTGGGTAATTGTATTCGTGGCGACACGTTTCTTAACGTGTCGGACAATTGATCTCCGACACGTTAAGTAACGTGTCGCCACATCGAACGCTTCTTCAATTTTAAGAATGGCCGCTCGACCAAATTGAACGAACCGACGGCCGCGACAATCGCGAGGCCGAGGTTCACCGGGAACTGTTGCCACCACTCGGCCGAATCGGAATGCTTGTGCAAGAACGGCTGCTGCCAAAGATAGAGGCTGTACGAGATAGTGCCGACCCATGCGACCCATCGGAGATTGAGCAGCCGAAAAACGATACTCTCGCTCCGCCCCACGAAACAGACGCTCAGCAACAGGTACGCAACGGCCAATCCCACCACCGTCATCCCCAACGGCACGGTGACGATCGGCCACAGTTCCGCCGTTCGCAGTGCCAGCACACCGCCGATTCCGATCACCGCGACCATTCTTCCCATCGACCGGTATCGCCCCACGATCCGCAGCATCGCCTCCGGTCGCCGGTGATGCCAGATCGCGGCCAGCGCGCCGTAAGCCATGAGGTCGCCGATGCCGATCAGCGAGTTCGCCAGCGGGTCGAGTTTCAGTTTGTACCAGAGCACGCGCAACGCCGGCAGAATCACGGCGAACGCCACGAGCAACCACCGCGCGCGTCGGACGCCGAGCCACGCCAGCAGCGGTGGCCACACCAAATAGAAATGCTCTTCGACGGCGAGCGACCACAAATGCCCGGTGGACCACGGCACCGCTCCCCAAGGCACGTACGGCACGAGGAACAACGCCCCCGAGGCAAGGTGAATCAGCTCGACCCCGGGCGCTCGGATCACGGCCAAGAACATCAAGAACGCGAACAGCGCCGGCAGCAATCGCAACGCCCGGCGGATGTAGAAGCCGCGCAGCGAGATCGGCCCGCGCTCCGCTTCGCGCAGCAGCAAGTGCGTGATGATGAAGCCGCTGATGACGAAGAAGATCCAAACGCCGAGCCGGCCGAAGTTGGTGGTGTACCGTTCGAGTTCCGAGCCGGTGGAACCGACCGAATGCTGGATCAAGACGAACGCGATCGAGAGGGCCCGCAGGCCGTCGAGTGAAGGAATCCGACCCCGCGCCATAAAACGATCCCCGCGACGCTACCGCAATCGCCAACTCTACAACATCGGGATCGAACTTCGAGAATCCCCCATGGTCGATCTGCACGTCACGCTCGGCCGGATGACCTTCCGCAACCCGATTCTCGTCGCGTCGGGGACCTTCGGTTACGCGAAGGAAATGGCCCCGTACGTCGACTTCGCCAAGATCGGCGGCATCGTTCCGAAGACGGTCACACAGTCGCCGCGGGCCGGGAATGCACCGCCGCGAACGGTCGAAACCGCATCCGGGATGCTCAACGCCATCGGCCTCGACAACGACGGCCTCGAGCATTTCTTGGAGCATCACTTGCCGTATTTGCGAACCTTGCCAACGGCCATCCTCGGCAACATCGCGGGCAAAACCGAGGACGAGTTCGTCGCGATGGCCCGCCGCGTGGCCGAAGCCGGGGACGGGTTGGCCGGATTGGAATTGAATCTGTCCTGCCCCAATGTGTCCGGCGGACTCGACTTCGCGACGAACCCGGAGGTCACTCGGCGGATCGTGCAACGCTGCCGGGAGGTCTGCCCGAACATCCCGCTGATCGCCAAACTGACGCCGAACGTCACGAGCATCGTGGACATCGCCAAGGCCGCGCAGGACGGCGGGATCGATGCCGTGTCGTGCGTGAATACGTTCCTCGGCTTGGCGGTCGATTGGCGCCGGCGCAAACCGATCCTCGGCAACGGCGTCGGCGGTCTCAGCGGCCCCGCGATCAAACCGCTCGCTTTGCGTTGCGTCTGGCAGGTGGCCAGTCAAGTCCCCGGTTTGCCGGTTATTGCCGTCGGCGGCATCGGCACCATCGACGACGTGATGGAGTACCTCGTCGCCGGGGCGAGCGCGGTCCAGATCGGCACCGCCAACTTCTACGATCCGGGCCTCAGCGCACGGCTGGTCGAGGAACTGCCCGGTGCACTGGAGGTGCTGAAGGCGACCGGCGTGCGCGACATCATCGGCACGCTGCGAACCCCCGGGTAATACGCTCGGCCCGTCCCGGAGTGACACCCCGCGAAACTTCGCTTTCCGGAGCGTCCGGCTCCCGCCAACCTTCGAGAGGAAAGCGAAGCGGAGACGGTCGCTTTTCGCTCCGCGAAAAGTGTATTGCGCGATCAATCGAGTTTCGCCGGTCTCGGGTATGCCCAGCCACTTTTAGCCGAGCGAAAAGCGACTGTCTCCGGGCGTCAGTGAGTCGCCGGGGGCCGGACCGAAAATGAAACGACGACGCTAATTCTTCGGGACTTTGGGTTCGACGGGTTTCGGCGCCGGCTGGGGTACTTGGACCGGGTATTGCTGGATCACCGAACCGAAATCGAGCGGGGCGGTCGCGATGAGTCGGGCGAGTACGCCGACTTTGGCTTTGAGCCCCGCGTCCGGTTCGGTCGCGGCGACGTTGGCCGCTTGGGTCGCCATCGCCTCGGCGGTGAGTTTGCCGAAGCCTTGGACGTGCCGAATCGCCGCGTCGGCCGCTTTGAGGCGGACCGGCGCGGGGCGGTCGGTCTGGATGGCCAGATTCACCAAAGCTTGTTGGGCGTCGCCGCTGCCGATGCGGGCGAGGGACTCGGCCGCGTCGACGGCGAGTTCGTCGTCGGCGAGTGCCTTGCGAAGCGCGGCCTCGGCCGGTTTGACATCGTAACCCGGCACCTCGTCGAGGGCGATTTTGCGGAGCCATTCGGCCGCGGCTTTCGCGGTGGCTTTGCGTTCGGTCGCGTCGCGCGGTTGGTCGGCGGCGTCGGCGAAGCTCAGGGCGATGTCCGCTTTCAAATTCCCGGTCGAAATCGGTTCGGGGATCACGCGGACGCCGGGGTGCGTCTTGACCCGCTTTTGCAGACTCGCTTCGAGTTCGGCGTCGCGGGACGAATCGAACTCCAGCCCGAGGTCTTCGGCCCGGACGAGGGCGCGGAGGTCTTCGAACTTCTTTTTCTGGGCGTCGTTCATCGTCGATTCGAGTTGATCCATCAGGCGGATCAGATTCTCGGTGTCCTTGACCGCGCGGGCCGCGTTGTCGAGTTCTTTGCGATTCTGCACGACGGCCGAAGTGACCTGGGCTTGCTTGACGGTGCGCGGTGCGGACGTCGCGGTGGCTTTGTATTCCGCGACCAACGCGGCGTAGGTCAGTTGCGGGATTCGCAAATCGAGCCGGGTGCCGAGGTCGACGGAGGTGGCGATGTCGGCCGCTTCGACGAGCCGTTTCATCCGTTTGATGCGGTAGCCGGCCAAGTCGCCGAGCTTGTTGTCGCGGCGTTCGACGGTCTCGAGTTTCAGCTTTTCCGGATCGTCGAGCGGGCGGTTCGGATCCCGCACGTACGGTTCCGGAACCTTGACGTCTTCGGTCTCGGTCGCCGCGATCATGAGCGCCAACCGCAGCAACAGGTGCTCGAACGGCACCGGCTTGATGGCGTCGGTCGAGGCGACCAGCAAGACCGGCCGGCGGGCGGCGTTCGTGTCCGCGGCGACTTGCGCGAGCAGATCGGTCAGCAGCGGATCGACGATGTGCCGGTCGACCACGATGAGATCGTAGTCGCTCGCTTGGGCGAGGCGACGCATCAATTGGCGACCCGTGGCGACGCGCTCGGCTGCGTAACCGGCGTCGCGGAAGGTCGACGCGAGCTTCTCCCCGCGTTCGGCACTCGGGTCGGCGATGAGCGCCCGGCCGAGTTTGCCGGTGCTGGCCCCGTCGGCGTCCGCGCCCAAGGCCCGCTTCAAAATCTCGACGATCTTGGCCGATTGGCCGTGGGTCGGGGCGCCGGGGGAGCGCAACAGCGCGAGCGCGGCCGCGAATTGCACGCGCGGGTCGGGATAGGTTAAGGCCTGCACGGCGGGCGACGGGCGGTCTTTGCCGGTACCGGCGAGCGGCTCTTTCTGGGCCCGGTCGCCGATGGCTTGCAACAAACCGAGGGCGAGCGCGGTGCGTTTGTCGGCGAGGGCTCCACGGAGCAGGGTCGTCAGCAGTGGCGATGGCGCCGCCGAGAGGAGTTGGTACACGGCCGGCTCGGTCTTGCTCAGATCGCCGAACTTGGCCCGTTCCACGGCCCGTTCGGTGGCGAGCGAGACGAACGCCATTTGGGCGGGTTCGTAAGCCGCGTTGCGCTCGATGGCCCAACGCAGATACTTCAACCCGTAATATTCTTCAGCTTGGGCCGGGGTGATCTCGTCGACCTTCACCAACAGCGCGTCTTTGTTCCACGAGTAGACTTTGACTTTGTTCCCCACTTTGTCGAGCGTGCGGAACCCGGCCGTGCGGGAAATGAACGGCTGGGCCAAGCGGGTCAATTCGGCTTCGGGCTTCTTCTTGTCCGACGCGCCGGCCGTCAACGAATTCAACAGCGCGAGGCTGGTGGTCCGCACCGTCGAGGGCGTTTCCGTAGGCAAACCGGCGTAGTACCAGAGGTACGGGGTGAAGTCGGTCTCGGCGTTCGCAATCAGGTTGAGGATGTCGGCGCGGTTGGCCAACGCTTCGAGCATCGGGGCCTTCACGTCGTTGGGCATTCCTTCGAGCGATGCCAAGAAGCCGGGGACGGTGTCCGGGACCAGCGTTGGAATCGCCGTGAGGATCGCGGATCGCAACGGCGGGTCGTTGGTGCTGCGGAGGAGTTCGACCATCACCGGGGTCACGGCGTCGCCGGCTTGCTTGAGCTGCATCTGGGCGTAGAGGCGGTCTTCCCGCGAGCCGGCCAAGTTGCGGACGTGCGTCTGGATTTTCACCGGGTCCCGCCCGGCCGCCTTCGAGGCCTCGTCCGACCGCTTAATGATCTCCTCGACGGTCGCTTTCGCCTCTTTCTCGGCAGTCTCGTTGTCGTTCCAACGCAGGACGTTGCGGAGCTGCAAAAAGACCGAGTTGCCGAACTTGTTCTGGATGTTGAAGAGATCGGCCGGGGTCGGATTGGCGGCGACGAACGCCTTCAGCTGTTCCGCGGCCAAATCGAACTTCCCGCGCTGCATGAGTTCGCGGGCGTCCTTGAACGCCTCGAACGCTTTGGAATTGACGTTCAATTGCTGGGCAGAAACGGTGCCGGCGGACGCGAACAGGGCCGCGCAGACCAGAGCCGCACCGGTGGGGTGGAGTCGGAACAAGGGCGCATCCTCCGTCGAACCAAGCCGAACGAACGCCCCGGTATACGGAGCCGCGTGGCCCGTGCGGGCGCGCGGCGAGGCGACTGCATTGTGCGCCCCCGGACTACTTTAAGCAATCCTCTTCGCACGCCACCAAGTCTTGGTACGTCTCCCGGCGCCGGATCAATCGGTATGTGCCGCCTGTGACGAGGACCTCGGCCGCGCGGCGGCGGGCATTGTAGTTCGACGCCATCGACATCCCGTACGCCCCGGCGCTGAAGGTCGCCAGCAAATCGCCCCGCTTCAGCGCCGGCAGATTCCGCTTCTTCGCCAAATAGTCCCCGGATTCGCAGACCGGGCCGACGACATCCTGCTCGAAGGTGCCGGGGATCGCCGCTTCGAAATCGGTCGGGCATTCGGGCACTTCGGCCCCCGGATGCACCGGCCAAATGCGGTGGAAGCTGTCGTACAGCGTCGGCCGGATGAGGTCGTTCATCGCCGCGTCTTGGATGATGTAGCGCTTGCCGCCGGTCTCTTTGTTGAACACGACCCGGCTGAGCAGAATCCCGGCGTTGCCGACGATGAACCGCCCCGGCTCGAGCACCAGTTGGCACTTCGCCTCGGCGACCGCCGGGAGAATCACCTCGGCGAAGGCGCTCGCGGGGAGCGCCTCCTGTTGGCGGTAATGGATGCCGAACCCGCCGCCCATGTTCAGCACGGAGATCGGGTGGCCCTGCTTCCGCAAAGCTTCGATCAGTTTCAGCCCCTTGGCGCAGCCCTGCTCGTACGGTTCGGCTTTCAGGATCGGGGAACCGAGGTGCATGTGAATGCCGGCGACTTCCAACCCCTTATGCCCGACGACCCCGGCCGCGACTTCGAACACCGTTTCGATGTCGAGGCCGAACTTCACCCCTTTGACGGAGGTGTCGGTCTTGGCGTGCGTCTTCGGCGGCAGATCCGGGTTCACGCGGAGGGCCACCGCGGCCTTGCGGCCCATCCCAAGGGCGATCTTGCCGATCGTGTGGAGTTCTTCTTCCGATTCGACATCGAAGAGGTAAACGCCGTTGTCCAAGGCGTCGCGGATTTCCACGTCGCTCTTGCCGACGCCGGCGAAGACGACCTTCGACCCCTCCGGGCCCGCGCGCAGGGCTTTGTAGTACTCGCCGCCGGAGGTGACATCGAACCCCGCCCCGTGTTCCCCCATGAGCCGGGCGATGCTGAGGTTGCCGTTCGCCTTGATGCTGTAGCAGATGATCGGCTTCGCCGGGGCGAACGCCGTTTGGATCTCGTTCAAGTGATGCAGCAGCGTCGCTTGGCTGTAGACGAACGTCGGCGTGCCGAATTTCGCGGCGATCTCGGCGAGGGGAACCTCTTCGCAGAACAGGGCGCGGTCGCGGTAGTGGAAATGATCCATGGTGAATCCGGAGGAACTGAGGAATGCGGAGTCTGCTTTTTGTAGGACTAGCCTCGGGGTCTGTCCGCAGAGCGATGGGCCGAAAATGATTCCAGCGCCATTCCACACACCCTCCCATGGAACCATTGCAAAAAGCTGGAATCATTCCGTGTTACACGGGTAAGACTAGCGCCGACAACGAGTTGAGACGGCTTCTTTCGCCGAATCGAGGCGTTATTGAGACTGTCCCCGCCGCCGGAGAAGCAACATCGCAGTAGCCAATGGTGTCAACGGGCAAGTGCTGCATTCAGCTCAACGTCTACCACTACGAGTGCCGGGAGCAGCCCTCATGTGAGGTGCGACATAGATCCCATTCTTCTTTGTATATCCATGGACGTACACATTCGTACCTGGCCGAGTTGGATAGATAGGTTGAGCAACTTCACCCGGAATCGGCGAGACTCCAGATGGCTGGGTAGACCTCAAAGAAGTGATGGAACCGAGCTCTTGAGGCGTTGCGCGAGACTCGTCGAGAATCGATTTTGAATAGACACAAACCCGCCAGTAACCATGTGCCTCGGGCGCGGTTTCGGCTATCACCGAGAACGTCAGACCGACACGAACTTTGAGATCTTCCGTTCGTTTCAGTGACTTCAGATGAGAGCGGTCACCCGCATTTCCGAGCATCGATGTGAGTACAGCAAAGCTCCTCTCCTTATCTTCCGCAAAGTTTGAGGATGACTTGCTGACGCCGATTTCGATGCAAGCTGGAGAATCGGGGTCGCCATAGATATTCAGCTCAAAGCTACCTGCTAGGCCTTAATCAAGCGAATCCCACCCTTACTCTCCTCGGTTGGTCGAGGGCGGTGCACTCCCGGAGCGCGCTTGGATAGGCGGGCCGCGTGGAGT
>JAYSYN010000087.1:0-6301 GCA_043727575.1 Fimbriiglobus sp.
TACTGGAAACTGATGGTGGGCATCCGTGCCTCCGGGTGTCGGGTATGGGAAGTGAAGCCTACCAGATGGCCCGTGGCAAAATCGAGAGGTCTACCCGCCCGATTGCTAGCGCCGACGCGGCGGCGAGTTCCCTCGACCCGCGGCTTTCGGCCGACCCCCACCCCCGCGCGGGGCGGGTGCCGCCACCGGCTTCGGTGCCATCTGCTGATAATCGAAATCGGGCAGCGTTACCCGGGGTAGGCGCTGGCCGACTTGCCGTTCGATGCGGGCGAGCGACGCTTCTTCGTCCGGTGAAACCAGAATGAACGCATCGCCGGTGGCGCCCGCGCGCCCCGTCCGGCCGATGCGGTGGACGTAATCTTCGGGCACGTCCGGCACGTCGGTGCTGATGACGTGCGTCACGTGGGCCACGTCCAAACCGCGGGCCGCGATGTTTGTCGCCACCATCACCTGGCAGTCGCCTTTTTTGAAACCGGCCATCGCCGAACTCCGCTGCGAGGGCGTTCGGTTGCTGTGCAATTCCGCGACGGTGAAGCCGTCGGTCGCCACTTGCTTGGCCAACTTCCGCGCGGCGTGCTTGGTCCGTGTGAAGACCAAAATCGACGGCATCTCGGTGCTGCGCAGCAGGTGCCGCAACAACGCATTCTTCAAGTGCGCCGGCACTGGGTAGGCGGCCTGCGTGATGCCCACGGCCGTGGCCGTGCGCTTGCCGATCTGCACCGTCACGGGGTTCTTTAGCAGCTCGGCCGCGAGGTTCGCGATCGTCGGCGGCATCGTCGCGCTAAACAGAAGCGTCTGCCGGCGGCCGGGGAGTTTCTTGACAATGCGCTTGACGTCGGGCAGGAAGCCCATGTCGAGCATGCTGTCGGCTTCGTCGAGCACGAGCACCGACGCGCCGGCGAACTTCGCCCCGAGCGAATTCATATGGTCGAGCAACCGCCCCGGCGTGGCGACGACGATGTCCGGCCCGGCTTGGATCGCCCGCTCTTGGGCGCCCATCGGCCGGCCGCCGATGACGAGCGTCGATTTCAATTCGGTATGTTGGGCGAACCCTTTGGCGGCGGTTTCGATCTGCTCGGCGAGTTCGCGCGTCGGCGAAATGACGACGACGCGGATCCCCTTGCGCGGCTGCAATAACAGGCGATGCATGATGGGCAGCAGGAACGCCGCGGTTTTCCCGGTGCCGGTCTGCGCGGTGGCGAGGACGTCGCGCCCCTCGAGCGCCGGCGGGATCGCCCCGGCCTGCACCGGCGTCGGATCGGTGTAACCGAGTTCCTTGGTGGCCTTCAACAGCAGCGGGTTCAATCCGAGGGCGAGAAACGGCATGGCGACTCCGTCGGCCAAAGGCGACATTGTATCGCAGCGTTAAGGGGATAGGTGTAGGGCGGGTAGAATTTGCGGAAAGGGTTCCGACCAAGACAAAAGTTCCAGCGATTGGAAGTGGTCTTTCATATTTCCAAGCGAATCGCGCAGATACTCCGCGACTTTCTCGGCGGAGTAGAAGCCGTCGGGCTCGGTGGCGAAGTAGAAACCGAGGCGATGGCGTTCGGGCGAGACGCTGATGCCGCCGATCACCAAGACCTTTTCGCGGTGCCCGCCGTCGGCCTCTAGCGCGGGCGTCCGTCCTTCGGGAGCCCGAGCGCGACCCGAAGCACGCTGGCGTTGTCGCTCGCCTGAAAGCTGCCGAGGCCGGGCTCAATCCCCGAAACGAGAACTCGCCCCCTGCCGCGCGAGATGAAGAAGTTGTGGTTCCGCCGAATTTCAGGCACCGAGTCCGCCCGGATTCACTCGGCATGCACCTATTCGATTTGCCATAATCGACCCGGCCCCGGACCGGTCTCGATCGGCAGACGGGTGAAACCATTCCGAGGCGGGAATCCCCATGCCCCCGATCGTCTGTTGGACCCGTCGTGCGGAGTCGCAATTCGAGCGGGCGTCGGCGCGGTTGCCCACAACCGCCGGAGTCCGGGAAGACACCGATCGCCGGCTGGCCAAGGCGTTCGCGACGGCCCGCGATGTTTTGGTGCTGAACTATTTCGTCGGCTTCAAGTCGCGAGCAGGCGAGCACATCGTGAAGGTGGATGTCCACGAACTCGCGACCGCACGCACCTACGTCGTGAAACTGGCCGATCCCGAGCGGCTCGAGCGGGAAGTCCGCGCGTGGAACCAATGCCACATCGACGATTCGAACCCGGTTTTTCTGAAACTCACGGCGGTCGACGATCCGGAGTCGCCCGGGCGAGCCTGCGCCATCGCCTACCAAGATGCGGACGTTCATATCGGTGCCGAGTCGACGATGTGGCTGGAAACGGCGGTCCGGCGCTGCGTCCGCTACGACAGCCCGGGGCTCGGTTCGATCGTCGGCGCTTTAAGCGACCTCATCGATCAGTTGGGCCGGCTCTACCGGCTGGCCCGACTCGAAACCCAAGGCGATGGTCCCATCGAAACCATGCCCAGGGGCAAGGGCGAGGGCGGGAGACACGTCCTGTCGCGATCCTTGGGCCTTTGGCGAGAGGGGAAGCCGCTCGCGACCCGACGGCAGATCGATGCGGCGTTCGCCGTCGGCGACACGCGATTCATCGACCCGGTCGATTACTACGGTTTCCTCGACGGCGCGATCTCGGCCCGACCCCCACTCCCCGCCGTACACCGGGGGCTGTCGCACGGCGACCTGCACGGCCGCAATTCCCTGGTCGGCATCGACGCCGACGAGCAGGCCAGTTTCCCGACGCTGTTCGATTACGACAGCATTCACCGCGATAATCTGGTCGGCTGGGATTTCGTGGAATTGGAAACGGAGCTGAAGATCCGAGTCTACGCCGATCTGTACGGTCACCTTCCCCCGCTCGAACGGTCCCGAGCCATCCACGCTCTGGAATGGCGACTGGCCGAGGCGACCGGCCGTTTGGCCGGAGGCCGATGGGAATCGAACTGCGAGCTATCGGAGACGAGCGAAGATCGACTGTTCAGGATCGCGATGGCGATTCGCCGGGAAGCGAAGGCGGTGCTCGGTCGCCTCCGGGCGGGTGCCGTGGAGTGGTTGCACGAGTTCCTGTTCTTACTCGGCGCCTACGGGTTGACGAGCGTCCGCTACGAGAACCAGACGGATATCGAACGCCAAGCCGCGTATCTCTCGGCCGGGGTCGCCGCGGCATTTTGGGAACGACTGCAGCCCAAGTCCCCGGCTTTGGAGGCGGCTGCCGGCCCGCTGGCCCAGCAGCCGCACGCCACCTACCAACGGCCGCTGGCCATGGCTCGGCAGTGGAACCGCGGCGTATCCCACCGCGCGGCCGCAACCGAACTCCTTTCGGGGCTGGTGGAGCGGTATCCCGCCGCATTGCACGTTCACTACGAATGGGCATTCAACGCCATGAGCCTCGGGGAGAAGCCGACCGCGTTGGACCGACTGACCCACATCGAAACGAATTTCGGCCATGCCATGGACGAGGACACGCTTTGTCTCTGGGGTCGGATTTACAAGGAAGCCGGCGACCGGCATCTCCTTCAAGCGGTGGCCGACGGCGACCGGCCCGAGATTCAAAGGATCTCGTTCGAAGAAGCGGACGAACAGTTCGCGCTCGCCGTCGAGCGGTACGAACAGGCATTCGCGGTGAAACGCGGCTCCTTCCCGGCTATCAACGTGGCGACGTTGAAGCTCGTGCGGGCGGGGTTGAACCACCGTCTGGGTCACCCTGACGCGGCTGCCGAATCGCGTCGCCAATCGCGACAGATGGCCGGAGACATCATCGCCATGGACTTGCCACTCGTACTTCCGGACGACGCCATCTGGACTCGGGCGACCAAGGCCGAGGCGACCCTGTTGACAGGGGATTGGGCCACCGCCGCCCGGCGGTATGAGTCGGCCCTAGAACTGGCAAAGCGCGAGTCGAGTTACACCGAGAGTATGGGGCGGCAGATCCTGAGAATCGCCGCCGTCTATCGCCTGCTCGACGAGAAGATACCGACCGATGCCTTCGCGTCCGTACCCGAATTCATGCCTTACCTCGCGGAGGAGCCGACGAAATGACCACCTATACCCCCGTGCCGTTGACCACCGACGCGGTGAAATTGCCATCGTCGCTGCTGGCGTTGCTCGAGCGACTCGCCGAGAACACGCACGACGTTTGGGCCGCGACCCGCATCGAGCAAGGCTGGAGCTACGGCCCCAATCGAGATGACACCGCCAAGAAACACCCTTGCCTGATCCCCTACGCCGACCTTCCCGAGAGCGAAAAAGAATACGACCGCAAGACGGCAGCGGAAACACTGAAGGCTATCTTGGCGATGGGGTACACTCTCCAAGAACCGAAGTGAGAATCGACCATGGCCCGGATCTTCGTCAGCGCTACCAGCCGCGATCTGAAAAGCTACCGGAAAGTCGTTGCCGAGTGGGGCGCCGCGAACGGGCATATGATCGTTGTGCAGGACGAGTTCGAGGTGATGTCCGACTTCGGCACCATCGTGAACATGCTTCGTGACAAGCTCGATCCGTGCGATGCGGTGATTCACCTGGCCGGTCCCTTCTACGGCTTCGAGCCGACCAATCGCCCGGACGGCGATGCCCGACGATCCTACACGCAACTCGAATACGAACTCGGCAAAGAGCAGAAACGCCAAGTCTTCCGCTTCACCGCCCGGCCGGACTCCGTGCCGGACAATTCCATCACGCAGACGGATGACAAGGCCGAGTTGCAACTCCAGCACCGCGCTCGGTTGATGACCGGCGATCAACTCTACTACGAGTTCAGCACCCACAACGAACTGCGAATACTGCTCGACAAGCTCGCAATTCAGGAAACACTCTCCAAGCCGCAAAATCTCCCCCTCGTCGGCTCGCTGTTCAAAGGCCGCGATGAATTCCTCGACCAACTCCGTTCGGTGTTAGTGAACAAGTCAACGCACATTGCGGCCGTGACGGCGAAGCAAGCCATCCACGGCCTCGGCGGCGTTGGCAAGACGCGCGTCGCGGTCGAGTACGCCAAGCGCTACACGCACGAATACACGGCCCTGCTGTTCATCACGGCCGATAGCGGAGCGAACCTCAACGCGAATCTGGCTCAACTCTGCGGGGCATTGGTGCTGAATCTGCCCGAACAAGACGCGAAGGATCAGGAAGCGCAAATTGCGGCGGCCCTGCGCTGGCTGCGTGAACATGCGGGCTGGTTCCTCATCGTCGATAACGTCGATACGCCCGAGGCAGCCACGGCGGTGGAAGCGTTGATGCAGAAGCTCGACAACGGGCATGTGGTCATCACCTCGCGGCTGTCCACTTGGGGTGATGCGGTTCAAGCACTCGATCTCGATGTGTTGAAGGAAACGGACGCGAAAGCGTTGCTTCTCGAATACACCGCCGGCAAGCGCAAACCCATGCCTACCGACGAAGCGGGTGCGTTGGCTACGGCGAAGGATCTCGGCTACTTGCCTCTGGCCTTGGAACAAGCGGGGGCTTTCATTTTCGAAGATGGCTGCAGCTTCGCGGACTATCGCAAGCTCTGGAAAGGCAAGGATGACGAAGTGCTGACCTGGCACACGCACATCATGAAGTATCCGCGCAGCGTGGCCACGACGTGGCAAACCAGCTTCGACAAACTCGGCGAGGATGGCCAGCGACTGTTGCGGATTCTCTGTTGGCTCGCCCCGGACCCGATCCCTCTGACGATGCTCGAAACCCTTGAAAACGCATCTAAAGTCCCCTCATTTTGGACACGGGTATTGCTTTTTCTGAGATTGAGAAATGCCATCCAGAAGCTTGATGTCGATAAAGCCCGCCGCGATTTGGCCCGCTACTCGTTCGCAAAGTGGAGCGATGCTACAAACTCGGCAATTGTGGTCCATCGCCTCGTGCAGGAAATCACCGAATATCGGTTGCCGCAGGCGGAGAAGCTCGGCTGGCTGACACGCAGCTTGAAGATGGTGGATGACTTCTGCGTCGGCGATGCTCACGATGTACGGTCGTGGAAGGATGTCTACACGCCGGCCCGGTCGCACATCGGAGCCATCACACGCACTGCGGATCAAGCTGGGATAACCGATCCGACAGCTCCGATGATGAACCTACTGGCGACTTACTTGTACACGCGATCCGAGTTGGCGGAGGCGGAGCCGCTGATGCGGCGAACGCTCGCCATCAATGAGACCAGCTTCGGACCCGAGCATCCCAACGTGGCCACGGCCCTCATAAATCTGGCTCAGTTACTGCTAGTGACAAATCGGTTGGCGGAGGCGGAGCCGCTCATGCGGCGGGCGCTCGCCATCGCTGAGACCAGCTTCGGACCCGACCATCCCTACGTCGCCACGGCCC
>JAYSYN010000088.1:0-18953 GCA_043727575.1 Fimbriiglobus sp.
TGGGACTGCCGGAGTTGCTCCGATTGCTGCCGGACCTATTCGGTACCGGTGACGGAAGCGGAGCGCCTGACGCTCGCCAAACAAAATTGGAGCGCGGAACCGGGATTCGAGAAGATCGAGACTGTCGTGAAAGGGAGCGGCGGCTACACCCTGGCCCACACGGCGGAGGGTGCGTGCGTCTTTCTCGGGGACGACAAACTCTGCCGCATCCACGCCAAGTTCGGCGAGCCGGCCAAACCCAAAGCCTGCCGGATTTATCCGTTCCTGCTCGTGCCCGTCGGCGGTCAGTGGCGCGTCGGCATCCGCTTCGCCTGCCCGACCGTCACCGCCAACCTCGGCCGCAACATCGCTCAGCACGCCGGGGCCATCGACGAATATGCCCGCTTGATGGAAGCCGATGCGGCCGAGCCGTTGGATCGGTTGCCGACGCCCCCGCTGCGACCGGGACTGACCTTGCCCTGGGACGAACTCCTCCGATTCAATGCGGCGTTTCTCGATCTTTTGAATGAGCCCGCCTATTCGCTCGAACGGCGCCTCCGGCAGATCGCGGCGCTCGCCGACGTCTGCAAAAAAGCGAGTTTCGACGAAGTTCGGGGCCAACGCCTGACCGAATTTCTCGAAGTCATGGCGGCGACGCTCGCCGAAGACGTGCCGATCCGGACGATGGTCCCGAAGCCGAGTTGGGTCGGGCGGATGCTGTTCCGCCAACTCGCGGCCATCTATTGCCGCAAGGACAACGGCCCGGACACCGGCATCGCCAGCCGCAGCAGATGGGTGCGCATTCGCTCGGCGTGGCGCTTCGCGCGCGGCTCGGGTCCGATCCCGCGACTGCACGCCAAAATACCCGGCGCGACCTTCGCCGACGCCGAGGCACCGGCCGGGCCGATCTTGCCCGAGACCGAAGCGCTGCTGCTGCGCTACTACCAAGTGAAGTTGGAATCGCTCCAATTCTGCGGGCCGACGAATTACCACCGCGGCTATTGGGAAGGCCTCGATGCCTTGCTGATGACCTTCCCGGTCGTCCTCTGGTTGACACGGGTGTTCTCGAAAGGCAGCCTCGATCGCGCGAATGCCGCGAAACTCGCCCTCCGTTTGGTCGACGACAGCTTCGGGTTCAACAAACTCCTCGACGCCGGTCGGCAACCCTGGGCGATGCGCACCCTCGGCGACCGCGGCGAAGTCGCCAAGTTGATTGCGTGGTACGCGGCGTGAACAAATCCCGTTCGCAAAATGACTCGATCCGGCGGCATTCCCATAATTCCTCCGACCCGCACGGGCATTCCCGGCACAACCGTTCAACTCCGCCCGGCTTCCGGTCGATATTCTCCCCATGACAACCAACGGATACGGGACGGACCTGCTCTCCCAGATGCTCGATGCGTCGAGCCTCCGGCACCGGGTCATCGCCCAAAACATCGCCAACGTCAACACCCCCGGCTACAAGCGGCTCGAAGTCGCCTTCGAGGAGGAGTTGGGCAAACTCCTCGGCCGGGGCTCCGCCGCATCGGGGGCCAAGCCGATGGTGCACGAAGGTGACGGCGTGGAACGGGTCGACGGAAACACCGTCGACATCGACCGCGAGGTCGGCGATTTGAACAAGAACGGCCTGCTGTATCAAGCGGCCGCGCAGATCCTCGCCAGCCGGTTCGGGTCGCTGCGCGCGGCCATCAGCGGCCGGTAATCCGGGAGAGACCCATGCCCTTTCGCGACGCCTTCGCGGCCAACGCCATCAGCGGTTCGGGTATGTCGGCCGAACGCTACCGGATGGAAGTGATCGCCAACAACATCGCCAACGCCCAGACGACCAAAAGCGCCAACGGCGGGCCGTTCCGCCGGCAAGATGTCGTCTTCGCGGAAATGGTCGGCACTTCGGGCGGGCGCTCGGGCTTGCCCAACTTGAAGGGCGTGCAAGCGGTGGAACTGGTGGAAGATCCCTCCGAGTTGCCGCGCTTCCACATGCCCGGCCATCCGGATGCGGACGCGGAGGGTTACGTGACGATGCCGAACGTCCACTTGCCCATCGAAATGGTGAACCTGCTGACGGCGTCGCGCGCCTACGAGGCGAATTTGCGGGCCGCCCAAACCTTCAAGACGATGAACGAACAGGCCTTGACACTGCTGAGGAGTTGACGCTATGGCCCTCGAATCCATCGGTACGCTGACTCCGCTGATTCCACTGTCGCGCCCGGGGGCGGCATCGGCCACATCGAATACGCCGGGGGGCGGCTTCGGGCAGGTGTTGCAAGGCGTGCTGGCCGAAAACCAGCAGGCCGGCGCGGCGGCGGACCAAGCGATTCGGGCCTTGGCGACGGGGCAAGCGCAAGACTTGCACGGCGTCAGCCTGGCGGTGCAGCGCGCCGATTTGTCTTTCCGGCTAATTCTGGAACTTCGCAATCGCTTGAGCGAAGCCTTCCAGGAGGTGAGCCGGATGCAGGTTTAACGCGGGGGGGCCGCGATGGAGTTTCTGCGACGATTCCGGGATCAGTTCGGGGCTTTTTGGGGAAGCCTCAACCCGATCCGGAGATTCTTGTTGGTGGCCGTCGGGCTCGCGGTGCTCATCGGCCTCGCGGTCTTCGGGTTCTTATCCCAAGACCACGGCAGCTACGTGGCGCTCGCGAAAGATGCGCCGCTCGACGAAGTCGGCGCCATCCGCGCCAAATTGACCGCGGCGAGCATCCCGTTCCGACTCGACGACAGCGGCACCGGCATTTCCGTGACCAAGGATCGCTACGCCGAAGCCAAAGTCGGCTTGGCCGTCGACGGCATCCCGACGCGGGGCGGCAAAGGCCTCGAGTTGATGGACGATTCCCAATTCGGATCGACGCCGTTCGTCCAAAATGTGAACTACCAACGGGCGATCCAGGGCGAACTCGCCCGCTCGCTCATGCAAATCGACGGCGTGCTGGCGGCCCGCGTGTTGATCGCGCGGCCCGAGCCGACCCCGTTCGTCCGCGATCAGCGGGCGCCGACGGCGAGCGTCGTGCTGAAGCTGCGCCCCAATGCGAATCTCAGCCGGGCGACTTCGAGTAGCATCGTCTCGATCGTGGCCCGCGCCGTGGACGGGCTCAAACCCGAAAATGTGACGGTCGTCGATTCGACGGGGCGGTTGCTGTCCGATCCCAACGCCGCGGATCGGGAGAACCTCCCGACGGGGCAGTTGGAATACCTTCGCGAACTGGAAACCTACCTCGCCGGCAAAGCCGAGAATATGCTCAACCGGCACCTGGGCCAAGGCCGGGCCGTCGTCAGCGTCCATGCGGACGTCAACTTCCAGAAACTCAAAGAGAAGAGCGAAACCTACTCGGCCGAGAAGGTCGTGTTGGAAGAGCGCACCACGACGAGTTCGTCGACGTCCGCGTCGCGCGGCGGCGGGGTCGTGGGGGCCATCAGCAATATCAGTCGCACCGCGGGGACTACGGCCAGTTCTTCCGGCGGGGGCGGTAGCGGGAACATGAAGGAAGAAGTGGTCCAGACGAGCTACGCGGTGCCGAAAGTCACCCGCGAGATCGAAGACCGCATGTCCGCCGTGACGCGGATCACCATCGCGGCCCTCGTCGATCTATCGCCGGGGGAAGAGGGTCAGCCGACCGCGGTGCCGATCAGCGTGACCGATGCCCAAGAGATCATCAAGCAGGCGATCGGCTACAAGACCGGCCGGGACGAAATCAAAGTGTCGAACGTGAAGCTCGGCATCGCCATCGCGCCGCTCGCGGACGACGAGGAAGCGATCAAAGCCCAGCGATTCCAGACATACGTGAGCTTGGTACGGAACGTCTCGCTGACTGCGGCAACACTCTTCGCCTTCGCACTGATCCCGCTGCTGCTCTTGCGGCGGATGCGGAAGCCCGTCCCGGCGCCGGCTCCGGAACCCGAACCGATCGATTTGTCGCCGGCGCCCGAGCCGAGCCAACAAGCGTTGCTGGCCCGCCTCGTGGAGTTGGCCCGGGGCGACCCGGATCGCGTGGCGAATGTTTTCGGGATGCTCGTCGCATCCAAAGCGAGAGCGTGAACGATTCGACGAATCTCAGGAGTCGCATTGCCATGGCCGGATCGAGTGGAGACCTGATCGCGTCGACGTTGCTGCGGGCATTGCCGGGCGATGTCGTCGAGTCGTTGCTCGGGCGGCTCGACGCGGCCTCGGCCGCGCAGCTCCGCGGGCACCTCGCCACGGCCGGCGCGCCCAAATCGGACGACTTGGACAACGCGCTGACCGAATTCTTCGATCTTCTCCGCATCGCCGAGCGCGGTTACCCGTTGGCGAGCGCCGCCGGGGAATACCGGCCGGTGTCCGGGAAGAAGGGCGAACCATCCGAGTCGCACTTGGCGGAAATTCGCAAACTCGACGCCGATCAGTTGCAGCGGGCGCTCGCCGGCGAGCCCCCCTCGGCCATCGCGCTGATCCTGAGTTGCCTCGACCCGGCCGTCGCCGCCGCCGTCTTGAAGTCGTTGCCGCAGGAACAGCGGGCCGACGTGACTTTGCGGTTCACGCAGCCGGGTTCGCGCAATCACACCCTGATCGCCCAACTCGCGCAAGCCGTCGCGGCGAAGGGGCGGACCCTGGGGAATACTCCGGTCGATCCGACGGCCGAGGCGCGCATCGCCGACATGGCCACCATGCTGCGCGGGATGCCGCGGGCCGAGCGGATTCTCGTGTTGGTGAAAGTGGAAGAGACCGACTCGGAACTGGCCACGAAGATCCGCGAGCGGCTTTACACCTTCCGAGACTTGTTGAAGGTCGATAACCGCGGCATCCAAGGTTTGTTGATGCAACTCAACATGAAGACATTGAGCACCGCGTTGAAGGGGGGCGACCCGGTCGTCGTCGCCAAAGTGACCGACAATCTTTCGTCCCGATCCCGAGATTTATTGCAGGAAGAGATCGGATTGTTGGGAAGCGTGAATGCGGCCCAAGTGAAACAGGCCCAAGCCGAGGTGTTGTACGTCCTCCGACAATTCGAGGAGGAAGGGAAAATTACTCTCGAAGAATAACGCGACTCGCATTCGCGGTTTGATCGTCCCCGTCCTGCGCCACTTTTCAGGCCGGGACAGAATGCTGCGGAAAGCCGGCGGAAAATAATCGAAGAACGACTTGGAAGCGCGGCGAAAGCAACCCATTCTTCGGGTGTCAGCTCCCGCCGCAATCGTAAGCAACCGTGTGCCCCGCTCCGAGAATCGCGTCTGTTTTCCCGACTGCGACCGAGACGCGAAACTTCGATACCACGCTCAGGGAATGAGAGTCACGCGATGCAGGAATACCGCGTCAGCTTCCCGAGCCGCCTTTCGGGGGCCACCCTGGCCACGCCCGACGAACCGTTGCCGCCGCTGCGTTCCCGCACCGCGACAAACCCGTCCGTCGCGTCCCCGGCCGACCCGTGGCAAACCGACCTCGGCCGCGAGATCCTCGCCGACCGCGAGCAAATCGGGGCGCTCCAATCGTCGCTGCGTTACCAAGCCGGCGACATGGCCACCAGTTTGAAGGCCAACCTCGACCAATGGCACAATCTCGCCATCGAGGTCTCGTTGGCCGTGGCCACCCGATTGTTGCACCAACAGGTCACGGCCGACGCCTACCCCATCGAAGCGATGGTGCGGGAAATGGCCCGCGAACTCACCGACGACCTCGCCGTGACGGTGCGGCTGAATCCGGCCGACGCGGCGATGCTCGAACGCCGCCTCGACGGCGAACCGCTGCTCCCCGGCCTCGGCGATCCCCGGTTGATCGCCGACGGCACGCTCGCCCGTGGCGAATGCCGTTTGGAAGGCAATCACTCGCTCCTGCTCTCGAATCTCGGCAAGCAAGTGCAGCAAATTCGCGACGACCTCCTCCGGAGTCTGACCCATGCTCGGTCTTGACCTTTCCGCCATGACGCGCAGCATCACCGATACTCCGCTCTTCCACATGGGCGGCCGGCTGAAAAGCGCCACGGGCATCTTGACCAGCAGCCTCCGCGGAGCCGTCGGCGACCAATGCGCGATCATGCCGAAGGACGGCCCGAGCGTGCTCGCCGAAGTCATCGGCTTCAAAAACGACCTCTCGTACCTCGTGCCGTACGACGCGGCCGACAACCTCCAACCGGGCATGCCGGTGGTGCTCCGCGGCCGCGCCTTGTCCGTACCGACCGGCCCGCGCCTCCTCGGCCGCGTCATCGACGGCATCGGTCGCCCGCTCGACGACAAAGGTAGTTTGTCCGGCTGCCCGATGCAAACGGTCAATCGCCCGGCCCCGAACGCCCTCACCCGCCAGCGGATCCGCGAGCCGTTCGTCACCGGCATCCGCGCCATCGATAGCACCCTGACGCTCGGTCGGGGCCAACGCGTCGGCATCTTCGCCGGCTCGGGTGTCGGCAAAAGCACGCTGCTCGGGGAAATCGCCAAAGGCTCCGAAGCCGACGTCAACGTGATCGCGCTCATCGGCGAGCGCGGCCGGGAAGTCGGACCGTTCCTCGAAGATTGCCTGGGTGCCGCCGGCATGGCCCGGTCGGTCGTCATCGTGGCGACGTGCGAAGAAACCCCGCTGATGCGGGTGCGGGCGACGCAAACCGCCATCACCGTCGCCGACTCGTTCCGCGACGAGGGTGTGAACGTCTTGCTAATGATCGACAGCCTGACACGCCTCGCCACCGCCCAGCGTGAACTCGGACTGATGCTCGGCGAATCCCCGAGCCAACGCGGCTACACACCGAGCGTCTTCGCGGTGTTGGCCAAGACCATCGAGCGGCTCGGCAACGCCAGCGTCGGCGGCATCACGGCCCTCCTCACCGTCCTCGTCGACGGCGACGACATGGACGAACCGATCTCCGACGCGGTCCGGTCGTTCGTCGACGGGCACATCGTGCTCGACCGCAAAATCGCCGAGCGCAACGTTTACCCGGCCATCGACGTGGCCCGCAGCATTAGCCGGATTTCGCTGGATGTGGTGACGCCCGAACACGCCAAAGCGTCCAAGAAACTCCGGGCCATCATGGCCACCTACGCCGACATGCAAGACATGATCCGCCTGGGCCAATACCAGCGCGGCAGCGACGCCCAAGTCGATAAGTCGATCGAGCTGATGCCGCAGGTGGAACGATTCTTGAAACAGGAAATCAACGAGCGCGTCGGCTACGAAGCGACCCGCGCCGGTCTGATGCAACTGACGAAGGCGTGGAACTTTTGATCGGGCGTCGGATTCGTCCAACCGAGTGTGTGTCACCCCCACTTTGGAAGAGTTGGACGAATTGGAAGAATCGCATCCCGGCGATTGGACGGGCGGTATTGCGATCCGCGGCAAGCACTTGCGCCGATCTCCGTGCAGCCGCGGAACCGGACCGTGCCGGAACAATCCGCTCGGAACAATCGGCTCGGAAGAATTGGTTTGGAACAATCCCCGGTGCCAATTTGCGCCGGCACTCCGGCTTGACGCGGTCCGCCCGGTTTGCCATAACCCCGCCATCCCGGAGGTGGCACGCGGTGAAACGATTCGAGTTTTCCCTCGACCGATTGCTGAAGATGAAACGCCAGCACGAGCGCATGGCGGAACTCGAGCAGATCCGCGCCGTGCAAGCCGTGGACGCGGCCGAGGCGCGGGTCGTCGCGTTGCAGGAGCAACTCCGCGAGATGGCCGAGCGCATCACCGCGCGGTTGGGTCAAGCCTGTTCGCCCGGCCAATGGGTGAGCGCCTACGAAATGTCCGAGCGATTGGGGCAAGCCATCGCCGTCGCCGAAAAAGAAGTCTCGGTCGCAGAAGAACGCTTGGCGACCGCCAAGCAAGAGCGGATGCAAGTGGCGACGGAAGTGGAAGCGCTGTCGTCGCTGCGCAGCCGTCAGCACGATCAATGGCGGCACGACGCCGCGGCCGCGGACCAAGATAAACTGGACGAAATCGGGTTGCGAAACTGGATGACCGCCCAACACGAGGTGGGCTAACGATGAAGAACCTCCTCATTCTCGCCCTCGCGTCGCTGCTGCTGTTTTCGGTGGCAGCCGGGCTCTCCGTCTGGTTGCAGCAGTCCAAGGCGTTGACGGAACCGACCAAAGACAAAGACGACGAGAAGAAGAAGTCGGCCAAAGAAAAACCGGAGCCGGTCGACAAAGACAAGCCGCCCAAAGACAAATCCGAAGTGCCGGAGACCGTCACGCCCAAAGAACGCGAGACGGCATTCGAGAAGCGCCAAGCCCGCGTCGAATTGATCCTCGCCGACATGCGGACGGAACGCGACGACTTCGACAAACTCAGCAAAACCGTCGCGGCCGAGACGAAAGCGGCCATCGCGGCGGCGGACGAAGATCTCCGCTTGGCCGACCTCAAAAATGCCCAGAAGCCGAACGACCCGCCCAAGAAACCCCTCGTGCCGTTCGTCGATCCCGGCGAGCAGAAGAACATCGACAAACTCGCGGCGATGTACGACGCGATGGCGCCCGACGCGGCCGCGAAGCTCGCCGCCGAGATGAGCAACAACGGCAGCTTGGAAACGGCCGTGCAAATCTTGGCGAAGATGAAGGACACGAAACTGGCCAAGGTTCTCGAGGCCATGCCCGACCAAGCCTTGGCCGCGCAGATCGTCGAGAAGATCAAGAAACTGAGGAAGGCGATCCCGCCGCTCGCCGCCGGTTCGTGATTCGAACCCGGTCCCGGAGGGGCCGGTCGCACCTGGGACGAAGGACCGACCCGATGGCCACTCCGAACCACCCGGCGAAGCCGAAGAAATTCACCGTGCTCCTCGGCCTCGGCGCGCTCGTCGTCGCCGTCGGATTCGCGGTTCCGCGGTTCCTCGGTTCTCCATCGACCACGCCGAATCCGTCCGAGTCCGTCCAGAGCTTCGCGATGCCGACGCCGTCGTCGGACGGCCCGAGCCTCGGGATGAGTTTGTTGAAAATGGCCCTCGGCGTCGCCGTCGTGTCCGGCGGCTGCATCGGCATCGCCCGTTGGATGAAAAAACGCTCCGCGACAATCGCCATGGGTTCGATGGAGGTCGTCGCCCGGTTGGCTCTCGACCGCCGCTGCGTGCTCCACTTGGTGCAAAGCGGCGACCGGCGCCTGTTGCTCGGGATCGACGCGGCCGGCGTAAAGTCGCTCCTCGAAATTCCCGGCGCGGTGCCTTCGGCGATTCTGTCGGCCCGAGTGCCGGTGCCGTCGCGCTTCGCATCCGTTCTCGCAACCGTGAGCTAAGGAAGGCACCCGATGGCGAACCTCGCGGACCTGTTCAACCCCGACGGCCTCAACCTGCAGAACGCGTCGCCGCCGGTGCAGCTCGCGCTCGTCCTCGGCCTATCGACGCTGTTGCCCGCCGCCCTGATGACGATGACCTGCTTCACGCGCGTCATCATCGTGCTGTCGTTCGTCCGGCAAGGCCTCGCCACGCAGAACGTCCCGCCGAACCAAGTGCTGACGGGCCTCGCGATGTTCTTGTCGATCTTCATCATGAAGCCGACCTTCGAAGAGATCGACACCACGGCGTTGACGCCCTATTTGCAGAAACAAAAGACCGGTCCGGAAGCGATTCAAGCGACGGAACTCTCGCTCAAGAAGTTCATGTTGCGCCAGACGCGCAAACAGGACATCGCACTGTTCTTGCACATGGGCGGCCAGAAGGAAGTGCAGGTCCCGGAAGACACGCCCTTCTTCACGGTCGTGCCGGCGTTCGTCATCAGCGAATTGAAGACCGCGTTCATCATGGGCTTCTGCATTTACCTGCCGTTCTTGATGGTCGACCTCGTGGTCAGCAGCGTCCTGACGAGCATGGGCATGGTGATGATGCCGCCGGTGACGATCTCGGCGCCGTTCAAGATTTTGCTGTTCGTATTGGCCGACGGCTGGCACCTGATCGCCCACGCCCTGGCGGCGAGTTACGGGTAAGCGCGGGCGTGTTTCAATTCGCCCCGACAGCGCCGGCGTGACGGGTGGATGGACGCGTGGCGGGTGGATGGACGCGTGACGGGTGGATGGACGCGTTTCCTCTTCGCCCCAACGGGGCCGCCGTTTACAGCCCAGGGCGGAAGCCCTGGGTACCGTGGCGATTGCCCCCCGCCCCGAAGGGGCCGGCGTGCGATACGGGACCAACGCCGGCCCCTTCGGGGCGAAGAGTCCTCTCATCCGGTAACCCAGGGCTTCCGCCCTGGGCTGTAAACGGCGGCCCCTTTGGGGCGAAGAATATTAGGACCCCTACGGGGTCCGGGCACGGCATCACGGAGGGCTTCGCGGTGAATACCGAACAGGTCATCAGCATCAATCAAGAGCTGTTCTACACGGCCTTGCTCGTGGCGTTGCCGGCGCTCGCGGTGAGCCTCGTCGTCGGGTTGGTCGTGAGCATTTTCCAAACGGTCACGAGCATCCAAGATCAGACGCTGAGTTACGTGCCAAAGATCTTGCTCGTCGGGCTGACCATCGTTTTTACGCTCGGGTTCAGCTTGCAAATGGCGACGGAATTCACGCACCGGATGATCGCCTATGCGGCCGGGGTGACGAAGTGACGCCGATGCTCGCGATTTACGTCGGCCTGTTGCTCGCGCGTATCGGCACGTTCGTGGCGATCATGCCTCCGTTCGCGGGGCGGACGCCCAAACCGATTCGAGCCGCGTTTTGCATCGTCCTCACAGCCTTCTACCTCACGAGCGCCGCGCCGGGTTGGGACACGGCTTTCGCCAAGAATGCCCTCGATCCGAACCCGTTCTTGTACGGACTCGCCCTCGTGCGCGAGTCGCTCATTGGGGCCGCGATGGGGTTCGCCTTCGCGCTGTTCCTGATGCCGGCGCGGATCGCGGGGGAATTCGTGACGGTGCAAATCGGGTTGAATATCTCGCCGTCCCAAAGCCCCACTAGCCAAGAAGGGGGCGGGCCGATCACGGTCGCCTTCGAGACGATGGGCGGGTTGCTGTTCCTCGTGGCGGACGGGCACCATCTGATTTTGCTCGCGCTGCACACGTCGTTTTCCAAACTCCCGCTCGGCGGCAGTGCGATCCCGGATGCCGGGCCGATGCTCGCGGGGTTGTCGTCGTCCTACGAACTCGGGCTGATGATCGCCGGGCCGCTGGCGCTCTGTTTGTTCTTGCTCGCCGTGACATTGGCGATCATGTCGCGGGCCGCCCCGCAGGTGAATATTTACTCCGTCGGTTTCACACTGCAGGTGCTCATCGCCCTGGTCGGGACATTGTTTTTGCTGCCCGAGATCGCCCGGGCGATCTCGTTCTCCATCGGCCACGCCGGCGATTCCATCGGCGGGTATTGGGGGCAATAGCCCGAGGGACCACGGATGGCGGACGATGTCGATCCGGAGTCGAAAACCGAAGACCCGACGCCGAGGCGGCGGGAAGAGGCCCGGAGGCAGGGGCAGCTTCCCTTCAGCTCGGAACTCGTCGGCTCGGTGGTGCTGTTGGCCGGGGTCATCGGCCTCACGTATTTCGGCAGCGAACTCGGCCAAACGCTCCTCGCCGTCTTCCGGGAAGACCTCCCCAAATTGTTCCGGCCCGAGTTCACGCCGAACCACGTCCAAGAGTTGTTCGGCCGCATTTTCGTCAAGGTCGTCGCCGCGCTCGCACCGCTGTTGGGCCTCATGCTCACGGGGGGCATCGTGGCGAACATCGTGCAAGTCGGGCTGCAATTCTCCCCGGAAAAACTCGAATTCAAACTCGACCGGCTCGACCCGATCGGCGGGCTCGGCCGGCTCTTTTCCCCGGCGGCGCTCGTCAAAGGCTTGCTCGGATTGTTGAAAATCGCGGCGCTCATCGGGGTCAGTTATTTCGTCATCGGCGGTCGCTTCGGGACGATCTTCGGCGTCGGCCGCGGCCGCCCGGCCGATGTTGCGGGATCCGCTTGGGAACTCGTGATGCGGTTGGCGCTCACCCTGACGGCGGCGGTCGTGCTGATCGCCCTGATCGACTACGGCTACCAGCGCCGCCGGTTCGAGCGCGGCCTGCGGATGACCAAACAGGAAATCAAGGACGAACAGAAGCAAGAAGAAGGCGATCCGCAGATCAAGCAGCGGATCCGGCAGATCGCCCGCGAGCGCGCTCGGCGGAAAATGCTCTCGGAAGTCCCGAAGGCCACGGTGATCTTGACGAACCCGACCCACTACGCGGTGGCGCTGCGGTACACCCAAGGGCGGGACGAAACGCCGGTGTTGGTCGCCAAGGGGGCCGGGGTCTTCGCCAAGGCCATCGCGAAGCTCGCCCGGGAGAAAAACGTGCCCGTCATCGAACGGCCCGAACTCGCGCGGTTGCTGTACGGGTCGGTCAAGGAGGGGCAGGCGATTCCGGGCCAGCTTTATCGTGCGGTTGCGGAAGTCATCGCGTTCGTGTATCGCCTGCGGGGAATCGGGGCGTGAGATCGACCGGACGGAATACCGACAGCTGGCGAATGGAAACGCGATGGCCACCGAATCGACCGGACGACCCGCCACCACCTTGCAGCGCAGCGAGCTAGTGCTCTCGCTGTCGCTGCTGGGATTGCTCGTCGTCTTTTTGGTTCCACTGCCGACGTTCGTCCTCGATTTGCTGCTCGCGCTGAACATGAGCGCGACCGTCTTGCTGCTGCTCGTCACGCTCACCGTGCGGCAGCCGCTCGACTTTTCGACGTTCCCGTCTCTGCTGTTGCTCATGACGCTGTTCCGATTGGGATTGAACGTCGCGACGACCCGGCTCATTTTGCTGAACGGCGACGCCGGGCAGATCGTCCTCGCCTTCGGGCAGTTCGTCGTCGGCGGGAATTTGGTCGTGGGGATGGTGATCTTCGCGATCCTCATCATCATCCAGTTCGTGGTCATCACGAAGGGGGCCGGGCGCGTTTCGGAAGTGGCGGCGCGGTTCACGCTCGACGCCATGCCCGGCAAGCAGATGGCCATCGACGCCGAGATGAACGCCGGCATGATCGACGAAGCCGAGGCGCGCCGGCGCCGGTCGACGCTGATGCGCGAGAGCGAATTCTACGGGACGATGGACGGGGCCAGTCGGTTCGTCCGCGGCGACGCGGTCGCGGCCGTCATCATCACCGGTGTCAACCTGATCGGCGGCATCGCAGTCGGCGTCATCAAAGGGCAGTCCATCGGCTTGGCCGTGAAGACGTATTCGATCCTCACCATCGGCGACGGACTGATCACGCAGATCCCGGCGCTCATCACCGCCACGGCGTCGGGCTTGCTCGTCACGAAGGCCAGTTCGGGGACGAGCCTCGGGCAAGAATTGTCCGGGCAAGCGAAAAGCAGCGCCGCCCCGATGCGGCTCGGCGCGTTCATCCTCGTCGGGCTCGGGTTCGTCCCCGGCATGCCGATGATCCCGTTCGTCGTCCTCGGGGTCGCCCTGTTCATCGCCAGCCGGCGGATCGCGAAACTGATGGAGAGCCAACCTCTCGCCGGCGCCGCCGGTGCACCGGGTGCAGCCCCTGCTGCCGGAGCGGCCCCCGAGCCGAAGTCGCCGCTCGAAGGCAATATCGACGAGTTCTTGCAGGCCGACCGCATCAGCTTGGAAATCGGCGCCGCTCTCATCCCGCTCGTCAATGCGAAGCGCGGGCCGGGGTTGCTCGACCGCATCGGCGGGCTGCGCCGCGATCTCGCCAAGCAGAACGGCCTCTGGGTGCCGGCGGTGCGCGTCAAAGACAACTTGAACCTCGATTCGCAAGCGTACCGCATCCTCATCAGCGGGCGCGAAGTCGCCCGGGGGGAAGTGCGGCCTGAACTCTGGATGGCCATCGACCCCAGCGGCGCCGGGACCATCGTCATCGACGGCGAGGATGCGAAGGAGCCCGCATTCGGTCTGCCCGCGAAGTGGATTCTCGACGCCGACCGCCAGCGGGCCGAGATGAACGGCTACACTGTGGTGGATGCCCCGAGCGTGGTCATCACGCACTTGGGCGAGGTCGTCCGGAAGCACGCCCAAGAATTGCTGAGCCGCGAGGATTTGAAAGCCCTGGTGGACCGCGTGCGCGAAACGAACCCGGCCGTCGTCGACGAACTCGTCCCGAACATGCTGTCGATGGGGTCGCTCCACCGCGTGTTGCTGGCGCTGCTCGACGAGCGGGTGCCGATTTCGAATTTGCCGCGCATCTTCGAGAGCCTGGCGTCCCACGCCGCGACGACGAAGGACGTGCGCGAACTCACCGAGCGCGTCCGCGAGGACATCGGCCGGGCGATTTGCGACCGTTTCCGCGACGCCACCGGCCGGTTGCGGGCCGTCGTGCTCGACCCGCGTTTGGAGATCGAGTTCCGCCGCAGTGTGCAGGGCAATCAATTGGTGCTCGACCCGGGTCGGCTCGAACAGTTGACGCTCCGGATGATGAACGAAATCCGCAAGGCGGGGGCGCGCGGCTACGAAGTCGCCCTCTTGTGCGATAGCAGCCTCCGCCGGGCCGTCCGCCACGCGTTATCCCGGGCGCTCGGGGATCTCTCCGTGATCGCCTTCCAAGAAATCCCGACCGACATGCTCATGGAGCCAGTCGCCGTGATCCGCCCCGAAGACCTCCTCGGCGGCACCGCGAATTTCAATAACTTGCTGGAATCGGCCGGGCGTACGTAATCGGGCCTCGACACTCCCCAGAGACGCACCGTGAGCACCGAAGCCATCCAAACCTACCAGCGGGTCGCCGATCAGGCGCGGCGCGACGAACTCATCGTGTCGCATCTGCCGCTCGTCAAGCACGTCATCGGCCGGTTGATCGGGGAATTGCCCCCCGGTATCGACGTCGAAAACCTCGAGAGCGCCGGCGTCTTGGGCCTCGTCGAATCGGCCGGGAAGTTCGACCCAAACCGCAACACGCAGTTCAAAACCTACGCTTACATGCGCATCCGCGGGTCGATCCTCGACGAACTCCGGCGGAACAGCCCGCTGCCGCAGCACATGCTCGAGCGCGTCTCGCTGATCCGCAAAGCCCAGCGCAAACTCCCGCCGCCGGTGACGGTCGAAATGCTCGTCGAAGAAACCGGCCTGTCGACGGACGAAGTCTCGGACGCCCTCGCCGCCGAACGCTTCAGCCGGATGGTCAGTTGGGAGCAAACGGCCCAGCCGAACAACATGAACCCGATGGAGAGCATGGCCCCGCCCTACGCGGAGGTCGAACGCTGGGAGGCGGTCCAGCAACTCGGCGACGCCATCGAGCAGTTGAAGCCGCGCGAGCGCCTCGCCGTGACGCTGTATTACCGCGAAGAACTCCGGCTGAAGGAAATCGGCGAGATCATGCAATTGTCCCCGTCGCGCATCAGCCGGCTGCTCAGCCGGGCCATCTTCGAATTGGGCGAGAAACTCCGAGTGAAAATGGCCATCCCCTCGGAGTGAACCGCATTGCGAGCGGCGCGGCGTGAGCCCGCCGGTGGTGCCGGTCGGGGCGATCGCCACCCACTGAACGGCGTTTTCGTAGGGGCGGGCCTCCGGGCCTGTCCCCCAGGTAGGGGCGGGGGCATCCCTTGTGGTGTTGAACCCCGGTGCCGCGGCTGGGACAGGCCCGGAGGCCTGCCCCTACATCGGAACGGCATTCGCACCGGCGGGCCCACGCCGCGTCGCTCGCAAAACCGTTCCGTTCAAATGCCAACTGCGCCCCGTACCGAGTGACCCCGCCCCATGCGCAAGATCGATTTGATCCGGTCGGCCCTCGGCGGACTTTGGCGGCAGAAGGCCCGGACATCGCTGACGCTCCTCGGTGTCGCGGTCGGTTCCTGTGCGCTGGCGTTCAGCCTGTCGCTCGGCCTCGGCTTGCGGGCGCTCATCGACAACGAATTCCAATCGCGGGAAGATTTCTGGTGGGTCACCGTGTTCCCCGCCAACCGCGGTCAGACGCCCGTCGATGAGAGCGACATCCCGCCCAACGCGATCGCGGTGAAGGGGGACATGCCAGACGACCGCCGACTCCGCCTGCGCGCCCGATTGATCGCGGAATACCGGCAGACCCACGCGCCGAAGGAGATCAAACTCATCACGGCGGATCGGGTCGAGCGATTGAAACGGCTGCCGGATGTCGAGGAGGTCCGGGTTTACAGCCACAACTCCGGGCAGGTTTGGCTCGGCGACACCTCGGCCTTCGGCACCGCCTACGCCGGGCGGCTCGATACCTTCGATCCGAAGTTGGAAACCCGCCTGACGCTCGGTCGCTTGGCGCGCCCGGCGAAGCCGTAGTCAGCGAGTTCCTCCTGTACCGCCTCGGGTTGCGTTCGAGCGCCGAAGCCGACGCGACCCTCGGCCGGACGATCCGCCTGACCTTCGGCAAAGTCGAGTTCGAGAAAGCCGGGAGCCTCGCCGGGTTGCTGACCCCCGGCTCCGGCGAAATCGAAGAAGCGATCACCCGGACGCAATCGCAGACGCTGACCAAGATCGTCGAGCAACTCCCGCAGAAGATCGATCTTTTCGATCTTTCGCCGGAGGAGAAAGCGATCGTGAAGCTCGTGATGAATCGCAAACGCGCCGCCCCGGACGGCTCCGGTCTCCGGAGCACCGAGACGACCGCCAGCGCCGAGTTCACCGTCGTCGGCATCTTGCGCGAAACGACACCGGAAGAGGACGCGGACGCGGATCTTTTCAGCCCGCACAAAATGCGGGGGAACAACACTCAAGTCTTCCTCACCGCCGCGGGGGGTGCGCGGCTGCACGCCCAATTCCCGGAACTCGAGTCCCTCGGCCACAGCCAAGCATTCGTGAAGGTCAAACCGGGCGGAAACCTGCCGGCGGTCGTCGACGGTGTTAAAGCCGACGGGATGGACTGCTACTCCGGGTTGAAGTTCTACCAGTCGGTGAAACGGGAGGTGACGCTCATCGCGGCGGGGTTGAATTTGTTCGCCCTGATCTCGCTGTTCGTCGCGGCCATCGGCATCACGAATACGCTCTTCACGAGCGTCTTGGAGCGGACGCGCGAGATCGGCATTTGGAAATCGCTCGGGGCACGCGATTCTCAAATCCTGCTGATGTTTCTGACCGAGGGGACCGTACTCGGAATATTGGGCGGGGCTTTGGGCCTCCTGTTAGCATGGGTGCTGGCGATCCCCGGCGACGGGTTCGTCCGGGGGTTGATCCAAAAACAATCCGACGAGAAAATCCTGAGCACAAGCGTCTTCGAGTTCCCGCTTTGGCTCTGCTTGGGGACGGTGGGATTCGCGTTGCTCATCACGACGGGGGCGGCCTTGTATCCCGCGCGGCGGGCATCGCGGGTGCAACCGGTCGAAGCGCTGCGGTACGAATAATCGTCCGGGGTCGTCCGAGTTTCGGCAAGATCGCTACCACCGCGCCAACGGAGTGCCCGAGTCGGGCGTTTTCACTGCACCGGCCTACCGTTCCGTACGGACTTGGTGGTAAGCCTATAGTACCTTGCGACCCGCGTCGCCGGATCCCACCTCGGAGCAGACACCCCATGGCCAAAAATAAACCCAACGACAGCGGCGGCGAGGGCAAAACGCCCCTGATCATCGCGCTGGTCTTCTTCGTGCTCGCGACCATTATCGTCGGCGTCCTCGCTTACACCTTCCAAGGGGACATCGAGGCGGCGAAGGCGGAGACGGCCACCGCCAAGGAAGAATCCAAAGCCGCCCGCGACGCGCTCTCGAAAGAGCAAGACAGCCGGCGGCTCTACCAAGTGGTGCTGGGTTTGGGGGCGGAAGAAGACCGCGCCAAACTCACCGCCTCGCCGAACAAAGAGTACCTGCGGGACGAACACGCGAAGATCGTGCGGAACATCAACAACCAGCTGCAAACCGCCATCGAAGCCGAGAAGAACGGATTCGTTGCCGCCGGCGGGACGGGATTCAACCCGAAAGCCGCGGAATTCTTCAGATGGGATTGGCCCGCCCAAGGCGATCTGCTCGTCGCCCCGACCCCCGGCAGCCTGTCCGGAACGCTCGTGAAGAAATGGGCCGAGCGCGAATTGGCGATCCAGAAGTTCAACAACGAAAAGAAGACCGTGGCCGGGCTCGAAGTCGATTTGAAAGCCGCCAAGGATGCTTACGACAAAGAGAAGGGTACCCTCGCGGCCGTGACGGCGAGCTATCCCAAGAAGCTCGACGATGCCCGCGCCGAACTGGCCAAAGACCTGAAAGCCAAGATCGACGAATTCGTGGTCGCCAGCAAAGACTACCGGGGCAACATCGGCAAGACCAAGGAAGAACTCGCCCTCCAAGTTCAGCAGCGCGAAGAAATCGCCTTGAAACTCAGGAACATCCAAGAGCAACTCGACAAAGAACTGACCAAGCAAGCCGATAAAGACGATCCGTTCGAGTTCGACAAGCCGAAGGGGACCATCACCGCGACCTTTATCAGCCAAAACCTCGTCGAGATCGACCTCGGTTCGGCCGACAACGTCAAAGTCGGGCTGACCTTCAACATCCAACCGCGCGAAGTCCGGGATCGCGGGATCCAATCGCGGATCAAACGCGTCATCGAAGACGGAAAGTACGTCGAACGCGTCGTGCCGAAGGCCAAGGTCGAAATCATCGAAGTCCTCGGGCCGAACCTCAGTCGCGCCCGCGTGACCGATGTCGCCGACCCGATCCGCGAATCGATCCTCAAAGGGGACTTGCTGTACAACGCCGCGTGGCGCAAAGGCAGCGTCGATCACATCGTCCTGTACGGGATCTTCGACATCGACGGCGACGGTTCGGACGACATCAAAACGGTCGACCGCGCGATCACGAAAATGGGCATCATCGTGGACGGTTACTTCGACCTCGCGTCCCGCAAGTGGATCCGCGGCGGCCCGACCGACCGCACCGCCTACGCGGTCGAAGGGGCCGTCCCGTCCGGCTACGCCGGCGATCTACTGATCAAAGAAAAGGGCGATCTGATCAACAGCATCAGCTTGGCCCGCGACGAAGCCAAGAAGAAGGGTGCGAAAGTCGTCCGCTACCGGGATTTCTTCCCCCGCATCGGCTACGCGGTGAAGTACGACGTGAACGACGAATCGATCAACCAAGCCGCGGCCAAATACCTCCGCACCAACGCCGTCCCCGAAGGCGAACCGAAGTAGCCGCGGAAGAGGCATAACGGATGATGGTACAGCCCCGGGGCCGTGCCAT
>JAYSYN010000089.1:0-18902 GCA_043727575.1 Fimbriiglobus sp.
CTTTGGATCACGAACTCCGCGAAGCGCGCCACCTCGAAAGCCTCGGCATGCTCGCCGGCGGCATCGCCCACGACTTCAACAACTTGCTGACCATCATCCTCGGCAACGTCGGCTTGGTGGCGTTGCAGACGGGTGCGGACGGTACGGTCGGCAAGAGCCTTGCGGAGATCGACACCGCCTGCCAACGCGCGGCCGAGTTGTGCAGTCAGATCGCGGCGTACGCGGGGGTCGGGCGTTTGCAAGCGACGGAGTTCGACTTCCGCGATGTCCTGCTTGAATCGGAGCCCGGGTTCCGCGAAATCGTCGGTCCGCGAGCCGCACTCGCATTCAATCTCGAATCGAGGCCTTGCCCCGCGACCGGCGAACTCCGCCAGATCCGCCAAGCGTTGGGGAACGTGCTGCTCAACGCCTCCGAGGCGTTCGGCGAGCAGGGCGGCGACATCCAGTTGTCGGCCGAGCGCATCGCGCTCGACGGCACGCCGGACGGATTCCAACCCGCTGTGGCGCCGGGCGATTACCTCGCGATCCGCATCCGCGATACCGGCGCCGGGATGACCGAGGCCGTGCGGGCCCGGGCCTTCGAGGCTTTCTATTCCACGAAGTTCGCCGGCCGCGGCTTGGGTTTGGCGGCGGTGTACGGGATCGTCCGTTCGCACCGCGGCGCCGTCCGGCTCCGGAGCCGACCCGGCGCCGGGACGACCGTCGAACTCCTGTTCCCGATGGTCGCCGACCGCGAGTCCCCGGTGCCGCTGGCCGAAACGTCGCACGCGGATCCGCGCCGGCGGATCTTGGTCGTCGACGACGAAGCCAACATCCGCGAACTGATCTGCTCCGTGCTCGAAGATGGCGGGCACGCGGTCGTCGCCGCGGAAAACGGCCTCGACGCTTCGGAGTTGTTCGAGGCGAATCCCGCGGGATTCCATCTCGCGGTGGTCGACCTGATGATGCCCGGGATGAAAGGGGACGAGTTGATCCGCCGACTGCGACGCACGATCCCGGGTTTCCCCGTCGTGGTGGTCAGCGGCTACGCCGACCGGGAGATGCCGGCCGACATCACACACACCGGGCCGACACCGGTGGTACCCAAACCGTTCCGCCTCGAACAACTCTCGGCCGCGGTGGCGCGGCTTATTTCCGCAGCGCCGACCGCGTGAAGGTCCCCGGAGGTAGCGCCGGATTCAGTTTCACGTAGCGGTAAAAGTACGACCCGACGAGTTCGCCGTCGGCGCGGTGGAGTTCCGCCCCCAACTGGAGCCACGTTTTGGCGTCGAAGTACAGCGTGATCGTTTTGAACGAATCGGCCCGATTCGAATCGGTGATCCGCGGCTTCGGTTCCCCGGCTGCGAACGGGTCGAGTTCGTCGACCGCGCAAGTCCGTTCGATCACGTGGCACGCGCGGCCGTCGACGGAGCGCGTGCCAAGATTCTTCCAGACCAAACCGCCGCGGGCCTCGGCCGCCGACCAGACCTTCAACGCCCGGATCGTGCTGTGGAAGAAGCCGAATTCTTCGATGGTGTACCGGGCCGAACCCCGGGGCAGGCTCCCGCGCGGATCGACCTCGCTGATGCGCCCGAACAACTTCGGCAGCCAGACGAGCATCTTCCCCGGCGCGGTGGAATCGTACAGCGTCCCCTCCGCCATGTTCCGGACCCCTTGGTCCCAGAGCATCAACACGGCGTACGGCTCTTCGCGATACCACACGCGCATCACTTCGGGCGGGTGCAGTTTCCCGCCGATGCGCTCCTGCTTGAGAAACGTCGCCGTGTACCCCGCGATGACGGCTTTGTCCCCTTCGGGCGCGGTCAGCTTGTAGCGCTTGGCCGCGAGCTTCAACATTCGGATGGGATCGGTCGCGGCGGCCCGCGCGAAGGCGGCATCGTCCGGCAACGGGCCGTCTTCGAAATTCAGCACCGGTTCGTCGGTCGCGGCGGTGGGGGCGGTTGGCACGGCCGGGCTGGCGCAAAAGCAAATGCCCGCCGCGGCCAGCGTCGTCAAAAAGCGATGCAGCATGGGCCAGAACCTGCGGCGGCGTTGCGGAATCCTCGGACTCATGGCATCGACTGGAGCGGGTGAATGGGAACAAACGACCCGGGGGGAATGCCGCATTGTCGACGGGGGCACAACCGCGATCCGGCAAAGTTCCCCCATCTTCTCAACGGCCGGCCAAGGCCAGCAGGTCCCGGGTCGCGGCGGTCGGCCCGAGTTCCGAACCGAAGATCGCGGTCCCCGCGACGAAGACGTTCGCCCCCGATGCCGCGGCGCGGACGATGGTGGCGGGGTCGATTCCGCCGTCGACTTCGAGTTCGCAGCGCGGGTTCGAGCGGTCGATCAATTTCCGCAGCAACCGGATGCGGTCGTCGCTGTCCGCGATGTAAGCCTGCCCGCCGAAGCCGGGGAAAACCGTCATGCACAGGGCCAAGTCGATGTCGGGCAAATACGGTTCGATGCGATCCACCGGGTAGTCCGGGTTGAAGGCGAGGCCGACCTTCTTGCCGAGTCCGCGGATTTGTTGGAGCAACGGCACCGGATCGGGCTGGACTTCCAAATGGAAGATGATGGTGTCGGCGCCCGCGGCGACGAATCCGTCGACGAAACGCATCGGGTCTTCGACCATCAGGTGGACTTCCAACGGCAATTTTGTGATCGGCCGAAGTCCCTTGGCGACGACCGAACCCATGCTGAGATTCGGTACGAAGTGCCCGTCCATGACGTCGATGTGGATCCGATCCGCACCGCCGGCTTCGACGAGTCGGACGAGTTCGCCCAAGCGACTGAAGTCGGCGGCGAGAATCGACGGGGCAATCGCGGGCATGGCATAGTTCCGGGGAACGGGCGGTGCGTCCCGGCCATTCTACTTTTCCCCGGCGTTCAGGAACACGTCCATTTGCTGGCCGACGTACAGCGACTGCCCTTTGGTGTCGATCGAGTAAATCACCTGCAACACTCGGGTATCGACACGCTCGGTGTTGGCGCCGGTCAGCGATCGCTTCGGAATCACGTACGGTTCGACGCGGACGAACGCCAGCGGGAATTCGACATCGGGGTTGCCGCGCGGTTTGGCGACCCCGGAGAGATTCGGCCGGAAGCGGACGATGTCGTTCTCGTCGATGTCGGCCCGGACGTGCAAATTGCCGACGTAGCCGAGGACGATGAGGGCCTGCCCCGCGGCGGCGCCGACGTACTCGCCGGGGCGGATGCTCACTTGCAGCACCTTGTATTTGACGCCGGCGTCGTCGGGCACTTCCGTACCGCCGGGGCCCGGTTTCCACTTGGCCCGCGGGGCTTTGGCCGTCAACCGCGTGAGGTCGATCTCCGTCTGCTTCCTCTGGGCGACGGTCTGGGCCAAGGCCGCGCGGGCGATTTCCAGATCCGGCGCCCACGTCCCCGCTTCCCAGAGTTTGGTATCGGCCCGGACCTTCGCCATTTGAGCCTTGGCGAGTTCGCTGCTCATCTGACGCCGCTCGAGTTCGTCTTCGGAAATCGACTTCGTGTCGGCGATCCGCTTCACGCGTTCGTACTGTTGCGTCAGATCGCGGAGGTTGACTTCGGCCTCGAGGATTTTGGCATCGTAGATCGGGCGCTCGTCGCGGCGCGGGGCTTCCTTCAATTTCTGCACCGTCGCCTCGGAACTGGCTTGCATCGCCTTGCGGACTTCGAGTTCGGCCCGCTGGAACCGGTCGTCGAGTTCGAATAACCGTTGATCGGGTTCGACCAAGTCGCCGACCTTCACGAAAACCCGCGACACGACCCCGGGCACGTGCGAGCCGACGGCGATGTTCTCCGTTTCCGGTTCGACGATGCCCGCCCCCGCCAACTGCTTGAGGTACGGCGACTTGCCCGGCTCGATGGCCGGCGACACCGGCGCCGGTTTCTGCTGGGCTTTGGTCATCTGCAAGAGGGCGAACACCAGCGTACCGACGGCGATGGCCGGGAGGACGTAACGCGTGAACATGCGGAAGACCTCAGTGTTGGAATCGGGCTCGGTCCGTTTCGATTTTCTCGATGCCGCCGTCGTTCATCGACACGATGCGGTCGCCGAAGTCGTAGACCCGGCTGTCGTGCGTCACCACGATCACAGCCCGGTCAGGCTGCACCGCGACCTCGCGAATCAAGCCCATGACGGTGCGCCCGGACGCCGCATCGAGCGCGGCGGTCGGTTCGTCGCAGACGAGCAACTTCGGCTCGTGCACCAAGGCCCGCGCGATGGCCACGCGCTGCTGCTGCCCGCCGGACAATTGATTCGCGTACGACTTCATCCGACTCCCGAGGCCGACCTTTTCGAGCAAGTGCCCCGCTTTTTCGAGGGCCTTCTTGCGATTCCACCCCGCGATCAACAGCGGCACGCAAGCGTTCTCCACGGCGTTGAGCGAGGGGATCAGGTTGTACTGTTGGAAGATGAAGCCGATGTTCTCGCCGCGGAAGCGGACCTTTCGCGAACCGCCCATCTTCGTGAGGTTCTGCCCGAGCACCTCCACTTCCCCCGCGGTCGGATCGAGCAACCCCGCAACGATAGAGATCAGCGTCGTCTTCCCGCAGCCGGACTGCCCCACGAGCAACACGAGTTCGCCGTAGGGGAGTTCCAAACTGACGTCGCGCAGGGCGAAGGTCTTGGCATCGCCGACACCGAAGGCTTTGGTGACATGCTTGAGGGCGACGCTCTTCTCATTTCGGATTTGGGATTGCGGATTGCGGATTGACCGAGTCGCAACCTCTTGAACGGAGTTCATGGTGATGACCGTACGTGTTTGGAAATCCGAAATCCGCAATCCGAAATTCAGCGGAACACCACTCCCGCTTCCAAGAACAGCACCTTCTTCAAACTCATCGCGGCGGACAGGGTGATGATGACCGCGACGGCCACGGCCGAGATCACCAGGATCTGCCAACCGAAGTAGAACGCCGGCGGCGTCGATTTCACGAAGGTCTCGAAGAACAGGCCGAACCCGGCCGCGCCGCCGACACCGAGTCCGTAGCCGATGAGACCGACGACGAGGGCTTGCAGCATCACCATGCCGATGATGCGGGAGTTGCTCACGCCCATCGCCTTGAGGGAGCCGAACTGCTTGAGGTTCTCGAGGGTGAACAGGTAGAAGGTCTGCCCGGCGATGGCGCAACCCACGACGAATCCGAGGAACACCGTGATGCCGAAGTTGATCGGGATGCCGGTGCGCTCCATGTAATACTGGATCGTCGTCCAAAAAAACTGGTCGTTGGTCTGGGCCTTCATGCCGGTCTGCTTGGCAATGTTGTCGCAGACTTCCTGGTGCGGGACGCCGTCTTGGGCCTTCACCAAAATGAACGACAGGGTCTTCGGTTCCGGCGGGTTGTATTGGATCGCCTGCGAGTACTTCGTGTACAAAATCGGGAAGGTCTGGAAGGTCGGTTTGCACTTCACCATGCCGACGATGTTGGCCCGTTTGTTGTTGATTTCCAGCGACCGCCCGGCTTCGTAGGGCGTATCGCCGAAGAGGTAGCGCCAGCCGAATTCATCGAGGAAGACGGCGTCCGGTTGTTCGAGATCGTCCCAATTCCCCGCGATGATGCGCTCCGGTCGCGGTTGCCCGACGACCCGGCCTTGCGAATCTTTGTTGTCGTAGTCTAGCCCCAAGAGGATCACTTGCTGGAAGGTCCCGTCGACGAGTTTCGCGCGGCCGACCGACTTGTACAACTTCACGGCCCAGGCCACGCCTTCGACACCGCGGACCCGTAACAGGCGGTTCTCGGACATCGGTTTGATGTCGTCGACGAACTGCACGCTCTTGTCCATCACCCAAATATCGGCCCCTTCGAGGTCCTGAATCTGGCTCGTCGTGTTGCGCATCAGTCCGGCGAAGATGGCGCTCTGTTGCGCCATCAGCAGCGCGGCGAAGCTCACGCCGAAGATGATCCCGATGTACTTGGCTTTGTCGCCGGTCAGCATCCGCAGCGCGACCCAGTTCATGGCTTGCCCCCGGTGAGAAGCGGTCCCGCGAAGCCGAGCGCCGCCGAGCAGAACCGCACGATGTGATCGGCGACCATCGTTTCGTCGAGGCCGTCGACTTCGGCCTTGCTAAAGATCAACTCCGAGATCGGCCGGTTCTGGCGGTAGTACAAAATCTGGCCGATGACGCTGAAGCCGATCATCAGCAGCTCCGGTTCCGGGCGGCCGGGTAGTAACTCTCGCAAGATCGCCCGAAGACGGAAGGCCATCGGCTGGATGAACTCCTGCACGACGACATGGGCCGCTTTGCCCGGATGGGCCATCTCGCGCATCATCAGTTTCATCGACGATGGCCGGGCCGGGCCGTGCATCCGCGCGACCATGCCGCGAATGAACATCTCGAGTTTCGCCACCGCCGGGAGTTCCACCGGGAAGTCCGGCACCGGCCCGCCGACGGACGAGCAAAAATGGGCGTGCTTCACCGCCTCGATGTAAAGCCCTTCTTTATCGCCGAAGTAGTATTTGATCGAAGCGAGGTTGACCCCGGCGTGGGTGCTGATCTCGCGGATTGAGGCTGCATCAAAGCCTTTCTCGGCGAAGATTTCCTCCGCGGAAGCAAGCAACCGTCGCCGGGCTTCCGGAAGATGTTGCTCGGTCACAATTTCAGCTAATACATCAACAACCATGCTAAGGACGGCCCAAAGAATCAATCGATTGATTAACTTCTGAAACTTTAACCTCCATATTCAGCTTGTCAAGTCGCAGACGTGATTTGCGCGGAGATTTTTTGAAGAATTGAGCGGTGCGCCGAAGTCCGGCGCACCGCTATGCCGGATTTACTTCTTCGCGAAGTTCGCAGCGACGGCGTCCCAGTTGACGACCTTCCACCACTCTTCGATGTACTTCGGCCGGAGGTTGCGGTACTTGAGGTAGTAGGCGTGTTCCCAGACATCGAGGCCGAGGATCGGGGCGGGGGCGCCGTCCATCAGCGGGTTATCTTGGTTCGGGCTACTGACGACCGCGAGCGGTTTCTCTTTGCCCTTCACGAGCCAAGCCCAACCGCTGCCGAAGCGCGTGGTGGCCGCGGCGGCGAAGGCTTTCTTGAAGTCTTCAACGGATTTGAACGACTCTTCGATGGCCTTCAGCAAGTCGCCCTTCAGCTCGCCGCCCTTACCGACCGGGGCCATGATGCTCCAGAAGAAGGTGTGGTTCCAATGACCGCCCCCGTTGTTGCGGACGGCGTTGCGGGCCGCCATCGGGACGCTTTTCAAGTCGGCGAGGATCGCTTCGATGGGCTTATTCAGCAGCTCGGGGGCGTCTTTCTTCAGGGCCGCGTTCAGGTTGGTCACGTACGCCTGGTGGTGCTTCGTGTGGTGGATCGTCATCGTCTCTTCGTCGATGCTCGGTTCCAGATCCTTGTAACCGTAGGGCAATTTTGGCAGTTCGAAGACTTTGATCGGTTCCGACTCGGCCTTGGCCGTGGCGAACAACAGCGGGCTCGCGGCCGCGGCGGCGACCGAAGTGCGAAGCAGGTCTCGACGGGTGAACATGGTGCGGACTCCGGGTGAAAGTGGAACGAAGTTCAATTGTACCGCAAGTCGAATCGATCCTGAAACTGACCGCTGACAACTGACCGCTGAAAGCTGATTTGTCCGAAAAACAGCTTTCAGCGATCAGCGGCCAGCGGTCAGTTTGCGATCACCAAATCCCCAGGCAGCAGCCGGCCCCGGCTCCGCCGTTGACGATGGGCAAGATCCGGCGTTCGAAAGGCAACTTCAAATACTCGGCGCGGTCGTAGACGACTTTGCCGTTCATGATCGTCAGCACGACGTGCGTCGAATGCTCGAAGGGGTCGCCGTCGTACAGGACGAGGTCGGCGGCTTTGCCGACTTCCAAGCTGCCGTGGGTTTTGTCGATGCCGAGGAACTTCGCGGCGTCCAAGGTGACCATCTTCATGGCGGCGGCGTGCCCGAGGCCGTTGGCCGCGGCCATCGCGGCCTCGGAGCGCAGGTTGCGGATCTTGGGGACGTACCCTTCGTAAGCCGTGCCGAGGAGGACTTGCACGCCGGCTTTTTGGAGGATCGCCGCGTTCGCCAGCAGCGTGTGCGAGGTCTCCATTGAACCGGCCGCGCGCTGCATCGTTGGGTGCACGATCACCGGAATCTTCTTCTTCGCCAGTTCGTCGGCCATCATCCACGCCTCGGTACCCAGCGCGATCACCGGCTTCAGTTTGAACTCCTCGGCGATGCGGATGCCCGTCCGGATGTCGTCGACGCGGTGGGCCGCGAAGATCACGGGCACCGTGCCCTCGAGCGCCGGTAGCCACGCCTCGTGCTTCGGGTTGTTCGGCACCGTGCCCTTTTTGTCCTTATAGGTCTGCGCCTCGGCGAGTTGTTTGCGAACGAGCGCCGCCGTGCCCATGCGCGTGCCGGGGGCTTTGCCTTTGAAGGCGTCCTTCGGCGCTTCGCCGAGGTTGACGAGCATCGCGAAGCCCTTGTTCAGCGCGGCCCCTTCGACCGTGCGGCCGTCGCAGCGGAACACGCCGGAGGTGCCCCCGATCACGTTCGCTCGACCCGCCGTGCTGTGGACGACCGTGACGCCGTTGGCCCGCAGGAATTCGAGCAGCGGCTCCATGGGATTAAAGCCGTCGAGGACAAGGAGATCGGATTGATTCGGGTCGCTGAGTTCGTCTTGATCTTGGTCTGCCGGAATGTTCCACGCCCCGGCGATCCCGGCGACGGTGAACGCGTCGATGAGACCGGGGGAGGCATCCTGAGCTCGGTAGATCGCGACATTGTTTGGAATCTTCAAATCGTCTACGGCTTCGATCACTTTCCATATCTTGCCGTTCTCAACGATGATCCGGCCCTTCTTGATCACGGCGCCAGACCCCGTGTGGAAGCGTTCGGCATCGATCCAAATCTGTTTGGGGTTCGCAGGGTTCTCCCTTGAGAATTCCTTCGCCGGACGGTCAAGAACTTCCGGAGACGTCGGCGGTATGGTTTTCGGAATCTCGATTCCCTTCGCCAGCAAGAAGCCGCCATCGCGCAGAGTCGCATCGTAAGCCAAGCCCGAATCGAATACCTTCCGGCCGTCGATCCACGTCTGTTGCACCTTCGTGTAGACGCTGAACGGCGCCCCGTTCAAAACCACGAAGTCGGCGTCCTTCCCTTTTTCCAGCGAACCGATGCGGTCTTCCAAATGGAGGATTTTCGCGGGGGTGATCGTCAGCGCCCGCAGCGCCGCGGCTTCGGTCATGCCGCCGCGCATCGCCAAACTGCCGGTTCGCAAAAAGAACCGGCTCTCGGTGATGCCGTCGTCGGTATTGATGCAGACCGGCACCCCGGCCTTGTCGAGGATGGCCGCGTTCTCTTCGAGCAAACCCATCGTCTCGGCCTTGCCGCCTGGGCTGTCGATGAGCGTGAGCGACACCGGGATCTTCTTCTTGGCCAACGTCTCGGCGACGCGGTAACCCTCGGTGGCGTGTTGTAGCACGAGTTCAAAACCGAATTCCTCCGCAATGCGGATCGCCGTCATCAGGTCGTCGGCTCGGTGGCAGTGGAAGTGAACCGTCCGCTTCTTTTCCAGCACTTCGACGAGCGGTTCCAGGCTCACGTCGCGGTCGGGCTTCTTGTCGGTCTTCATCTTCTCCAGGTATTCCTTGGCCTTCACGAACTGCTCGCGCTGGAGCGCCGCGACTTTCATCCGCGTGAACGGGGCTTGCTGCTTGGTCTTGCCGTAGCCCTTGGGGTTCTCGCCGTTGGCCATCTTCAAGCCGCCGAGGATTTTGACGCCCTTGTTGTCGCCGAAGAGTTGCATCTCCTCGACGCTCTTGCCGCGGAGTTTCGCGTAGAGCGTTTGCCCGCCGATGACGTTCCCCGAGCCGGGCATGATGTTCGCCGTGGTGATGCCGCCGGCCGTGGCCATGCGGATACCGGGGTCGTTCGGATCGATGCTATCGAGCGCCCGCACGCCGCTCTGCACGGGGCCGGACATCTCGTTGCCGTCCGAATTCGCCGGCACGTTCGGCTTCGACCACAGCCCGATGTGCGAATGCGTGTCGACGAGACCGGGGATGATGACGCCTCCCTTGAGGTCGACCTTCTGGTAGTTCGGCGGGAGTTTCACGCTTTCGGCCGGGCCGACTTCGAGGATTTTGCCGTCCTTGATCAGCAGGGTCGCCTTTTCGATCGGCTTGTCGTCGACGCCGGTGTACAGCGTGGCGTTGACGAACGCGATGGTCGGCGAATCCCCGGCGGGCTCCACTTTCTGCCCGAGGGCGAAGAGCAGGCACAGCGGCAGCAGCAACAGCGGAAGGGCCAATCGCATGGGTAGTCTCTCGGGCCGGCGGAATTCTTCGAACCTACTCATTTCAAATTACCACATCCGGGGCTATCATCGGGGTTGGAAGTCTCGATGCCCATCTCTTTCGCCGGTCGGTTCCTCTACCCAGGAGTTCCCGCATGTTCCGAATGAAGCGCGTCCACGTCTACCAATGCGAAGTCGACGACATCCCCGGCGGCACCGCCGCGAAGCTGAAGTCGCTAGCCCTCGCGGGGGCGCATCTCGAGTACGTCCACAGCGAGCGTTCGGCGACCAAACCGGGTGCTGGGGAATTACTCGTCGCGCCGACGCAAACCAAAGCCGAGATGGACCTCGTCAAATCGGTCGACGGCATGCACGAGGTGCAAAAGCCGATCGTCATGCGGTTCGAGGGGGACGACAAAGCCGGGCTGGGCGGCCGCGTGACCCAGTCGTGGGAGGCCGCGGGGATCAACCTGCACGGGCTGATGATGGCCGTGGTCAACGGGAAGTTCGTCGGCTACGCGACCTTCGACAGTTCCGACGACGCCAACACCGCCGCCGTAATCCTCGCCGACATCGGCGCGAAGGAGTAAGTTGACGATACCCGATTTCACCCCCTAGTCCCCTCCCCGAAACGGCGAGGGGCCACCGGACACGATGCCCGCGTTCACCATCGCGCTCAAAGACCTCCGGCTGCTGTTGCGCGACCCGCGCTCGGCGGTCATCTTGCTGCTCATGCCGTTGGTGCTGATCCTCGTCTTGGGTCTTTCCCTCGGAGATGCCTTCGGTCGAAAAGCCGACGACCAACTGCAAATCTCGGTCGTCGTCGAGGATGCCGGTCTGCCCGCGAAGGTCGTGGCCCGCGAGCCCATCCGCGAGAAACCGGCCGGGGCGCTGCTCGGCTCGGCTTCGTATGCCGCGCCGATGGCGCGCCTCCACCCGCCGACGAAGCGCTGGGTCGACGTGATGCTCGACGACCTCAAAGACACCGGCAACATCAAGATCGAAATCATCCCGAGCCGCGCGGAAGCCGAGCAACTCGTGAAACGCGGCAAGCGCTCCGCCGTGATCGTCTTCGAGCCCGAGTTCAGCGAGAAAATCGACCGCTGTTCGTTCGTCGGCGCCGAGTTCCGCCCGGACCCCATCAGCCCGCTCGACCGCTACGGCGTCGTCACCGACCGCATCGGCGTCACCGTGATCGAGAACCCGTATCAACCCCTCGGCGGCAGCGTCGTGAAGCAGGTGACGCAAGTCAGCCTGATGCGCGTGATCGTCCCGTGGATGATCGGCGGGGCGTTCGACCTCATCGGCAAGCCGCTGTTCATGGCCAAGATGGAGAAGTTCATCCCGGGCTTCTCGTTCCTCCCCGCCGACATGCGCGCGAGCGTCGGCCTCGGCATCCGCAAGGGGATTGCCGCGTTCTTCGGCAACTACGATTTCACCGCACTCACGTGGTACGGCCTGACCAAAGACGCCCCGCCGGAGGTCAAAACCGGTAACGCCGCAGCGTTCGCGCCCCCGCCGACGGGTCTCGGCCGCGGGGCGAAGAAGTATCAGATTCTGGTACCGAGCTACACGGTGACCTTCGCTTTCTTCCTCGTCCTCACGGTCGGTTGGCTCTTCGTCGCCGAGCGCCGCCACGGCACGATGGTGCGCCTCCGGGCCGCGCCAATCACCCGCGGGCAGATTCTGCTGGGGAAGTTGCTGCCGTGCTTCGCAGTGTCGGCGCTGCAAGGATTTGCGCTGTTGCTGTTCGGCAAACTGATCTTCGGCATGAGCTTCGGCGCCGAGCCGTGGCTGATCGTCCCCGTGGTGGTGAGCACCTCCTTCGCGGCTGTCGGCTTGGCAATGTTCGTCGCGGGGCTGGCCCGGACCGAGACGCAAGTCGCCGTCTACGGCACCCTGCTGGTATTGGTGTTGGCCGGCCTGAGCGGATCGATGATGCCCCGGGAATTGATGCCCGAGTGGATGCGCAGCATCAGCTACATGACCCCCCACGCCTGGGCGCTCGACGCTTACGAGCAACTGCTCCACCCGGACAGCCCGGCCGTCGACACCACCACGGTGGCCACGAGCTGCGGGGTCCTCGGCGCCTTCGGCTTGGGCTTCAGCCTGCTGGCGTGGTGGTGGATGGAGTTGGAGTGAGGGGGGCCGACTTTCCGGCTGATTGCTAAATGCTGATCGCTGTCAACTGTTGAATTCAAAAGGTTCAGGATCGAAACGTCAATCAGCGATCAGCAAATGGTCGACCTTGTCGCACGTCGATCCGTATGCGATCGGTGGCCACGTCTCCACCGGAGGACAACCGAGTGAATCGGACGATCGACATCCCGCCGTTCCCGCCCTTGACTTGGAATCGCTACTCTTGGTCGGGCGAGGTCCGGCTGCCGTCGTGGGTGGGTTTTCAAAGCCGTCGCGGCGCCTACGCCTCGGTGAGCGATCCCGCGGCGTCCGACGGCACCGCCGGCCTGACCGTCGAAGGCGATGCGGAATCCCTCCCGACTCCCGAGCAAGCCGCCGCCTTCCGCTACCTCCTCGAGCACGAGTCGGCGGTCGCGGCCGCCGTGTTGAGAGCGATCTTCGAATATTACCCCGCCGAACGCGAGGCGAAGGATGTCCCCGAGATCGCCGACCCGGCTGGCCTGCGTGCGCTGGTCGGCCTCTCCGCAGTCCATGTTACGTGGGTCGTGCAAGACGGGGCAGCGTGCATCGGCTTCGAGTTCGGCTGCGCCTGGGACGCCGAGCACGGGGCGGGCGTCATGACCCATCTCGGGTGGGTGATCGCGACCGGCCAAGCCGATAGCTCGTTCGTGGCCTGGATCGCGCGAGAGGTTCTCGGCCAGTAGCCATGCAGTGCAGCGCCTTTTGTGTATTGCTCGACGCGATTGCGCTCGGGCGTCGGTTGCGGCGACTCGTTGGGACGGATACGATCGTGTCATGCCCACTGTCTTGCGAGTCGGCCCGTATCGATTCTTCTTCTATTCTGGCGATGGAAGCGAACCCCCACATGTCCACGTCGCTCGGGATGCCACCGAGGCCAAGTTTTGGCTCGATCCGGTCCGGCTGGAGTGGGGCCGGGGGATGTCCGCACGGGACTTGCGGGACTTGGAGCAGATCGTCGCGACCCACCAAACGAGCATGCTGGAGGCATGGAATGATTTCTTTGGCCCATGATGCATCCACGGCAGTTCGGGTACGGGTGACCGAAGATGAATTGTCGCTCGACTTGGCAGACGGGCGTACCGTCAGCGTCCCTTTGGGATGGTATCCACGACTGTCTCACGCGACGCCTGAGGAGAGGGATGGGTGGGAGTTGATCGGAGGCGGCTCGGGCGTCCACTGGCCGGAAGTGGACGAGGACGTCAGTGTCGCAAGCCTGCTGGCCGGTCGCCCTTCCTCAGAGCGGCAGGAATCTTTCCGGCAATGGTTGGCCAAGCGTGCGACCAAAGTTGTGGGCGCGACGGATCCCATGTAACTGATCCAACTCACGCCATGTTCAGCGAATGCACTTTCCGGAAGTGCTCGGCGACCTTTTCCATCGGCACGTGCCAGCCGCAGTCGTCGCAGGCGGGGACCGTCGGATAGCACTTCGTGCAGTACAGCGGCCCGCCCTTCAAGAATTGTTCGACGCGTTTGCGATCGGTCGGGGCGACGTTCTCGGAAGTCAACGGCATTTTCACCGGGGATTTGCACTTCTCGCAGGGGCGCTCGTTGTTCGCCGCGATCAGCGGTTCGTAATGGTTATGAACCCCGCGCGGCACGACGCCCGAACCGGTGCAAAGCGGGCAGGTCATGCCGAATTGAGCCAAAATCGCTTTGCGGATGAAATCGCTTTTGTTCGGCAAATTGTTGAGGAACTCGGCGAGATCGTCTTCGACTTTGAAGGCGACGATCTTCGATTTCGTCGTTTTGCGAGCCATGTGCGAACCCGTGCGGATCGGAGAGAGCCTACCGCTATCGTATCCGGGCGAGCTTCCGGGGGACATTTCCGGAAAATAATCGCCCCCGTGCCACAAATCCTAAATCCCGCCCCGCCCGCCGCGAATAACTTCTTAATCCGACGGAATTGTCTCCGGGATTGGCTCCATCGAGGGTGATCGCTCATGAAGAAGATTCTCCTAGTTCTTTTGGTCATCGGCGGCGTGGTGTTCGCCGTCAAAGGCGCCGCCGTCATCGGCACTCTGAAGCGCGAGTACGAAAACGCCAAGAACGCCATCAAGGGCGACAAGACGGAAGACGAGCAAATCAAAGAACTCCGCAAGGACGTCGACAAACTCGAGAAGGACATCGAGAAAGCCAAAGACAGCCTCGCCAAAGAGATCGTCGAAGTCCGCGACCTGACCAAGCAGAGCGCCAAGCTCCGGGCCGAAGTGACCGGCGAAGAAAAACGCGTCCTCGCCTTCAGCGACGACCTCAAGAACGCCGAAACCCAGATCGCCTACGGCCGCGAGATGCTGAGCATCTCGGACGCCAAGGACCGCCTGAAGTCGGACGTGTCGCTGCTCGTCCGCAAGAAAACCACCCTCGGCACCATGGAAAAGACCCTCGGCCACCGCGAGCGGTCGAAAGAAATCCTCGAAAAGCAACTCGCCGAACTCGTCAACCAGAAGCAATCGCTCAAGAGCGAAATCGACGCCATCGAAGTCGAGTACCAGAACATCCAGCTCCAGCAAATGGAAAACAAGTTCCAAAAAGACGACAGCCGCTTGAGCAAGATCAAGCAGAGCATCGACAAGATGCGGAAGGATCTGGACGTCAAGAAGGAACGGATCAAACTCGACCCGGTCGGCCAGCCGACCCAAGGCTCGAATGAATCCGTCGACGACATCCTGAAGCCGCTCGGGGCCAAAGCCGAGTAGTGCGAGTTTGATTTCATGAGCGAACCCACTCGGCCGACCTGGTGGGTTTTTTCGTTGGCTATGCCTTTTTCCCCTTGGCGCAGCTTTCCCAGTTCGCTATCGCCGCCGCATAGCCGGGGTGATGTGCGCGAAACCCAGCGTTTCGGGGCTGGCGCGCACGCCGTATGGGGTTCGATCCCCGGCCGCCATCTAGGGGAGGAAGGATTCCGATGCGACCGTTGACCCGCCGGACTGTAGCCGCTCTGTTTCTCGGGTCGGCCTTGGCGAGCCAAGGCTTGGCCCAAGCCCCGGTCGCACCCGTGGTGCCGCCGCCGCTCAGCCCGCCCGCCATTCTGCCGCCGCCGGCCGCGCCGAAGGCCGATTTCAAACCGGTCGGCAACGCCGTGAAGGTGAACGGCCAAGAGATCGCGGAGATGGCCGTGTGGCGTGCCCTGCGCCAGTTCCCGGCCGAGGAACGCGACATCGCGCGCAAAGAAATCTTGAACCACCTCGTCGAGAACTCGCTGATCGACCAGTACCTGACCGCGCTGAAGCTCAACGCGGAGCCGGCGGAAATCGACAAGCTCATCGGCGAACTCAAAGACGAGTTGAAGAAGGGGATGAAGGACTACACCAAAGAACTCGAAGCGATGCTCTTGTCGGAATCCGAATTCCGCATGGAAGTCACCGCCCAGATGAAATGGGACAAGTTCCTGAAAACCCAAGGGACCGACGACGCCCTCAAGAAGATGTTCGAAGCCGCGCCGAATATGTTCGACGGCTCGATGGTGCGCGCCCGGCACATCTTGCTGACGCCCGGCGACGACAAAACCAAGCAGACCGAAGCGGCCACGAAACTCCGCGGCATCAAAGCCGCCATCGATCAAGAAGCGGCCAAAGCCGTCGCGGCCCTGCCGGGCACGGCCACCGCGCTCGAAAAAGAACAAGCCAAGACGAAGAAGGCCGAGGAAGTGTTCGCCGCGTTCGCCAAGCAGGACAGCACTTGCCCGTCGAAGAAAGACGGCGGCGACCTCAACTTCTTCCCCCGCGTCGGGGCGATGGTCGAACCGTTCGCCAAAGCCGCGTTCGACCTCAAAGTCGGCGAACTGACCGATGTCGTCGCCACGGAATTCGGGTACCACCTGATCCTCTGCACGGCGAAGAACCCCGGCAAGCAACCGACCTTCGAACAAGCGAAGGAAGCCGTGCGGGCCGTCTACGCGATGCGCCTCCGCGACGCCGTCGTGGGCCAAATGAAGCCGAAGGCCAAGGTCGAAATGATGCCCGCGCCGACCTACCCGAAGTAATATTCCGGTGAGATCGAACGAGCGGCCGGGGGAAGTCCCCCGGCCGTTCGCCGTTTCGGAACTGTACGCGGCGGACGAACGGGTGGATAATACAACCAACGATTGTGGGGGCGCGAGATGCTGAAGTACAAAGCCGGGTACAAATTTGTGGAGGGTGGCGTCCACGCCCAAGTGCTCGATTTCCCGGCGGCCATCACCTGCGGAGCCGACCTATCCGAAGCGCGGCACCTGCTGGGGGTCGCGCTGATCGACATGGCGGAGACCCGCTTGGAACTGGGTCAGCCTTGGCCGCAGCCGAATCCGGAGGCGAGTGATGGCGAGATGGACCTCGAGGAGCCGATCTATTTGCACCTCACGGCCAGCACCGAAATGAAAGAAGTCCCCGCGGGCGTCGTCGCGTTTAGCGAACCGTGAGCCGCGGCTATTAAATCGCCACGCCCGCTCAACGTGTGCGCCTGAATTGCCCACGGAGATTCTCGTACCTCCACAGTTCCTGCCCTTGATCGTTCGGCACCCGCTTTGCATTCGCACCGGTCGTCCTCCACACCGGGTGCGTCACCATGAATCGCCAGCGATCCGCCTTCACCCTGATCGAATTGCTCGTCGTCATCGCCATCATCGCGATCCTGATCGGCTTATTGTTGCCGGCGGTTCAGAAAGTCCGCGCGGCGGCGGCGCGGATGAGCTGCCAGAACAACCTCAAGCAAATCGCGCTCGGGGTCCATAACTACGAGAGCGCCCATGGCAAACTCCCCCATTCCAAGCGCACCTCGCTCCCGCAGCGGAGTTGGGCGCCGGACGTCTTGCCGTTCCTCGAGCAGGCGAATTTGGTCAGCGATGTGAACTACAATCTCAACGAAAATTGGTGGCGGTCGACCACCTACGCCGGCGTGCCGATCCCGAATTCGTCGACCGTGCAGAAGCATTTGAAAGTGTTCAACTGCCCGAGCACGACCGTGCAAAATCGCATGCAGAACAAGACCGAAGTGGCCCCGGAGCAGAATAAGATCGGGGCCTGCGGGGATTACTTCGTGGTCGAAGGGGTGAACGTCGCCATCAACAATGACCTCGGCGCGGCAATTTACACGATCGGCGCGAAAGGGATGATGGCCGCGTTCCCGGTCCTCAGCACCACCGACGGCACGTCGAACACCATCATACTCGGCGAATGCGCCGGCCGCGAGGACGTTTGGCGCGGCCGGGTGATGACCCCGGCCCAGACCAACGGGTCTTTGTCCAACCCGGCCCGCGCCCGCGGCGGCGCTTGGGCCACCAACGACAATCCGTACGCCATCGGCGGTCGCGTCCAAGTTTTCCCGAGCGGTCTGATCCCTACGGCAATCCCCATGAAGATCAACGCCAGCAACGAGCACGGGTTCAACTTCTACAGCTTCCACGATGGCGGTGCGAATTTCGCCTTCGGCGATGGCTCGGTGCGGTTCTTGACCGAATCGACGACACTGATCAATCTGGCCGCGATGTGCACCCGCGACGCCGGCGAAGTCGTCGGGAACTGAACGCCGGGTTCGGTCAATCGACCTTTCCTTTTCGGTGTCGCGCCGTAAAATTGAATCTTCTGAAACGGTATCCCAGCGACTTCGATGAGGCTTTTTCGATGGCAGACCGCATGTCGACCGCGACCCGCATGGATCGCGCCCGCGCCAACCACAAGATCAGCCGCAAAGAAAACGGCCACCTGAAGCAGAAGGAACGCAAGGCCCGCGATCTCCGCATGGTGGAACTCCTGAAAAAAGGGACGTTCCCGTACACGCCCTCGATCGCGAGCTGGGTCAGCGCGCAGCTCGGCAAGCCGTTCACGCAACTGACCGAAGCCCAAGTCGCGACTCTGACGAAGTAGTCGAGAGGGCTTGTTATGGCGTCGGTCACGATCCACACCGTGTTGAACCCGGACGCCCTCGAACTCCCCGAGTTGAGGTCGCTCTTGGGCAAACGCGTCGAGATCCGCGTCACCGAAGAATCGGGCTCCGCCATCGAACGGATGCTCGATACGGAGTGCCATGCGGCATGCGAGGCGGACACATCCCCCGTTCCGACCCTCGCCCAAGTGCGTGCGGCGTTGTCCCGAGTGCCCATGAATTTGGCGGCCGATGTCATCGCGGATCGGGAGGAGCGTTGAGATGCCCGACTTATTTTTCGATACGAGCGCAATCGTCAAGCATTACAACCCAGAATTGGGTACGGCCCGAGTGGATTCCCTCCTCGAAGGTGGCAACAATGCCATTTCACGCCTCACGGTTGTGGAGTTTCATTCTTCGCTGGCCAAGAAGGTGAGAACGGGTCATCTGTCATCGGATGACTTCCAGATTGCGACCCGATTGTTTCGAGACGACATTTCCGCCAAGCGTTTGAACGTCGTCAGGTTGAAAATCGCTAGAACCGGTTTCACAACCCCATAAAGCCCACGGATTCCAGCAGTTGACAGGGTTGTGAAACCAGCTCTACGTCCTTGTCAATTGAGAAGCCACTTGTTCGTAAATTCAATTTCAAGTTTTGTCTTATCGGTCGACCATA
>JAYSYN010000090.1:0-6237 GCA_043727575.1 Fimbriiglobus sp.
CGACGCGCAGCAGCAGACCCGCTTGGACGGCCCCCGCCCGCATTCGGGCGAATCGGTTGGAAATCGACATTCCGCGTTCCTCGTGGCTCGAAAGTACCACATTGAAATTACTCGAAATCCCCCGCCCCCGCGAGGCCGATTCTAGCGGGCCAAACTGGCTTGGCCTTTGACGGGCATCCGGACCAACTGGCCCGTCCCCGACACGACTAGGACCACGGCGCTGTCGTCCGGGAGGGCCCGGGCCGTGGCCCCGGCGGCGATACTGATCTTCAATGTCCAGTAGCGCCGACCGTCTTCGGTCGTGGGGCCTTCCAATTCCGCCTTCAACACCTTGGGGGTCGTCCGTTCTTGATCGACTTTCAAATCCAGATCGAGCCGGTCGCTGCGGAGGGAAAACGGCTTGACGATGCCTTCCCGCGCCGAGAACGTCCCCAGATCGACCGAACCGCCTTGCGTCAAGGAGATCAGCCCCGTGACGTTCGCTTTCAACTTCACCACGGGCGGGGTCTCGGCGACCCCGGCGGCGCCCGAAAGCACCGCGAACGATTTCTCCAGCGGGCCGATGTCGAGTTCCGGCGGCGTCGCCGACTTCGGGTTCTTCCGGTGGAGCGTCACTTGCACTTTGTAAGCGCCGAGGATCCGGAATGGCATCTCGGGCTTCGAGAGTTTGGCGATCAGCAAACCGACTTCATTTTCCGAAAGCGGCTGGGGCTTGTTGAACGTGAGGAACGGCTCGCTCGCCAATTCGGTGCACACTGGCGGGGGCAGTTCCGCTTGCGGGACCGTCGTGGACCAGTAGATGATTTCTTCGGTCTTGCTCGCCGTGCTCTCGGCCATTTCTTGGAAATCGAGCTGCAGCGGGGTGACTTCGACCCGGCTCATGCCGAGGAATCCGATGTTGAAGTCGGTGCTGACGGGGAGGTTTTGCCCCGGCACTTTGAAGCCGAGCGTCGCTTGGAGGACCTTCACGCCCTTTTGCTTGACTTTAAAGTAGACCCGCAAGGCGACCCACGTCGGCGCGTCTTCCGATCCGGCCGGGATCGACTGGATCGTTTCGGGGTGGTCGAAGTCGAGGAGTTTCCAATCGTCGCTCGGGTAGTTTCGCAAACGATGTTCGAGATCGGCGGGGGTCAACACCTGCGAACCGGCAACGCCGAGGATCGCCTGCCCACGCAGTTCCACTTCCGCCGTGATCGGCCGGGCGGGGAACATTGCGAGGCGGGCGCTGGTGCAGGCGCTGCAACTCCGTTTGAGGGCGGCGACTTCCACCGGTTCGGCGTTGACGTTCTGAAACCAGAAATCGGCCGAATGTTCTTGGTCGTTCACTTCGAAGAAACCGGGGAACTCCCGCTGCGCGCGGTGTTCGCTTTGGGGGTTGTAGATGATCTGCGTCAAGGTGCAGCGCACCGGTTCGATGACCGCCGCGACCGGCGCCCCACTACCTTTAGCGTCGGCGGGTTTGTCCGTAGCGCTATAGCTCGAAATGATCGTGATGCCCGCCACCGCGAGGACGACCGTCCCGAGCGCGAGCGCGATCTTCACGTTCGAATTCATAACCGGATCCTGAAAAGCGGGGGCGACTCTATCGATTCTACGTTTCTCGGCTCCGCGGCGTTCGCGGGCGTCATTTCCCCTTCGTCTCCGGCAAGGCCTTCCCGGTTTTGTCGATCGGGCCGACCGCCACGATCGTCAACTTCTTCGGATCCAAATGCTTCTTCGCCGCGGCCTGCACGTCGTCCACCGTCACGGCGGCGATTTTCTTTCGGTATATTTCGATGAAATCGAATCCCAAGTGGAATTTCTCGGCCGCGATCAATTGCGACGCCACACCCTCGTTCGTGGTGAACCGGAACGGCAGGCTACCGAGCAGGTATTTCTTCGCGTCGTCCACTTCGAGTTCGGTCGCTTTCTCGTCTCGGATCCGGTTCACTTCCTTCAAGAAACCGTCGCGGACCCACGTGTATTTTTCCGCGAACGTCCCGATGTAACCGACGAACTCCCCCGGTTGTTCACCGGCGCTGTTCGAGATCGACGCGGTGACAGTGTAAGCCAGCCCTTGGCGGTCGCGCAGGTTCGCCGAGAGCCGATCCGTGAAGCCGGGGCCGGTGCCGAGGACGTTGTCCAGGACCAAGAGCGCGTGGTAGTCGGGGTCGTCCCGCTTCACGCCGAGGTGCCCGATGTAAACGTGCGTCTGCGAGGCCTGCGGATCGGAGAAAATCTTCTCGCCGGGGTCGCCGGCTTTGGGGATCGCGGCGAGTTTGAGTTCCTTCGCCTCCACCGGCTTCCACGCCGCCGTCATCGCCTCGACCGACTTCGCCATCTCGGCGGAATCGAAATCGCCGACGATCACGAGCGTGGTCCGGTTCGGGGCGTAATGGGCCGCGTGGAAATCTTTGAGGTCCTGGCTGCGGAGCTTCTCGACGATCCCCTTTTCGCCATACGACGAGCGGCCGTAAGGGTGTTCGCCGTAAATCGCCGCGTCGAGCATCCGCTTCGCGCGGTTCTGCGGTTGTGACTCGACGTCGGCGATCTGCGAGAGGAGTTGATCCCGCTTACGCGTCAAGCTGTCGCGCGGAAACGCGGGGCGGGCCAGGCACTCGAGGAACAGCCCGAGGCCGACGGCGATGTCCGGGCTGAGCACCTTCAACTTGCCGCCACCGGACGAGAACGCCATGCTGCCACCGGTGTTCTCGATAATCGCCGAGACCTGCTCGTGGGTATGGTCGGCCGTGCCTTCTTCGAACATCTCGCCGACGAGGGCCGCGATGCCGGACTGGCCTTTTTGCTCGCGCAAGCGGATGTCGGCGACGTGGGCCTCTACGGCGATGATCGGCAGGCGGTGATTCTCGAGCATGAGCAACACGAGGCCGTTTTTCAGGACGACGCGTTTCACATCTTTCAACGAGAATTCGGTCCCGCCAGCGGTCGCGGGCTCTTTGGCCTGGGCCCGAGCCGGGAGTTTTCGGACGCTCTCCTTTTCGCCCGGCTTCGGCGCGGTCTTCGGGACCACGACCGGTTGCGGATCGTCCTCGGGCACCGACCAGACCACGACCGCCGGCGAGGCGACTAGCCACTTCTTCGCGGCTGTTTGAATGTCCTCGGGCGTCACGGCCATGACGCGGTCGAGGTAGGTTTTGAGGTAATCGATACTTTCGTTCGTCACGGTCTTGGCCACAAGGTCGGCAAGGCTGTGGACGCTCTCCCGGTTGAAAATGAAGGCCGCCAACGTCTGCCGACGGACCCGCTTCAGTTCATCCTCGGTGATCGGCTTGTCGGCGAGCTTCGCCAATTCTTCAAAGACGATCTTCTCGGCTTTGGCCCGGTCCTTCCCTTTGAGCATTTCGAGCTGAACCGCGAACCAACCGGGGTAGCGGCCGGCGTTGTTGCCGCTGCTGATGTCGTTCGCGAGGAGTTCCGCCTCGACCAATCGTTTGTGCAACCGGGACGTTTTCCCCGAGCTGAGCACCGTTGACAGCACGTCGAACACGTAGTCGTCCGGCGCGCCGATTTTGACGCCGTTGAAGCCGATCATGCAGCGGGCGACGTCGAATTTACTCGTGAATTCTTTTCGACTCAGCTTCTCGCGGACGCTCGGTTTGGGGGTCGGCCGGCGTTCGGGCAACTCGGATTTCGGGATCTTACCGAAGAGCTTCGTGACCAACGCCAGCGCCTCGTCCGGATCGAATCCCCCGGCGATGACGATCGACGCGTTGTTCGGGTGATACCACTTGTTGTAATGCCGGAGGATGATCTCCGCGGACGCGGCGGCGACATGCTTTTCCTCGCCGATCACGGGGTGGTGATACGGAGCGTCTTTCGGGAAGAGCAGCGGCAAAATCGCCTTGTATTCCAGATCCCACGGCCCATCTTCGCCGCCCTTCAGCTCCGAGATCACGGCCCCTTTTTCTTGCTGGAATTCGTGTTTCTCGTCGATGCGCGTTTGACGCATCCGGTCCGCTTCGACTTCCAACCCTTGCTTCCAACGGTCGGCCGCGAAGTCGAAGTGATACACGGTCATATCTTCGCTGGTGTAGGCGTTGTTCCGCCCGCCGTTGCGTTGGGTCATGCGGTCGATGTCGCCCGGCTTCAACTTGTCGGTGCCCTTGAATAGCAGGTGCTCGAGGTAGTGCGACAACCCGGTTTGATCTTTGTCTTCGTCGCCCGAACCGACCTTGTACGCGACCATCGTCGTGACGACCGGCGCGCCCTTCACCGGCAACAAGTAGATCTTCAATCCGTTCGGCAGCGTCTCGACCCGGATGTCTTTAAACTGGGCCTTTGCCGTGGCCAGCAAACCCGGGATCGGATCGGGGGGAGGAGACTCCGCGCATACCCGAGCGGACAATGTTCCGGCGACGGCCAAACAGACTCCGAAGCGAACGAGCAACGTCATGGCGGATTTCCAATCGACCTGGTATTCGACCCAATAACAGTTTAGTCGAGCCCGCGACCGAAAGGAATGTGAGTAGCCGGCACCGTCGTTCGCCCACGGGATTTCCCGTTCGGCGCCGGGCCTTTCCGCGGCATGTCCTACAATGCCGTGAGGTCGATTTTGCGAATGCGGGGTCATGCCGGTGGCGGTCGCGCAAAAAATCCGGTACGCCAGTTTGACGGATGTCGGCATCCGTCGGAGCCACAATCAGGACGCGTGCGCCGTGCAACCCGCCACGGACGAATCGCACTTCGAGGCGACCGGCCACGTCTTCGTGGTCGCCGATGGTATGGGCGGTCACGCGGTCGGCGAAAAGGCCAGCGCCAAAGCCGTGCGCGATGTCCCGCTGACGTATCAGAAGCACGTCGTCGGCGAAGGTGCGGCCAAGTCGATCCGCCGGGCGTTCGAGGAAGCCAACGCCGGCATCTTTCAAATCGGTGTCAACAACCCCGAATTCAAGGGCCTCGGCACCACCGGCACGGCCCTGTTCCTCCGGCCGGAAGGCGCGTGGCTCGGCCACGTCGGCGACAGCCGTTGCTACCGCATCCGCGGGAATAAGGTCGAGCAATTGACCTTCGACCACTCGTGGGTTTGGGAAATCGCCCGCCGGCAGGGGATCGACCCGGACGAACTCGGCGACTTCAAACGGAATGTCATTATCCGCTCGCTCGGGCCGGAGGCGGAGGTCGAAGTCGACGTCGAAGGCCCGCACCCCATCGAACCCGGCGATTCGTTTTTGCTTTGCAGCGACGGCCTCACGAACCACGTGAAGCCGGACGAACTCGGCGCGATCATCAGCCTCTTCCCCGCCACCGAGGCTTGTTCCCTCTTGGTCGATCTCGCGAACCTGCGCGGGGGCTCGGACAACATCACGGCCTTGATCGTCCAAGTGCCGCGCGGCGACGGCAACACCTTCGGCGGAACGATGACCCCGAGGCGACCGCGCGAACTCCCGGCGATCGTCAAATGGTGGGGGCGGACGGTCACCTGGCCCTTAACCGGCTTGGGCCTCGGGGCACTATTGGTGCTCGCGTCCATTTGGCTGCGCGTCGAATGGACGGCCGCGGCGGTGCCGGCGTTCCTCCTCGCGGCCGTCGTCACGCTCGGCTCGCTGGCCGGATTGATGCTGCAAATCCGCAAGAAAACCCGCGACACCGAGACGACCGAAGGCAACGCCGTGCGGCTCGTTCAAGTCTACAAAGAGTATCGCTTCGAGATCGGCCCCGAGATGTGTACCCGCATCGCCGATCAACGGGCTCTCGCGAAAACTGCCGCGGAATTGGCCCAATTGCCGATCGACTGGGAAGCGGTCCGGGCCACCGCCGAGCAAGCCGAATCCAAGGCGAAAGCCGCGGATTGGGACGGGGCGTTTCAATCGCATTGCTTGGCGCTCCAGATCATAGGGGCGCCGCTGAACAAGAGCCACCACAAAGACGAAGCCTTCAAACCGAATTGGACGACCCCGAACCGGTCGGCGTGACCATGGTGATCCGCGATGCAGTCGAGATGGATTGGCCCGCCATCGTCGAGATCTACAATCAGTCGATTCCGGGCGCCACTTCGACCGCGGACACTTCGCCCGTCACCGTGGCCGACCGCATCGATTGGTTCCGCAAATTCGACCCGAAGAAGCGTCCGCTTTGGGTCGCCGAGATCGACGGCGAGATCGTCGCCTGGATCGGCCTGACCTCGTTTTACGCCGGTCGCCCCGCCTACGACGCCACGGCGGAGGTCAGCACCTACATCGCCACCGCCCACCAAAAGAAGGGCATCGGGACGGCGTTGAAGAAGCGAATGATCGAGAA
>JAYSYN010000091.1:0-18770 GCA_043727575.1 Fimbriiglobus sp.
GTGGCTGCACAAGGCCGTGCAGGCGGGCTACAAGGACGCCGCGCACATGAAGAAGGACACCGATCTCGACCCGCTCCGCGAGCGCGACGACTTCAAGAAGCTGATGGCGGAGTTGGAAAAAGCGACCAAGAAGTGAACGGAGGCCGGCCGCGGATGCGGCCGGCTCACCTGTTGCCATCTACTCCCCGGAGCCGGAGAGCTTCTCGAGGTTTTCGGATTCCTTCTCGTAGTTGAACTCCGCTTTCAGCATCTCGAGGGCTTCCTCGCGGGCTTGCTTGCGGGCTTCGCCCTCGAATCGACCGGCCATTTCCCCGGAGACGTTCTTCGAGTTATCGCCGGCGTTGTAGACGAGGCTGTAGAAGGCCAAGCTGCCGCGCTCGGTGCGTTCCAAAACCACCGCAACGTAGAACGTGCTCTCGGGGCGGTCGACCATCACGAACGACGTCGACAGAGGCTTCCCGCTGTTCGCGATCAGGTCGTCCTGCATCTTTTGAGTCGGGTAGGCGATGTTGTCCGAATCCTTCAATCCGTAAGGCTTGGCGGACGGCGTGCCGCTTTCGGGGTCGAATTGATCGATCACCACGCGGGAAACCCGCGGCATTTCGAATCGCTTGACCCGCTCTTGGGCCGCGGGGTCGGTGAACTGGGCCCGGAAGGCCGCGTGCTGGTCGATGAAGCCTTTACCCGTAGCGGTAAAGTCAACACCCAAGTTGGCCGTCTTGGTCGCGAGATCCTCGGCGGCTTTCTTGGCGAGTTCGCGGGCTTTCTGGCGCTTCCAGATGTCGACGCACTTCGCCCGCGATTTTTCGAAGTCCTTGGCCGCTTCGGCCGGGACATCGGAGGTGCGCCAAACGAGGAATTGCGATTCGAAATCGTTGGGCCGGGGGAACGAGCGGTCGTTCGCATCGGGGTACGGAAACGGGGCGTAGTAGCTCATAGCGGGTTTGAGTTGCCCGCTGCCCGGATCGAAGTCGTTGAAGAAGCGACGGCCGAAGAACGAGGCGTTCGTCACGCCGGTGTGGGAGCTTGACAGCCGTTCTTTGAGCGGGGCCAAGCCGGGATCGTCGCCGATGGTGTGGACGTCGTAAAAGCCGGTCGAGCCACCGAGTTTCAGCCCGCGGCCCAGTTGCGGCTTGCCGTCTTTGTCGAGCCAGTTGGACGCGGCCGCGGCGAATTTGGCGATAAACGCCTCGGCGTCTTTCGGATTCTTCTCTTTGTCGTCGCCCTTCTCGATCTTGGCGAGTTCGTCGCGGAGAGTTTGGGCATCTTGGCGGGCCAACGTGAAGCGCAGGTCGTCGCGCGTCTTTTGGGCCAGTTGCGTTTTCACGGCGGCCAGCGGTAAGTGCCCCGTGGCCCGGACCCACGGGGTGGCGTTCGTCGCGAATTGGCCGAACCCGGCCACGCCGGCCATGTTCGACCAGCCCATCGAGGCGATGAAACTGTTGAACCGCAGTTTGCGTTCGTAGACCCCGGCGTTCAGGGTCGACCCGTTGGCCACCGCGGCGAGATTGCCGAGGGTGCCCAGCGGCATGGCCGCGAGCCCCACGGTCGATGCCGCGACCTGCGGGTTCGCGTAGCTCGATGCAAACACCGGATTGATAACTTCCAAAGCCCCTTCGGTTTTGTCTTCGGGCTTGAGCACGAGGCGGGTCGATAGCAGCCAATGGGCATCGGCCTGCCCCGTCTGCTTGGCGCGGTATTCATCGTAAGCTCCCAGCAACCCGGGGTTGTCGAGTTTCTGCACGGCGAGCGCCGCGGCGAGGGCGACTTCGCCGGGGAGTTTGCCGAGGAGACTCGTTCCCATGGGGGCGGCGAGCAGGGCCGCGAGCTTCGCGGCGACTTCGGCCTTCGCCAAGGCGTCGGCCGCGGCGGTAGCGTAGAAGGGCTCTTTGCCCGTGATTTCGACGTAGCCGACCTTCAATTCGCGACCCTTCTTCAGGCCGGGCTTCGGTTCGCTCGGGTCGGCCTCGGTGTTCTTGGCTTTGCTGAAGATCTCGCGGAGTTCGGTTTCGCTCGGCTGGCCTTCCACCTTCGAAATGTAATTCTCGACCGGCACCGCGATGACACCATAGTTGGTCGGGCTCGTTTCGGTGCGGAAGAATTCGTAGTAATCGAACGGGGCGTGGGCCGTCGCGCCTTGGTTGCGGACATCGGTGATGCCCAACACGGCGACTTGGGCCATGCGGACGCGGAATTCGTCGCCGATGGAGTCGAGGAGCACATCTTTGGTGAGGCCCGATTGGCGGTCTTTCGTCATGTCTTTCAAGATCTTCTCGCGGTCCTCGGCTTTGAGCTGGAGGAACTCCGATTCGATCAAGCCGTCGATGTCGTCGGTCCGGAAGCGGATCTTGAGTTGGTCGGCTTTTTTCAACCAGAGGGCGAATTCGAGCGAATCCTTCGCGTTGCGGTTCGGCATGTTGAAAAAGTAATGTTTATCGGATGCCGACAGCGAAATTGTCAGCTCCAAAAACTTGCGGACGGCGAGGGCGGATTCCAAGTCTTCGGGCTTCGTGTTCGGGTTGGCGATGAGCTTATCGAGCGTTTTCCTCGAAGCGAAGAATGCACTGCGGGCTCTGGGGAGTTCTTGGCGGAAGTAATCGGGCGCCATCCGCGCGAATTCGGGGTTGGACAACATCGATAATTGGTTCAGCGCCGTCAGTGGCCCTTGTACGGCGCCGCGGTTCTCGGGGCTCACCTTGCTCGCGATGTCTTTGGTGTACGTGTTGAGGTTGGTCAACGACTGCCGGGCCGCGAGGGCCATGTACTGGTTGGCATGATTCCGGCTGCTGCGGATCCGCGAGGCGTCCGACTCGCGGAATTTGTCGCCGTCGATCACCGCGAGCACTTCGCCCTTCGACTTCTTCGCGCTCAGTTTATCGGTGAGCCAAGCGAAGAAATCGTTCCCTTGACCCGTGGAGAGCACGAACATGAACATCACGCCGATGACAATGACCGACATGAAGATCTTCTGATTTCGGCGGAAGATGTCGAATGGGCTGAAAGCCATGGTACTTCTCGGTTTACGGCGTGGTTCGCGGACGATTCTCGAGCGATAGCCCTTGACACTTTGACCCGCAACGTACTAATTCGGGGTGGGGCGACCGATCTCCCCGGCAGTTCGATTCTAGGAATTTCGCGGGTTGCAACAACCGCAAACATGAGGTTTCTCACGGTGCCTGCACGCAAGAAGTCCCCCGACGATTCGACGCCTCCGAAGGCGAAAAAGACGCCCGTTCGCAAAGCCGCGTCGAAAGCCGTGGCCGCCGAAGTCACGGGCGTCGAACCGCAGGAAGCGCAGGCGAAACGCGCCCGGGCCGGGGGCCGAAAATCGGTTGCCGCGGCCGACGACGGTGTCGCCACGGGGCGTTCATACGACCTCGTCATCGTGGAGTCGCCGGCGAAGGCGAAGACCATCAACAAATACCTCGGGTCGGGCTACAAAGTCTTGGCCAGCGTCGGCCACATCCGCGACCTCGCCACGGGGAAGGATCGCAAGATCAAAGAGGAAGTGTCCGGCATCCAGATTAGTAATGGGTGGAAACTGCGGTACACCGTCGACCAAGTTCAAAAAGGCAAAGTAAAGCGCGGCCGCAGCAAACGCGAAATTTTGGATGAACTCGCCGCCGCCGCGAAGCACGCCAACCGAATTCTGCTGGCGAGCGACCCCGATCGCGAAGGGGAGTCGATCGCTTGGCACCTCGCCGACGAACTCCAGCTCGACCCGGCCCGGACCTTCCGCATCCGCTTCAACGAGATCACGAAGACCGCGATTCACCAAGCCGTCGCGGACGCCGGGCAGATCGACATGCTCCGCGTGAAGTCGCAGGAAGCCCGCCGGGCCATGGACCGCGTCGTCGGTTTCCCGCTGTCCAACCTGCTCGGGAAGAAGGTTGCCGCCGGGCTGAGCGCCGGCCGCGTGCAGTCGGTCGCGGTGCGGCTGATCGTCGACCGCGAACTCGAAATCGAAGCGTTCCGCAGCGACGAATTCTGGAAGATCACGGCGCTGCTAGCCCCGCAGAACGCCGGCATCCGGTACACGGCCAACCCGGCCACGGCCAAGATCTTCGCCAGGAAGAAAGGCGAGAAAGTCGCCGATGCGGACGCCGCCGACGCCCCGGTCGAAGACACCGACGCGCCGAACGTCGAAGGGGAAGCCCCGGCGAAACCGGTCGAGTTCAAAGTCGGTCTGCCGGTGCCGCCGAAGGGCTCGTTCCTCGCCGAATTGGCGAAATGGAACGGCGCCGACCCGGTGATGACGAACGAAGCCCAATCCGACGCCATCGCCGAGGTGCTGCGGAAGGCTTTGTACGTCGTCAGCAAAGTCGAGCAAAAGGAGCGCCAGGAGAAACCGCAACCTCCGTTCACGACGTCGACCCTGCAACAGCAGTCGAACATCCGGTTGCGCTTCACCACGAAGCGCACGATGGACGCGGCCCAGCGCCTGTACCAAGGCGTCGAACTCGGTTCGCTGGGCACCACAGCCTTGATCACCTACATGCGGACCGACAGCACCCGCGTCGGCCCGGATGCGCTGAAAGCAGTGCGGGAGCACATTCAGAATGAGTTCGGTGCCCGCTACTGCCCGGAAAAACCGAACGCCTACGCCTCCGGCAAAGCCGCCCAAGAAGCCCACGAGTGCGTCCGCCCGACGGACGTGGCCATGACTCCGCAGAAGGCCGCGCAACTCGGGTTGGCCGAAGACAACCTCAAGGTCTACACGCTGATCTGGAATCGCTTCGTCGCCAGCCAGATGGCCAACGCGGTCTTCAGCATCACCGCGGTGGAAATCACCGCGGGTCCGGGGTTATTCCGCACCAACGGTCGCATCGAGAAGTTCGAAGGCTATCGCAAAGTCATGAGCCCGGCGAAGTCGGAAGATGTGTTGCTTCCACCATTGGCCGAGAAGCAACCGCTCGACAAACTCGACCTCACCGAGACGCAGCACTTCACGCAGCCGCCGCCGCGCTACAACGAAGCGTCGCTCGTGAAAGCCCTCGAAAAAGAGGGGATCGGCCGACCGTCGACCTATTCGAGCATCATCGAAACCGTGCAGGCCCGCGGCTACGTCGAACAGAAGGAACGGCGCTTCTACGCCACGCAGATCGGCATCGTCGTGACGAAATTGCTAGTCGAGCACTTTCCCAAAATCATGGACATGAAGTTCACGAGCCACTTCGAGGAAGAACTCGACGAAATCGAAAGCGGCAAGTGCCAGTACGCCGACGTGCTCGACGAATTCTGGAAGCCGTTCCAAGAATCGCTGCTCAAAGCCGAGACCGACATGCCCGCCCAGCGCGGCATCGAAATCGGCGAGGCCTGCCCCAAGTGCGGCAAACCGCTCGTGGCGATGTTCAGCCGCAAGTCGGGAAACAAGTTCATCGGCTGTTCCGGATGGAAAGACCCGGAGAACCCCTGCCTCTACAAACGCAGCGAAGACGGCACCGAGAGCACCGGCCCGGAAGTCACCGACATCGTCTGTCCGGCTTGCGGCAAATTCATGATCAAGAAAGACGGCCGCTTCGGCGTCTTCTTCACCTGCGAAGGGGCGCCCGAATGCGTGGCGATCATGAACCTCGGCGCCGACGGCAAACCGGTCGTCAGCACCCTGCCGAGCCCCGTGCCCTGCCCGAAGTGCGGTAAGCAACTGCTGCTGAAACTCAGTAAGTCCGGCAATCGTTACGTGACCTGCAGCGACACGAAGAAGTGCAAGTTCACCTGCGACGCCGACGACACCGGCCGGCCGAAACCGCCGCCCGAGACGGGCGTGGTCTGCGACAAATGCGGTGCGCCGATGACGATCCGCAGCACCTTCCGCGGGCCGTTCTTGGCCTGCACCGCCTATCCTAAGTGCCGCAATGCGAAGTCGCTCAACGCCGAGATGAAGGAGAAACTCAAGGACATCCTGCCGGCGCCGAAACCGAAGGTCGCCAAGGCCCCGGTACCGGTGCTCGATGTCAAAGACGCCTGCCCGACCTGCGGGGCCGGGATGAAGCTCCGGCAGTACATGGGCAAGTATTTCTTGGGCTGCAACAACTACCCGGACTGCCGGGGGAGCAAGCAGTTGTCCCCGGAGCAAATGGCCCAGATGCAGGCCCCGCAGCCGCCGGTGGAGGCCTAACCCCCCATGGACGCCAATGCCTTACTCCCGGAAATCTTGAAGCGATCCGATTTCATCTTCATGGGATGGAACGTGCTGATGCTCGCCGGCCTCGGCGTCATCTTGCTCGTGGGATTGTTCCCGTCGTTGCGTTGGCACACCCGCGGCGGTCGGGCTGTGCTGGCGGGGTTCGTCTTTTTCTCCTTGACGCACTTGCTCGGCATGATCCACGTGGTGAAACAGTGGGAAAGTCTGAGCGAAGCGTTGAAGTACAAGATCGCCGCCGATCCGAGCCTCGCCGAGAAGATCGACTTCGCCATCATGGCCCCGCACTTGGGGTGGATCGTGCCGTTCCACTTGGGATTCGACGGCTTCGTGATGCTGGCCGTCTGGTGGCAAAGCCGGGGCTGGGAGCGTAGCCACGGGTAGTCTCATTCCGGCACGATGGCCTCGGCTTCGATCTCGATCAGCATGTCGGGGTCGATCAGTTTGGAGACTTCGACCATCGTCGTCGCGGGGAGGATCGCCCCGAACACTTCGCCGTGGGCGCGGCCGACGTCTTGCCATTGCTCGATCTTCGTCAGGTACATCCGCGTGCGGACGATGTGCTCGAGCTTCGCCCCGGCCTTTTCGAGCGCTTCGCGGATCGTTTTCAAAACTTGTACCGTCTGGGCGTAGGCGTCCCCTTTGCCGACGAGGCCCTGGGCCGTCATCGCCGTGCAACCGGAGATGTGCACGAACGGCCCGACGCGGACGGCCCGCGAGTAGCCGATGATCGGCTCCCATTTGCCGCCGGTGCTGATAATGTCGCGTTTCATACCGTCTCCTGGGCGAGTAACAAATCGGCGATCTCGGCGAAGCGATCCAAGATGCGTTCGGGATCGGCGGATCGGGGGTCGATGGTCCCGGCCAGACCGACGTGGACGAGCCAGACGGGCAACCCCGCAGCCTTAGCAGCTTGGACATCGACGATCATATCGCCGATGTACAGCCCCTCCGAAATCGGCACACCGAGCCGTTTGCACCCTTCGATCAACATCGCGGGGTCGGGCTTCGGGACGCCGACATCTTCCGGGCCGAGCACCACCGGCAACAACTCGGCGAGATCCAATCCCGCGATCAGCGACCGCGTGAACGCCACGGATTTATTGCTACAAACGCCCATCGGGTATCCGGCCGCACGCAACCGGTCGAGAGTCTCGCGGACGCCGGCGAAAAGCTTCGTGAGTTTCAGCATGACGCCGGGATGGTGGGCCCGATACCGGCTCACGGCGAGGGCGACATCGCAACCGGGGCATAGGTCGCCCAGCAGATGTTCCAAACCCAGGCCGACGTACTTGCGGATGCTCTCTTCGGTCATCGGCGGCAGGCCGAACGATTCGCGGACGTGGTTGGTGCTCGACGCGATCGCGGCGAAGCTGTCCGCGAGGGTCCCGTCGAAATCGAACAACACACCGCGGATCATGCCACTACTCCGATTGGTTTCGATTACATTACAGACGACCGCCCGAATTGGAGCCTACCGCCGTGATGAACTCGATTCGACTCGCCGTCGCCACTCTCGTCTGTTGGTCGAGTTCCATTCTCGCCGCCGAACCGACGGTCGATTTCGCCCGGGACATCGAACCGATCCTGGTGCGCTCGTGCGTCGGCTGCCACGGGCCGGTGAAATCGAAAGGATCGTTGCGCCTCGATTCCCGCGCGGCGGCGATGAAGGCCGGGGTCCTCGCTCCGGGGAAACCGGCCGAGAGCGAACTACTGCAACGCATCGCCGCTAAGGACGACGCGCGGATGCCACCGGAACCCGAGAAAAACCTGAGCGATGCCGAGATCGCCAAACTGAGATTATGGATTGAACAAGGGGCTCAGTGGCCGGAGAAATCCGGGCCGAAGGCCGACCTGCTCGATTGGTGGAGTTTGAAACCGCTGACGAAACCGGGGGTGCCGAAATCGGATCGCCCAAATCCCATCGATGCATTCGTGCGGGCCAAACTCGCGGACAAAGGCTTGAAACCGTCGCCGGCCGCGGGCAAACGGACCCTGATCCGCCGGTTGTATTTCGACCTCATCGGCTTGCCGCCGACGCCGGAACAGATCGCCGCGTTCGAGAACGACCCCGCCCCGGATGCCTACTCCAAACTCGTCGACTCGCTGCTGGCATCCCAACATTACGGGGAGCGCTGGGCGCGGCACTGGCTCGATGTCGTCCACTTCGGCGAGACCCACGGCTATGACAAAGACAAACCCCGGCCGAACGCGTGGCCGTATCGCGATTACGTGATCCGCAGCTTCAACAGCGATCAAGTATACGCTACGTTTGTTCAGATGCAAATCGCCGGTGACATTCTGTTCAATAATTCGCGAGATGGCATCGAAGCGCTCGGGTTCATCGCCGCCGGGCCGTGGGATTTTATCGGCCACGCCGAGGTGCCGGAATCTAAAATCGACGGCAAAATCGCCCGCCACCTCGACCGCGACGACATGGTCCAAAACACGATGCAGACGTTCGTGAGCCTCACCGTCGGCTGCGCCCAATGCCACGATCACAAGTTCGACCCGATCCCGCAGGAAGAATATTACGGGCTCCAAGCCGTCTTCGCCGCCCTTGATCGGACGGATGTCCGGTACGACGCGGACCCCGCTGTCGCGCGGAAGCGGAGCACTCTGCTGACGAAGCGAACGGCACTCGCGCGAATCGCGAGCTTCGATCCGAAGTTCGTCCCGTCCGGCGACGTCGCCGCGCAACTCGCGGCGCTCCCGCCGCAGTCGGTCGCGTACATCGGCGCCGTGCATTCCGGCACCGGATCGTTCGCGGGCACCGGCGCCACCGGGGGCCAGCCGCGGCCGATTTTCTTGTTGAACCGCGGCAGCATTTCCAAACCCGGCGCGGAAGTTCGACCGGGCGCTCTGTCCGCTGTCAAGGCGTTGTCAGCGAATTTCGATCTGCCCGCGAACCACGCCGAGGGGGAGCGGCGCAAGGCCCTCGCACTCTGGTTGACCGACCCGAAAAATCCGCTGCTCTGGCGGTCGATCGTCAACCGCGTCTGGCAGTATCACTTCGGCAGGGGCCTCGTCGAGACGGCGAACGACTTCGGACGCAACGGCACCCTCCCGACGCATCCGGAACTGCTCGACTATTTGGCGGCGGAGTTCCGCGACGGCGGTCAGTCGATCAAGAAATTGCACCGTGCGATCCTGCTTAGCGAGGCCTACCGGCAAGCATCGACCGGCGACGCGAGGGCGGAAAAAATCGATGCGGGCAACCAGTACCTCTGGCGGATGAACCGGCGGAAGCTCGAGGCCGAGGCGGTGCGCGACTCCGTATTGCAACTCGCTGGGAAGCTCGATTTGAAACTCTACGGTCCGAGCTTCCGAGACTTCGTGATCGAGAAACCGGAACACTCGCCGCACTACGAATACCACCTCCACGATCCGGAAGACCCCGGGAGCCACCGGCAGAGCATCTACCGTTTCGCGGTCCGCTCGCAGACGCAGCCGTTCCTCACGGCCCTCGACTGCGCCGATCCTTCTTTGCAGGTCGATCGGAGGAATCAATCGCAATCGCCGGCGCAGGCGCTCGCGCTACTCAACGACGATTTCATGGCGGTCATGGCGAAGCATTTTGCGAAGCGACTCGAAGCCCGACCGGGCGCACTGAGCGACCGCGTGGAACGGGGCTTTTGGGAAGCGACGGGCCGCAAGCCGACCGGGGCGGAGGCGAAGGCGCTGACCGCACACGCCGCGAAGCACGGGCTGGCGAGCCTGTGCCGGCTGCTGTTCAACTTGAACGAATTCGCATTCGCCGACTGATCCTGATCGAGATGTCATTTCAACGGCAGGACAAATGGATCCGCCGGGGGCACTGCCGCCGGTCCGACTTTCATCCGGAGCGGTTCGCTGACGATTTCGCCGGTGAAGTACTTGGTGACCCGTGGGTCGGTCAGTGCCACCGCCCGGGACGATTTCAAGACGATCCGCACCGGCACGAATCCGGAGTGCCCCTTCGCCACCGCCTCGACGTCTCGGGGAGAAAATCCCCACCCGCTGGAGATCGCTTCGCCCTTGATCGAGACCAAGGCGCTCGCGGGGAATTCTTCACCTGTGGCCACGATTCGCACGGATACATCGAACGCGAGATCGACGGGCAACGCCTTGTTCTGCTTCCAGCACGGGAGGTGTAAGCCGTTCGGCTTTCCATCTTTACCGACCCAAGTGATTTGTGGACTCCACCAGTCAACCGCAACCGGTAGCAGACCCGGTCCGCGGAAGTTTTGCCGGAGCAGATTGGGGGCCTCCGCAGGTTCCGCGGTCTCCGCGAATTGGAACGCGCGGATCATCTTTTCGACGGCCGCATCCACCGGGGCGGCGAGGTCGTCCGGAGTATTCGCCGGCAGCATTTCGAACGTGTATTCCTGCGATTGCACCGACCCCGCAATCGTCTTTCCCGCGTGGGAGAACTCGAACTTCACCCCGGCGGAAAAAGTGTGCCGACAGACCGCGAGATCCTTGGTCTTGATCCACCCGGTCGTGCACCCGAGCGCGGGATAGTGAAAAGGTTCCCCGTACGGTTTCCCATCGAGCGTGTGGTTCGTCACCGTGGATATTTTGAGTTGATCGGGCCGAGGAAGACCGTTCGCCCCGTCCCGCATGTCATTGCCCATCCCGATCTGCGCATCGACCCCGCGCGGGTAAGCCGGACGCTGGTAGACCACGAACTGGACCGACTTCTCGATGTACGTGCGGACTTGGGCGGCACTCATCGCGATCCATGCTCCGACGAGCGTTTTGAGCGCCGTTCGTCGCAGGGCGTGCATCGGATTGGCGATGAGCGCCAGCAGGAAGTCCCCGGTCGCCGGCTGATGGTCGCCGACGAGTTTCAAGGTCGAGGGGCCGATCTCCCGGTCGTGATTCGGATTGAACCTGGCGTAGATCGCCAAGGCTTCGCGGAGTTCCTCGACGGGTCCGCCGACCGCCCGGCGGATCGCGCGGACGCGGTGTTCCACCTCCGGATCGTCGAACGGTTCCAGCGTGTCCAAGATCGGCAGCGCGGCCGGCCCGAAGGCCACGAGTTGCTTCTGCGCGGCCTGCCGGCGGTCGAAATCTGAGTCCCCGAGTTGGCGGACGAGCCCCGTGACTCGGGAGACGAACTTTGGGTCTTCGGCTGGTTCCACAGCCGTGGCGTTTCCAATCGAGAGCACGATCAGAGCGACGGCAAGGCACCGAGTGTGCATGATCGATATCCGGTACAGGCACTGCGAGAATGCCGAGTGTACAGTCGGATGGGAATCACCACAACGCGATGTCGACCTACGCATTGCACTCGTGGCTCTGCACTCGGGCTTCTCCCTGTTGAATCCGAGCCTTTTGCGGAAGTACGAATTTCCACATCAGGATCAGTGTCGCCACGGCGACGCTGGCGGCAATCAGCCCGAAGAACAAATACTTCCGCGCTTGCGTCCCCGTCTCCGGCGGCGGCATTGCGATGACAGGAAACGTCCCGGGAAACGGTCCCGGTCCGGGCCCGTATTGCGGGCGGGCGACGTTCGTCGGCGTCGGATCTCGCATCTGCGCCGACGTCGGGAGTTCCGACTGGGGCGCCGCGAACGGATTCGATTTCAAACCGAAGTTCGAGCGGCCCGGCGCCGCCGGCAACGCACCGGACGACCGCATCGGAGAGAACGCGGCCGGGTCGGGCGTGCGCGCCGCCGGGGTTTCGACCACGGCCGACTGCACGCCGAACGGGGACGCCTTCGGCGTGAGCCGGCTCCGCAACTCCGAGCGCGGCGCTTCGGCCGGCTCCATCAGCTTCGACATCAACTTGCTCGACGGCGGCACGTACTGCTCGATGGGCGGTTCGACGCCTTCGAGTGCGGCGAGACTGAGTTGCGGCATTTCCTCGCGCGCCGGCAGCGGCACCTCGGCCGGCTCCCACAGTTCGAGGGCTTCGACGACGTCGGCCGGCGTAAGGAATCGCTGGTTGACGTCTTTGTGCATCATCTTGGCGACGATGGCGGCGATCCCCTCCGGCACTTCCGGGCGGATCTGCCGGATCGGGGTCGGGTCCTTCGTGCGGTGCCAGAGCAGCTTCTGCGACACCGTCCCGTTCGGGAACGGCGGGTGCCCGGCCAGCACGAAGTAGAAGCTCGCGCCCAGGGCGTAAATGTCGGCGCGCACGTCGACGGCATGGCTGTTGGCGACCTGCTCCGGGGCCACGTAATCCGCGGTCCCCAATACGATTTTGTCGTCGTACTTGACCGTGAGCATGTCGGTCGTGTCTTTGTAAAACCGGGCCAAGCCGAGATCGAGCAGCTTGATCGCACCGAGTCGGTCGACGAGGATATTCCCCGGTTTGATGTCCCGGTGGATAATGCCGCCGCGGAAGGCGAAGTCGAGGCCGAGCGCCACCTGACGAATGGTGTGCGTCGCCCGACCGATGTCCATCGGTCCGAATTTCTTGACGAGGTCGAGCAGGTTCGTGCCGTCGACGTACTCCATGACGATGAAGTGCAAATTGCCGTCTTGGTCGATATCGTGCGTGCGGACGATGTTCGGGTGCTCCAGCGACCCGGCCGCGCGGGCCTCGCGGTAGAAGCGCCCGAGCGCCGCCGGTTGCTCGGCTTTGGCCGGCGGCAGCACCTTGATGGCGACGCGCCGCTTCATGAACATGTGCTCGCAGAGGAACACCTGGCCCATGCCGCCGACGCCGACGCGTTCGAGCAACTTGTATTTGCCGATGGTGAAGCCGCGCCATTTGCCGAGCAAAAACTGTTCGGCTTGGAAGGCCGTCAAGAGGCCGCCGTGGACCATGGCGTCGGCGGCATTGCGCGGGTCGCCCGGCAGGGCGCGGCCGGTCCCCCGAAGGTAATCGGTGAGCTTGCCTTCGTCGACCATCCCGCTCTTGCGGATCAACTGGAGCAACTCTTCGACCGACGAAGGGACGGACATCGGTACTACCCGTGGGGATGATGCGAACAAACGAAACGCCCGACCGCGATCGACCGGCGATTGGGGGAGGTCGGCAATTCTCGCGCAACAGTAGAACACTCGGCGCAAAACGCAAACTTCCGAACCCGCGTTGCGGCGCCGCGCGAAACCGCCGGCGCCCCGCTACAATTCTATTGTCCACACCACCGCGGCCCGGAGGTTCCCATGTCGCAATTCCTTCCCGAAAAACTCGTCGCCGACGTGCGGGCCTTCTGCGAGGAGATCCGCCCCGCCGAAGAACTCTGTTACGTGGAGCACCGCTTCAACGACCTCGTCTTGCCATTGGCCCGCAAGCATGATCTTCTCGGGATCAACGTCGACCCGGCCTACGGCGGTCGCGGCGCCGATGCGGTGTCGTACTTGAACGCCCTCGTCCGCATCGGCCGGGAGGGCACCGGCGTGCGGACGTTTTTCTCCGGCCACCTCAGCATCGGCGCTTACCCGATTCAGACGTGGGGGAGCGAAATCTTGAAAGCCAAGTATCTCCCGCGCGCGGTGGCGGGCGAGATGGTGCTGGCCTTCGGGTTGACCGAACCGGATGCCGGGAGCAACCCGCGCGAGATGACCACGACCTACGAGCGCACGGCCGCGGGTTACAAGCTCAACGGCGTGAAATACCTGATTTCGAACGGCGGCGTCGCCGACGCGGTCATCGTCTTCGGCTATCCCGCCGGGGTACCGGAAGGGCCGGAGCGGCGCTTCAGCGCGTTTGTCGTCGAAACGAAGTCGCAGGGATTCGTCGCCGAAAACCTCACGGCCAAGATGGGGATGCCGACGTCCAACACGGCGATGTTCGAGATGCAGAACGTCGAGATCCCGCACGAGAATTTGCTCGGGGAAGACGGGGCCGGATTCCGCATCGCCATGGGAACCTTGGTCAGCGGACGGTTGAGCGTCGCGGCGGGTTGCTTGGGCGTGATCGAAGATTGTTTGATCGAGTCGCTGGAATACGCCAAGAACCGCGAGCAGCACGGCAAGCCGATCGCGAAGCACCAACTCGTCCAAGAGCATATCGCCGAAATCGAACTCGCCCGCATCAGCAGCGCGGCCTTGCTGAAAATGGCGGCGGAAGCGAAACAGGCGAGCGCGGTGGCGCCGGCGGATCGGAACCTCGCGGCCGAGGCCGACGGTTTGGCGGCGAAGGCGAAGTTGTTCATCACGAATGCCGCGTGGGATGCGGCCGACCGGGCAGTACAAGTATTCGGAGGACGCGGTTGGTCGACGCTCTACCGACCCGGCCGGCACCTCATGGACGTCCGTGTCTGCCGGATTTACGAAGGCACCGATGAAATCTTGAAGCTCAAGATCGCCGCGAGTTTGCTCGGCAAAGAATACGAAGCTTTCCGCTGATCCGGAGCCCCATGAATTCGTATCGACTGCCGAATTTCAGCGTCCGCGCGAACGGCTTCGCATTTCCGAACTCGTTTCCAGCCGGGAGTCCGGTCGTCGAAATGCCGACGCCGTTCGGCCGTTGGAAGTTCGGCGATGCGGGCGCGGGACTTTGCGGCGGGATGGTCTTCGCGGCGATGGATTACTATCTGCACGGTATTGAAGAATTGCCCGCGGCGCCGGGACCAGAGTTGTTCCGGTACTTTTGCAAGCGGTTGCTCGACAGTTGGAATTTACCGTTCGGCGCGGCGAAGTATTACGATTGGCAGCGGCGGAGGAAGGGGTTGATGCGGAAGACCATTCGCAACGAGTGGCCGCGGATCCGGGCCCGGCTCGATGCCGGCTTCCCGGCACCGTTGGGAGTCATCCAAGCCGAAGGTTACGGTTGGAAAGAATTGTGCCGCAATCATCAAGTCCTTTGCTACGGCTACGATTTCAACGGGTCGAATGAAGACGTGACGCTGGCGATTTACGACCCGAATTATCCGTGTGACGAAACGGCGGGTTTGACCTTCCGGGTGTCCGATCCCAACTCGGAACAACCCGCCGTACATTCCTGCGCGGGGTCCACCGTACGCGGAATATTTCTTTCGGCCTACACCCGGCCGCGCGACCCACCCCCGGTGCCGGATCGAATCAACGGAGGAGTTTGAGGACCGATTCCCCCAATCGACGGCGGACGATGGGGTACCGCTCGAGGCCCAGCGCCCGCAGCACCCAGTCGTGGGTCGCACACGGGTTCACCAACAGCCCGACTTCCCCGAGCGCTTCGGCGACCCGCCGCGTGATCAATTCGCCGTACCAATTCACCGGGTGGGTCGCGCGGCCGAGCGGGTCCCAAGTCCGCGTCAGCGCGTGGACGCAGTGGCTGATGTCCGGGTATCGCGTCTCGGGAACGGTGCGGCGCGAGCCGCGGTCGAAGGTGGCGAATCGGACGGTTCCGCCGTCCAGCAATCGCTTGTGATCCGCCGCCGCCCGATACCAATCGGCGCGGATCTCGAAGGGCCCCCAAAGACCCAAATCCGAGCAGCCCGTGTCGAACAATTCGAGAGTTTCTGTCAAACTGTAATTCCGACCCGCCTCGGGTCTCAATTTGAACGGCCGCACCGGCATTTGTACCGGCAGCCAACTGATGGTGAACGATTCTGCCACGGCCCCACCGCCGACCGGATACGGCGTTCCTTTCACGAACGTGGCCCAAGTGTGCGCAGTCTGCGGGCGATTACGCTCGGCCTGACCACCGTACAAGAGCACGTAATATTTGCAATTGTCGGCAGGTGCGGATTCGGCTTGCACCGGGGGATGCGCAACGCACAGGCCGGATGCGAGCAGCATCTGGAAAAAGGTCATATCCGCGGCTCCGCACGCAAGGAGAACGGGGGTTCATCGGCGAGAATTGCCACGACCGTCAGGACGGTTTGCGAAGATACCTCGATCGGCCCCTGACCCGACGATGCGGAACGCAATACCGTTCCGACCGGATCTCGAATCCGACCGGTCAGACCAATTCGGAATCAGCGAATTCTTCGAGGCGGTGTTTGCGGTTGGGCTGCTTCAATTTATGGATGCCGCGGGCCTCGATTTGACGGATGCGCTCGCGGGTAATGCCGTATTGTTTGGCGACTTCATCGAGGGTGCGGGGCGTGCCGTCTTTGAGTCCGAAGCGGAGTTCGATCACTTCCCGTTCGCGCGGGGCGAGCGATTTCAACACTTCGATGATGCGCTCTTTCAGCAGCCGCGCGTCGGCGTTTTGCCCCGGCGTTTGGATGTTGGAGTCGCTGAGAAAATCTTCCAAAGCGCGTTCGCCGTCGCCCCCCATCGGCTCGTGGAGGCTGATGGGTTGCCGGCCGACGGTCCGGAGTTGGCGAATGTCGTCGACCGTCACGTGCAGGGCCAGGGCGATTTCGTCGTCGGTGGCGTCGCGACCGTGCAGGGCGGCGAGTTCGCCCCGCATCCGTTCGACTTTGGCGAACATGCCGACTTGATGGCACGGAACACGGACGGTGCGGGCGTGATCGGCTAGCGCCCGTTGCACCCCTTGGCGGATCCACCACGTGGCGTAGGTGCCGAATTTGTATCCGAGGCGGTGTTCGTACTTATCCACGGCCCGCATCAGGCCGCGGTTGCCCTCTTGGATCAAATCGTTGAACGGCAATCCGCGGTTGCGGTAGTTTTTGGCGATACTGACGACGAGGCGCAAGTTGGCCTCAGCGAGTTCGCGACGAACTTTTTGATACTGTCCGCGCCGCCGGAGCAAGAGGCGGACGCTCGCCATCAATTCTTGATGCGTGAGATGGTATTTGTTTTGCGCTTCGGAGAGTTCGTCTCGTCGGGTCGGGGTCGGGTCTTCCTCCACGTCTTCGACGAGCCGGCGCAATTCGTCGGCGATGTCTCGGAATTTATCGACCCAGCGTTCGAGGGCTTCGGTCCGAGGGGAAAGTTCCGCCATCAGTTTTCGCACTTCCAACAGTCGGCGGAGCCGTTTGCGGCGCCACTCGCTGGCCTTTTTTCGATTCAGCACCCCGAGGCCATCTTCGAAGTCTTTGGCGTCTTGCCGCAAAAGCTTCTTGATTTTGGGCAAGTGGTCGGCGAAGCGGGCGAGGATCTGTTCGCGGCTGAGCTTCAATTGTTCGCAGGAATAAACGTCGATGGTCGGATCGACTGCGGCTTTGCCGGCGCGGACGCGTTCAAAAGTGGCCAACGCTTCGCCGAGAATGTACGGGCACACGAGAGCCGCGTCGCGAAACCGCGTGCGGCGGCGTTCGAGTTTTTCCGCGAGGATCCGTTCGTCGTCTTTATTCAACAGCCGGATCGCGCCCATTTGCCGCAGGTACAGGCCGAGGGAATCGTCGGCGCCGGTCGACGCTTCTTCGACCAAACTCGCCCCCTCGACGGGCAAAGGTTCATCGTCGCGCAAAACCTTGGACGCGGGCTTGGCTTCGGCAACGGCGTCGTCGGTCTCGGTATCATCGGCGTCGTCCGAATCGTCGGATTCCAGCGCGGCGCGGGCCGGAATCGACGATTCGTCGACCGTGGGGGCATGCGTGCCGAGGGCTTCCAATTTCGACCGGCTCATCAAAATCACCATTTTAGGTTCTCTCGGCCCGCTTAGGCGGTGCCGATTCGACATCGACTACGAAACTGAAATCAATCCCTCGGGATGCGGGCCGACCTCTTAAAAAGAGCCCGCGCGACCCGCGCATCCACGGTGAAACTCGTCCGTGCGAGCAAAAACCAGAGAGGGAAAATGATACGTTCGAGTACGGGCAACGGCCAGCCTCGACGAACGAGGCACCGAAACGGTCGAGTGTTCGAGTTCGCAATGTTTGCGGACGGCTTAATATAGTATACCCGCGCCGGCGGTGCGATCGGTCGAGAAAGATCTTTCGTGCCTCGATCACCGCACTCCGCTACTGGAAAATAGAGAATTCACCGCGATGCCGTCCGCGATGATCCGACCGAAACGCGGTCCCGATGCCCGCCGAACGCACACCGAGCGCCCTGGCGATGCGCGGCCACAGGCCCAATCCCGGCGCGACCCCGCGGCCGAGTCCGAAGCCGCCCCCGAGGCTCGCTCCGCCGCCCTCGCCCGGCTCGAAGCCGTCCTCTTTCTGGCCGAGGAGCCGTTGGGTCTCCGGCGACTGACGGAGGTCGCGGATTTGAAGGATGCCTCGGAAACAAAGCGGTTGCTCGCGCAATTGCGCGAACTTCTCCAATCGGCCGCCGACGGCTTTCGGATTGAGGAAATCGCCGGCGGTTATCAATTCTTGACGAATCCCGCGATCGCGTCTTGGCTCGGGCGACTCCGCAAGCCGGGGCACTTCGCGCGGCCGACCCCCGGGCAATTGGAAACGCTGGCGGCCATCGCGTACAAACAACCCCTGACGAGGGCCGATATCGACGCGATCCGCGGCGTCGATTGCGGGGAAATCATCCGGGTGCTCATGGAAAAAGGGCTGCTCCGCACGCTGGGCCGACAAGATTCCTTGGGCCGACCGCAACTCTACGGGACGTCCAAATCGTTCCTTCAAATCCTCGGTTTCAAGTCGATCGCCGAATTGCCGCGGTCGGAGGGTTGAATCGCAATTCTGCAAATGCCGGCGACGTCCGGCGATTTCGCAATCGTTGCGATTTCAATAATTCTACGAATTATTCCGGGACGACGCTGCGCGTATTCCTAATCTGGATGCAACCGCCCATTCGCGGCGGAGCACACGCCCGATACGGGCCAGGAGTATTCAAATGGCGAAGGCGAAAGCGGACGACGGCGCGATGAACAAACGGCAGATGGTGCAGGCCG
>JAYSYN010000092.1:0-6206 GCA_043727575.1 Fimbriiglobus sp.
ATCAAGTGTAAGAATGGCGTGATCCACGTCATCGACACCGTCTTGATGCCAACCGCCAAGTAAATCCGACACGCAGAAATTGCAAGCGGCCCGGGCAACTACCCGGGCCGTTTTCGTTTGTCGTGGCGACACGTTTTCAACGTGTCTGTCATTTTTACCGGAAGGTACTTCAATAGATCGGCAGGTCACCGTTCGATTCTTCCCGACACGTTGAAAACGTGTCGCCATGACAGACTCACTGGACCTGCCCATAAATCAAAACGCTATAGGCCCCGATGTTCACTTCGGTCCGGTTCGGCAAGCCGTCATATTCCCCGATCACCGCCGTCACGTCCCCGCTCGCGTAGCCTTGAAATTGCTCGCTGTAACCTTTCCAATCCGAATTGAAGATGAGCTTCCATGTTCCCGGTTGCGAGAATCCGAGCGAATACCCTTCGCGCGGATCGAGGTGGAAATTGGCCACCACGACGATTTCGTCGTTGGGCCCGCCGTCCTGCCAGCGGCGAAAGGCGATCAGGTTCGCGTCGTCGTTGACGTGCGTCGCGGCGATGTTGGGCCCCGTCAATCCCTTGCTCGTTCCCTTTTTGTTCAAGCGCAGATGGATCAGGTCGCGGTACATCCGCACGATGCCGCGGAAGGTTTCGGACTGCTCCCAATTGAGGGGCACCGTGTCGCGGAACCACTCGCCTTCGACGAATTCCTGTCCTTGGAAGAGCATCGGAATGCCGGGCGACGTGAGGACGAGAGCCGCAGCGAGCGTCGAACGTTTCTGGGCGAACCAGTTCGCCGCGCCGCTCGGATCGATCTCGTGGGGCACGCGCGCCCGGCCGTTGGCGACTTCGTCGTGCGACTCGCTGTAGACCACCCGGCGAATCGGGTCGCCGTTGTACCGGCTCAAAATCGCATTCTTCACCGCTTCCATTGACCGGTGTTCGTCGGCCCCCGTGATGACCGCTTCGCGGATCGTGTGGACGAATTGCGCGTCCCACTGCGAGCCGAAGGCGGCGCCGCCATTCTCGGCGGTGTCCGTGATGGCGTCGCTGCTTTGGAGGTCTTCGGCGATGGTGAGCGCCTTCGGAAAATGCTTGCGGACTTCCGTGTTCACCCACTGCATCAGGCTCCAACCGTCGGGCAGCACGTGACTGGCCGAGGCGTCGACGGCTCGGATGTACAAAGTCATGTCCATGCGCAGGCCGTCGACGTGGAATTCCTCGAGCCACATCAGCGCGTTGTCGCGGATGAACTGCCGCACCTGCGGCCGACCGTAATCGGGCCGGGTGTCGCCCCATGGAGTGGTGCGTCGGCCGTCGTTGTAGAAGTAGATACCGCCGCCGTCGTGTTCGCTCCAGCCGTCGAAGCGCCAGAGGTCGAGGTCGCTGGGGCCGAAGTGGTTGTAGACGACGTCGAGGATTACCGCGATGCCGTGGCGGTGGGCTTGCTTCACGAGTTCCTTGAAGGCTTTCGGTCCGCCGTAAGCCGATTCGACCGCGAATATGTGGGCGGGGTTGTAACCCCACGAGCGATCCCCGGCGAACTCCGCGATGGGCATGATCTGGATGCAATTGATGCCGAGCTTCTTGAGGTGGTCGAACCGGCGCACGACGCTCTCGAATTTCGCGGGGGCATCGACATCGGGTTGATCGTCGTTGAAGGTGCCGACGTGGAGTTCGTAAATGACGACTTCGTTCCAATTCGGAATCTCGAAGCGGTCGTCGCCCCAATCGAAGTGCGGATCGGGAATGACGCCGTTGCCGATGGAACTGGTCACCTCGCGGGCATACGGGTCGATGCGGGTGACGGGGCCGGTTTCGATGTCCAGCCAAAAGCGGTATTCCTGCCCGACTTTCGCGGCCGCGACGTCGGTGTGCCAAAAACCCTCCGCCTCGTGGGACATCGGGTTCGCGGTCGGTTGGAAGTCGTTGAAGGCGCCGACGACCGAAACGGCTTTAGCGTGCGGCGCCCAGACGCGGAAGGCGATTCCCCCCTCGTGGGGAATCGCGCCCATACCGGAAATCGGGGCGAGGGAATCGGACATCGCGGCTCCAAGTTGGGAAATTTGACGCCGCAAGATGAGCAGTTCCAGTGCCACTTTTACTTCTTAGCTTTTGGAATGTCGTCGTCGTATGCCTGCACAATCTTCATCACCAGCGGGTTGCGGACGATGTCCGAATCTTCCAGCGTCAGCACCGAAATTCCTTCGACGTTGCGGAGGCGCTGCACCGCGTCGAACAGGCCGCTGCGGACGCTCGTGGGCAGGTCGATCTGCGACAGGTCCCCCGTCACGACGATCTTCGAATTCAACCCCATCCGCGTGAGGAACATCTTCATCTGCGTGCAGGTTGCGTTCTGGCCCTCGTCCAGAATGATGCAAGCATTCGACAGCGTCCGGCCGCGCATGTAGGCCAGCGGCAGAATCTCGATGATTTCGTTTTCGATGTACTTCTTGACGATGTCCGGTTCCATGATGTCGTTGAGCGAATCGAAGAGCGGACGGAGGTAGGGATTGATCTTGGCGATGAGGTCGCCGGGGAGGAACCCGAGGCGCTCGCCCGCTTCGACTGCCGGGCGTACGAGCACGATTTTCTTCACCGCGCCGGTGCGGAGCAGCGTCACGGCCCAACCGACGGCCAGGTAGGTTTTGCCCGTCCCGGCCGGGCCGACGCACAGCACGATGTCGTGAGTTTTCAGGGCTTGGACGTACCGCCCTTGGCCATCGGTGCGGGGGCGGAGGTAGCGCCCCGATTCGAGAACCGTCATGGCGTTGCCGGAGCCGCGGCCGTCACCGCGGACGACTTCGATGATGGAACGCACATCTTCGGGGACGAGCCGGCCGTTCTTGCGCAGCAATCCGCGCAGTTGCGAGAAGGCGCGTTCCGCTTGATCGACTTGTTCCTCGGCCCCTTCGAATTGCAGGGTATCGCCGCGGGCCACGACTTTGACGCCGAGGGCGTCGCGGACGGTGCGCAGGAACTGATCGCGCGGCCCGAAGAGGATCACGGCCTCCTCGCGGCTGTCGAGCGTCATCGTCTTCGAGATCAATTCGGTTTCCGACATCGCATCGCCCCCGGAGTGTTCCAAATCGTTATCCGCCACGGACACCGCCCCGCCGTCGGGGTTCAACGCGCGAACCAATAATAGGCCACCGGGCCCGCGAAGAGTATCGAATCGATGACGTCGAGGACGCCGCCGAACCCCGGCACCGCTTTCGAGGCATCTTTAGCCAACGCATCGCGTTTGATCATCGATTCGGCCAGATCGCCGAGGATTCCCGCGAAACCGACGACTAGCCCAAAGGCGATCGCTTCCACGAAACCATGCCGGAATACGGGGACGAGTTCCCCCGCCACCACCGCCGTGACGACGGCGAAGACGAGTCCGCCGGCGATGCCTTCCCAGGTTTTTTTGGGGCTCAAAAGCGGCGTGAACGGGTGCTTCCCGAAGATCCGACCCGCCGCGTACGCGCCGATATCGCAGCACTTGGGGACGAAGATCGCCAGAGCGAGCATCCATCCGGAATGCTCGGGCAACCAACGGATCAACAGGAAGAAACTCGGCAGGAGGCCGAGGTAGCCCACGGCGAAGACCGCGTGCGCCGCGCGGGTGACGCACTGCCCCGGCACACGGTAGTGGTACATCTCCACGAGCAATGCGAGGATCACGAACCCCGCGAACGAGAACTGCGCGATTTCCCGAGCGGGGGGCGTTAGCCCCCCGTGTGTTTGAAACGCGAATGGTATTGCCGCCAGCGTGACCACCCCGAGCAAACAAAGCCATTCGCGCGGGCGATTCTCGTGCGGCATCAGTGCCACCAATTCCCGCGTCGCCAGGACTCCGACCGCGATCGCCAGCAGCCACAGGATTGGAAAATACGGCGCGAAGAAGGAATCGACGTACAACACGCCCCCGGCCGCAGCGGCCATGAGCGAGCCCAAGAGCAAGCGGGTTTTCAACATGCGATCTGGATCATCCCACGGCTCCGCGGAGGTTGACGAGGCCGCCGAAGCGGCGGTCGCGCGCGGCGAACGCCCGGCAAGCTTCGTGCAAAGTGCCCGCGTCGAAATCGGGCCAACACTTCGGCGTCACCCAAATCTCGGCATAGGAAATCTGCCAGAGCAGGTAATTGCTGACGCGCATCTCCCCGGCGGTCCGCACCAGCAAATCGGGGTCGCGCGTCCCGGCCGTGTAAAGTGAATTCGAAATCGCGTCGTCGTCGATGTCGAGGGGTTCGAGGTCGCCGTTGCGCACCCGCGTCGCGAGCGTCCGCACCGCATCGACGATCTCCGTCCGGCTGCCGTAGTTGATGGCCAAGCAGAGAATCAGCCCGGTGTTCGCCGCGCTCAGGGCGATGCTGCGGTCCATCTCTTCGAGAACATCGTCCGGCATGCCCTCGCGCCGGCCGATGACGGTGAAACGGATGTTCTGATCCAAAATCAGTTGGCGCTCGTCGAGGAGATACTGCTTCAGCAGGGCCATCAGGAAGTCGATCTCGGGCTTCGGCCGCTTCCAATTCTCGGCGCTGAAACAGTAGAGCGTGAGTTGTTCCACTCCGAGTTGGCAGCACTCCGTTACGGTGGAGCGCACGACATCGGCGCCCTTCAAGTGCCCCGCGATGCGCTCGTCGCCGCGCTCCACGGCCCAACGGCCGTTGCCGTCCATGATGATGGCGATGTGCCGTGGCAGCCGGGCCGGATCGACCCCGACCCCGCGACAATATTCGAGGCTATCGTGCGGCTCGCTCATTTCATCGGGATGGTTTGAGCGCGATCCGGGCCGACGGACACGATCGACACCGGCAAGCCGACGAGTTCTTGAATCCGGTCGACGTACCGCCGCGCCGCCGCGGGCAAGTCGCCGGGTTTGCGGCAGCCGGTGATGTCCTCGCTCCAACCCGGCAGCGTCTCGTATTCCGGTTCGCACTGATCGAGTTCGTAAGCGTCGCTCGGGAAGTGCGTGATCCGTTCGCCTCGTAGCATGTAGGCCCGGTTGATCTTCACTTCTTTCAAGCCGCTCAGGACATCGAGCAACATCACCGTGACTTCGTCCGCCCCGGCCAATGACGCGGTGTAACGCAGCGCCACGGTATCGAGCCAGCCGGTGCGGCGCGGCCGGCCGGTGACGGTGCCGAACTCCCGGCCGATCCGGCGAATCCGCTCGCCGATGCCGTCGAGGCCGTCATTCAATTCCGTTGGGAATGGCCCGCGACCGACCCGCGAGGTGTAAGCCTTGATGACGCCGATGATCCGCGTGACATTGCGGGACGGGATGCCGGTGCCCGCCCAAATTCCCGAGGGGAGGCTGCTGCTACTCGTGACGTACGGGAACGTGCCATGATCGACGTCGAGGAGCGACCCTTGGGCCGCTTCGAAGAGGATGTCTTTTCCGGCCGCAATCCCGTCTTGAAGCACGCGTGTCGTATCGGCGACGTGCGGCCGGAGGCGCTCGGCGTAGCCGAGGTATTCGTCCGCGAGTTCGTGGACGTCGAACGATTTGCCGCCGAAGGCTTGGAGGAACCGGTTCTTGAACGGGACGATCTGCCGGAGGCGGTCGGTGAGGTGCTTGGCGTGCAGCAATTCCCCGACGCGGATGGCGTAGCGCCGGCCGACTTTGTCTTGGTAGCACGGCCCGATCCCACGGCCGGTGGTGCCGATCTTCGCGTCGGCGTCGGCTTCGGCGAGGCGTTCTTCTTCCATGTGGTACGGGAAGATGACGTGGGCGTGATCGCTGAGGACGAGGTTCGCACCGACCGGCACACCGGCAGCCACGAGTTGATCGACTTCTTCCATAAACCGAGGGGGGTAGACCACGAGGCCGTTGCCGATGACCGACGTCACGTGAGGCTTCAAGACGCCCGTCGGCAGCAAGGAAAGTTTGAAGGTGCGGTCGCCCCAGACGACCGTGTGCCCGGCGTTGGCCCCGCCGTTGTAGCGCACCACGAATTGGTGCGAGTCGCCCAAGATGTCGACGATTTTCCCCTTGGCTTCGTCGCCCCACTGCAATCCGACGACACACGTTGCGGGCATACGGACCTTCGACACGGGAACTCGGGGAGCGATTTCGGCAACACCACGTTACCCCGACCGAGGTCCGCGTCAAGGGTCGAAGCCGAGGGGGGTGTAGCAACGATTCTTGGAGTTTTGGGAATTCCCTTTTGGGATTGGGGTTGCGCTTGGAGAGTGTATCTGGGAAAATGCGCTTCCTGGAACCAC
>JAYSYN010000093.1:0-18681 GCA_043727575.1 Fimbriiglobus sp.
GGCCCGCTCGTGGAACTCCTAGCCCTCTGCGACACCCCGGAGTGGAACGACCTCTGGACCGCCGCCTAACGCCGTGGCAAAATCCGGAGGGATACCCGATCTGGCCGAGTACAGAAAACCTTGAATTGCTGCGTCTTTGTAAATCTTACAACAATGTCCTTGACGCTCCAGTACAAGCTGTTAAAGTCCTATCTGAGTTGGCCAAGGCTTTGGTTTCATCCATTCAGGAGTAAAACATGTCGATGTGGAAGCCCTTCTTTTTGGGGGGGGGATAGTCCCGTCCATTCCACCAAACTGCGGTTAGAAACACTTGACGGACGCATCGTGCCGGATGCAACGCCGCTGACACCACCTACAGTGCCACCCGTTCAGACAAGTCCGAATCAACAGGCAGCAGTGACGGATGTTGCTGTGATCTCGATGGCAGAGGACGACGGTAACTTCGCCCACACCTTCTTGATCCTCGAAAAAGCTGGACCGCAATTCGTCGTGACTTTCTACGATTCAGCCAGCAATCACTTCTACACGGGCACCCCCAGCGCAACGACTTCCTTGTACTTGTCTGCGACCCCTGAGTTAGATGCCTTCATCGCACAATACGGCGTTCCGGGAGATTTGAATTCGCTCTTGTTCAGAGACGCGAACTCTCAACTGACCAACCCTCCGACCATCCTCTCAGGCTTCTCTGCAGAGGTTCAAGCCGGCCGACAACCCAACCCTACCCCACCGGGGCCGATCATAGGCCGATGGGTCTACGAATTGGTCACACCGGACAACAGTAACCCTCTGTTCCCAGCTAAACCGCCTTACTGGCAACTCACCTACGATCCATGGTACATTCGCCCGGCGGCGCCGACAGAACCTGTGATCCCCGGTGGCCCCATCGCCCCGACCGGACCCATCGGACGACTCCCTCCAGTGATTCGCCCGCCAGTTCTACAAAGATTCACGGACATACCACCTACGAACAACCCCTTCGATCCCCCACCGTACGTGCCGGGTGTTTCTCCTCCGAGGTCCGTGCCGCGTCCATTGATTTTACCACCCATCGAGCATGATCCGTTCCGACCTATTAAATAACAATCCGAATCAATGTCGGCGAGCATAGTGCGAGCCGACAGATCACCGCAGGATGCGACGATGCAATTCAATTCAATCCATTGGAAATCATTCTTCATCTGTTGCGCCACGGCCTTCTTCGCGTCAATCCCCGTCAACTGGGCTCGTGGAGAAGAGCCGCCAGTCAAGCCAGATCGACCGCTCGCAGAATTCCTTGAAAATCAAGGCTACGTTGCGATATCGCTGATTCCCACTACCGATCATCAAGGTTATTTGGTCAGCATGATATTAGATGGAAAGCCGCTCTTACTGATGCTCGATACCGGTGCTACGACGATTTGTTTGAGTAAACGTGCCGGCAAGTTATTTGGAATCGATTCGTATCCGATCACACCCTCGAATTCGGATCATGAACATAAGATGTACGTTTCAACTAAGATGGGTATCGGCAGTATTGATCGAATCAACATTCCTGCTGGCAAAACGCAGTACCTCGTGGAGCGAAAACAAACGATCTATGCGATGGAAGGCCTATCCAGCCAAGTGACGGTTTACAATTACGAGAAAAGGAAAAACGAAAAGGTCGAATTGGATGGCCTGCTGGGCCAAGATTTTTTGCAGGATCATTGCGCGATCATTGACAACGAGACTTCGACGCTGTTCCTTATTTCAATCCGGGATCGCGATCTCCCTAAGCTCTGCGGAGTGTGGATCTGTACCAAAGGTGAAATTGACGGCAAGCCGTTGCTAAACGCCGCTGAAAATCGGATCGCGATCAAAGCCGACGGAGCCGCCGTTCTGGAAGTTCTCAGGCAAAATCATAAGGGCTATCTCGGTTTGCAAGGCACCGCTGGTCAACGGATCTTCATGTTCGGAATCCAAGATGAAAAAGGAAAGCCGAAAACTCTGGCCCGGGGAACCTACTCGATTCAAGGCGACACGCTTAAACTCGTACTGATCGACGAGAAGTCGAAAAAAGCACTCGATCCGAAACTGGCGATCGCCGAAATCTGCCCACGGCGATTCGAAGCAAAAGCCGACTCGGGGCACATTTACTACGAGTTCACGCGTAAACCGACGGAGAAGATCAAGTAGTAGGCCCTATCAATTCACCACCTCAACTCGAGCCCGAATTGGATGCCGTGGGCCCAGAAGTCCGATTGTTGGAAAGTGGGCAGGGGGCGGGGTTTGGGGCTGGCGACGACTCCGGCGGGCGGATTGGGCACTTGGGCCACGTCGACCACGCGGTCGATTTGATCGCCGGGCCGGACGACGTTGCTCCAATACAAGAAATTGTAACCGACGAACAATCGCAAGTTCGGCGTTATGAGGTAGCCGACGTTCGCCGTGAACTCCGGTACGACGCTGAAGTGATTTTGGGTGAACCGGCCGAGGTTCGGCCCAGTTGCCAGAAGGCCACCGCGGAAATTCTCCGTCGCTTGGCCCGGCCGCGTGCGCTGCTGGATCCCGTCGATGTCGACCGTCTGGAACGTCGTCCCGAGGGCGATGCCGGCCCGGGTGTCGAAATCGAAGCGCCCGAGCTTCCGGTTCCAGAAGCCGCCGACTTGTCCGCCGTGGAATTGATTCCGCGTCTCGAACCGATCCCGGACGAAAACCTTCGTACCGACCGGGTCGGGCGACAGTGGTCCCGTGGAGGTGATCGACTCGGCGATGGTCAAACTCTCGGTGAGGTTCAAATGCCGGTAACCCGCGAACAGCCCCACGCCGCCGTCGCAGGTCCGGCTGATCACGCGGCGGTAGTTCAGATCGGCCCCCCACAGATAACTGTCGGTCGTCACGTCGAGCCGCCCGGCCGAGAGGTTCGGCTGCGCGACGACTTCCCCGAATTCGGAGTTGAAGTTCGGCGCGAAGAGGGGCCGCGTAATCACGGGGGATTGGCCGCTGTCGAAACTTTGGCTGGCACTGCGACGACCGAGGAAAAAGAAACCGCCGTCGACGCCGCGCAAACCGCAATCGTCGAGCCAGCCGCCGGCGCGGATGCGGAAGCCGTCGCGCAACCCCGGCCCGAAGGTCCCCGGCCCGAGCAAATTCCGCGTCCCCGGTTGCCCGAGGAACCCCGGTTGACCGAGCGAATTCGTAGTCGCCAAGACGGGGATGTTCGGTTTGTTCGCCCACCAGAGCAGATACTCGGCTTGGACGAACAGCAGATCGTCGGGCGAACCCGAGTCCGGTAGGACCTTGATCGGGTTCGGATTGTGGGTGAGCAGATCGAGGCCGAAGAGATCGCGGAAATAATTGTCTTTGGACAACCGCACCGGCTGCGACCCGAAGACCCCGTGGCGCACGGGGATCCCCGCCTCCGCGGGCGTGACCGCCGACGCGCGCTGCAGCGTGGCACTCGGGGTCGGTTCGGGGGTGTCGTTGCAAATCGGCTGCGGATTCCAAGATGGCTGGATCGGCAACGCCCGCGGCGCCGGTAGCGGTTCGGGCGACGGGATTTTGGGCATCGGCAGCGGCGGCAACTCCGCCGGGTATTTGGCTTCTGCGGGCACGCGCGGGCCGACCGGACCGGCGGGGGCGATTACCGGTTCGATCACCGGCCGGAGGACGGGCGGCGGCAGCGGTTCCAAGCCACCGGGAAAAGATGGTTCCGCAATCGCCACCGGCTTCGGCGGCAGCGGTTCCAGACCCCCCGACACGATCGGTTCCGGCTTCGGGGCGACCTTCGGCGGCGGGGCCGATTTCCACGACGCATCGGCGGGAGAAACCAACGCCGGCGGTACTGGCGTCGGCACGTCGACCGCTTTCGGCGGAGTCGTCGCCGGAAGAACCGCAACGGTCTTCCAACCGGGGTCATCGGCGAATGCGGCGGTCCCGAGCCAGCCGAGCGCGATCACCGATAACCTTCGAACGCGCTTCATCCCGAATCCTCCGCACGGCGCGATAGCTCCGATTCGCTATCGGCATTCGACCCCCGCAACCGTCAAGGTTTCTCGAAACCGAACAATAATGACAATCGGCAAGGATTGCCCAAATTGCCGGTCCGGTCCGATCCGGGTTGACGGAGGTCGAACATCGTGGCATGAAGGAGCAGAACTTGAATGAAACCGGCCCATTATTTTTGCCGGCCGCGGAGTCCGCGTGATGCTCGCCCGACTGCTGAACTGGAACCGTGGGAAGATACTCGCCGGGATCGCGGCTTTCGTTCTACTCGTCGCGCCGACACCGGCCCTAGCCTTCTACTGGCCCGGCTGGCCGGGATCGGGTGAGACGCCATCGCCGACGCCGCGGCAAACGATTTTCGAAGTGCCGCCGCCAAAGACGCCGACCGAGCCCACGGAGCCACCGAAGCAAATCCCCGAGCCGGCGACGTTGGTCATCGCCGGCTTGGGATTGGGGGTCTTGGGGTTGCGGAAGGCTTGGAAGCGTCTGGGGAATCGGCCGAGCGTCTAATCTGCCTGCCAAGGCATCGGTTTACTGCGCTGGCGGCCGTGCGATTGCGAAGTTGTATGCTTGTTGAATTTGTCATCGTCGCCGTCTTCGAGTTGCGCCACCAGGATGCCGATGGCCTCGAGTTCTTGGCCGACCTCGGATGTTTGCGGCGCGGCGATGCAGCAGGCCCGCGCCTGATCGATTCCTTGGCTCGCGGCCGCGCGATCCCCTTTGGCCAAATGCTCCGCGGCCTGCTTCTTGAACCGCGCGACTTCCAAGAGCGCCGCCCGCTCTTGCACCTCGGCGTTGGGGGCGAGGGCATCCCAGATCGCGGCGGTCACCGGCGGCAGGCTCAGGCTCGCGTCGAGTTCGTGGCGCTCCGTCGACTTCGGTTCGGTCCATGCCAGACGGACGCGGAGGAGTTCGCGTTCGGTGGCCAGCGCGGGCACCTTCAATCGAGCGACGAAGTAGATCGGCAGACCGGCGATGAGGTTGGGCAGCGGGTAGTGACCCGTGGGCAGTTTCTCGAGATCGTTGAGCGTGTCCGTGACTTCGACCCCACCCTGCGGTTCCAATCCCAAGCCCACGGTGTTCCCCGAGAGACCCATCAATTCCTTGAGTTCGCGCTCGAAGATCCCCGGCAGCTGCCCGGCCGATTCGACGTAGTAATAGTTGCCGTCGCCGGAATTCGCCATCGCTTCCAGCAGCTTCTCGTTGTAGTCGTCGCCGAGTCCCATGGCCGTGGTGCTCACGCCGCTGCGGGCGGCTTTGTGGACGTCCGTGCCGATGGCGTCCGCGTTGGTTTCGCCGACGTTGGCTTGCCCGTCGGACAGCAGAATCACGCGGTTCAAGCCGCCGGTCACGAGTCCGCCGCGGACTTGCTGCGACCCTTCGGCCCAGCCGCCGTGGAGGTTCGTGCTGCCGCCGGAATGGATGCCTCGGATCGCTTCGATGATCTTGGCTTTGTTCTCGACGACCGTGTTCGTCACCGGGGTTTGCACTTCGTCGTCGAAGACGGTCAAGCTGATGCGGTCGGTGGGGAGGAGCTGCTGCACGGCGAACACCGCGGCTTCCCGGGCGAAGGTCAGTTTGTTCCGGCCGTCCATCGACCCGGAGCGGTCGATGACGAGGCCGAGGTTCAACGGCGGTCGATTCACCGCGACCTGCGGCGTCGCGGGCACGATCCGGATCAGGACATCGAGCGTCACCGGTGCGTCGGAGCGGACCGCGGGCTTGAGCGGGACGATTTCGATTTTCGGCAGAGCCATGGTGGCGAACCCCGGAGTTGAAATGGGAGACGGGCGATGCGACATTATCGCATGCCGGTCAAGACCCCACCGGCTCCGGATTTCCCTCAACCCCGGACGATCTTCTCCCGGCCCGCCGTCACTTTCTTCGTGGCGTTCCGCGTATCGACCACGGCCTTCGCATGTTCCACGATGAAGCCGTAGTCGTAGGCCGTGTGATCGGTCGCGATCAGCACGCAGTCTTGTTCGGCGAGGTACGCGGCCGTCAGCGGGCTGCTGTCCATGGCCAAATCCGGGTAGTGCCGCATCGACGGCAACCGGGGGATGTGCGGATCGTTGTAACTGACGCTCGCGCCTTTGCGGATGAGCAAGTCCATCAGTTCGAAGCCCGGCGATTCGCGCGGGTCGTCGACGTCTTTCTTGTAAGCCATGCCGAGGATGGCCACCTTGCTGCCGCGCACCGGCTTGCCGGCGTCATTGAGCACTTCGCCGACTTTATTGATGACGTACGTCGGCATCGCGGTGTTCACGTCCCCGGCGAGTTCGATGAAGCGCGTGCTCAGGCCGTGGCGCCGGGCCACCCATGTCAGGTAGAACGGGTCGATGGGGATGCAGTGGCCACCGAGACCGGGGCCGGGGTAAAAGGCTTGGAAGCCGAACGGCTTCGTCTTCGCGGCGTCGATCACTTCCCAAACGTCGATGCCCATGCGGTCGTAGAGCACCTTGAGTTCGTTGACGAGCGCGATGTTCACCGCCCGATAGGTGTTCTCCAAAATCTTGCACGCCTCGGCGATCTCCGGCGACGACACGCGCACCACCTGCGGCACGATGGCCGCGTACAGTTGGCAGGCGAGGTCGGCGCTGCGCTCGCACAAGCCACCGACGACTTTCGGGATGCTGCTGACCGAGTGTGTCTGGTTGCCCGGATCTTCGCGCTCGGGGCTGAAGGCGAGGAAGAAATCGACCCCGGCTTTCAGGCCCGTGCGTTCGAGCACCGGCAGCACATCGCCGCGGGTCGTGCTCGGGTAAGTCGTGCTTTCCAGCACGATGAGTTGCCCCGCCCGCAGTTGACCGGCGATGGCGTGCGTGCTGTTGACGACGTAACTCAAATCCGGCTCGCGCGTCTCGGTGAGCGGCGTGGGCACGCAAATCAGCACGGCATCGGCTTCGCCGAGGCGCTCGAAGCGATCGGTCGCCACGAACCCGGCGTCCCGCATTTCGACGATGGTGCTGTCCGGAATTTGTTGGATGTACGACCGCCCGGCGTTCAGTTTGTCGACCTTGTGCGTGTCGATATCGAAGCCGAGCACGCGGATGCCGGTGCGGGCGAAGGCCCGAGCGAGTGGCAAGCCGACGTAGCCCAAGCCGATGATGCCGACGGTGATATTCTTGGAAACGAAGCGACCGAGGAGGTCGTCGAAGGGCGCGGCCATGCCGGATCCATCCGTGAAAATCGGGGTGCGATGCCCCGGCGTCCTACCGGGGTATCGGATGTTCGCAAATGCGGAACGGGCGTGTCAACCGCAACCCGCGACCGCGACTCGGGCGCGCAAAGGGCGGTCCCGACGGCCGAGGAGCAAGACGTCGCTTCCCGTGGCTTCCGCTTTGAGATGGATCAGTCGGCCGCGGCGCGGAGCGCGGCGATGTCCAATTTGGTCATCCCCATCATCGCGGTCATCACCCGCGCCGCCTTCGCGCGGTCCGCATCCGCCAAGAGTTCCGGGAGAATCGACGGCACGACTTGCCACGAGAGGCCGTACTTGTCCTTCAGCCAGCCGCAATCGCTCGTCGCTCCCCCGGCCGAGAGCTTCTCCCAATAGTCGTCCACTTCGGACTGGGTTTGGCAGTCGATGGACAGCGAGATCGCTTCGGTGAAGCGGAAATGCGGCCCGCCGTTGAGCGCGAGGTACTGCTGGCCCGCGAGTCGGAACTCGACCACGAGCGCCGAGCCGTCCGGGCCCGTCGTGACGCCCGTCACCGCCGAGTCGGGGAACAGACCGGCGTGCTATCTCGCGGCCTCCTCGGCTTGCGTATCGAACCAAAGAAAAGTTGTGATCTTCTGCCGAGCCATGGGAAGTCCTCGTGTTCGAAGCGCGGGATTGCGTTCCGACGAATAGTCGAACGGGGCGTGCGCCGATCGACATGCCGCCGGACTATTTACCGGAATCTATTCAAATCCAAAGCTTCCTCTTCGCACGCAGCGGGGGGGAACTTCGCCTCCAGCGTCCGCAGGACCTCCGAGGGGTGGTAGCATCCACGCTTTCGGGAAGATCGTTTGCCGCAGGTCAAATGCGGAGCGTTGGAGTTCAACCTTTAGGTTGTCTTCGTCCGGGCGAGTCTTCGAGCCTGGACGCGATAGGATTCGAACCTCGAAGACTTGGCTCGACCTCCCCTCTCGAGCGTGGAACAACCTAAAGGTTGAACTCCAACGAAGAGCTTGCGGACGGCTTCGGCCGGATTTACCATCCGGATGCCTTGCAGCGAAAGCTCCCCGGTGCGGCGACCGGGTGGAAGTGGCAGTTCGTCTTCCCGTCGGCGGCGTTCTCGATCGATCCGCGGTCGGGGGCGAAGCGTCGGCACCACGCCCACGAGGGCTCGGTGAGCCGTGAGATTTCGCGGGCTGTGAAGGAGTCGAGGATCGCGAAGCGGGCGACGCACGGGCCCGGACGAGAGCCGGCGCGAACGCGCAAAGAGCGTGCTGACGTGGTGGGTTGCGCGCGGCGCACGTTCGCGCCGCGACAACGCGCAATCCAGTTGTAAGTTCGGCGGCAGAGGACTTTGTCGATGTGGCGACCGTTCGCAGTGCTGGCCGTCGTCGTGGGCGCCGGGTGTGGGCCGAGCGCCCGCGAACTGCGGGAGCAGACGCTATCCGTCCTCAACTCGGAGGCGGATCGGTGGGACGGCGGCAAAGAGTTCGCCACCACCGCCACCGATGCGTACGGCAGGCCGCTCACGGCCACCGTCGAGAAGGACACCCTGAACTACACGCTGGATGTCCGCTCGGCCGGCCCGGACGGGCTGCCCAAGAACAGCGACGACATCGTGGTCCACCGCAGCAAGCGGCACGGCGAGAGTTCGCTCACCGAGGAGGCGGCGCGAGCCGCTGAGGGAGTCGCCGGGGGCTCCGCCAGCGGGACCATCAAGGGCATCAAGAAGGGCATCAGGTTGGGAGGCGGGGACAAGAAGGACAAGTAGCAAGCGGGTCGTCGCCCGGCCAAAGGCACGCCGAATCCAGCGCCGCAGCCGACGGCGGGGCATGATTCGTAGCTCACCGGTGCCCCCCCACCGCTGCTGGGGTCGGTCGTTCGCAAGACCGGCGCTGCAAATCGTTGGTGTAGCCACAGCATAGCCAGCGAGTCTGGAATGGGGTCAAAGGCGGTTCCTCGGAATCCGGTTTGGGATGGAAAGCAATTCTACGCAGGAGGTGGATCTGGTACAGTTGAGTCAACAAGTAGCAATCCGGCAGATTCACAATGCCCATCACAGAACCGCGACCGAATTTAGACGAGATCGCCCGCCTCGGCCAGGATGCGTACGAGCGCTGCGTCCGGCCGACACTCCGGCCCGAAGATGAGGGGAAGTTCGTCGCCATCGCACTCGGAACCGATGACTACGCGATTGAGCCGACTACCTATGATGCCGTCGAGTGCATTCGAGCGCGCAATCCTTCGGGCGAAGTTTTCGTGATGCGAACCGATGGATCGCCCGCAGCGCGGATGAGGTCGCCAAGACTGCGGAGGTCAAAATGTTTCGCAAGTGATTGACATCGTCGTATCGTTGCGTTGCGATTTTTACACTGGTATATCCTAAGATCTTTTTTTGGGGTTTGCAATGAAGTTATCAGAGATAGTCGAGTGGTATGAATCTATAGAGTCGTCATTTGGGAGCTTGAAAAAAAATCACTATGACACCTATGGATCGGGAACCAAAGATAACTACAACTACGACAAATTTGACGCCCAACGATGGGCCACTGAAGCATCGTCTGCACTGGCAGCAATTTTTTCGACAGCCCATCCTGTTCGTCAAAATTGGGAGCGACTTTCACTAAAAATGGATCCTGCTCATTCCCGGGGTCTCACTCTTGAGCAAATGGGTGGTGTGTTCGCTACCGCAACTAGTATGGTGAAAAACAACCGCATTGGCTCGATCATCGATGCAATTCGTGCCGAAACTGAAGGTGAAATCCTTGAACAAGCAATTGCATTGCTCACTTCGGGTCATGTAGCTACAGTTATTGCTGGTGGAGCATTGGAAACTCACCTTCGTCAATTAATCAAGAAAAACAACCTACCAGTTGTTGGCGAGGGGTCGATTTCAAAATTTGACTCTGCGGCAGCAAAAGCTAGAAACGATGGAACCGCCACACTGTATTCCGCAATTGATAGCAAGCTCATAACTGGCTGGGGCGGAATTCGAAATGAAGCGGCGCATTCTCCGGGAGCATTTTCCAGATCTCACGACGATGTCAAACGAATGATTGATGGCATACTTGAATTTATCGCCAGAACTTCCTGATATGATTGATATTTAGCATCATCAGCTTTTGCACAAACAAAAAGCCCCCGACTCACGTCGGGGGCTTCCTCGTTTCACTTCACCGAATCCAAATCCTTACTTCCCGCCGCGCACCGTCCCCGGCGGCAAGTCCGCCAGTTCCACCGGCACGGCGGCGTAATGGCTGAACTCCATGCTGAAGCTCGCTTGGCCCTTGGTCGCGGAGCGCAGGTCGCTCGTGTACCCGAACAAGTTGGCCAGCGGGATCTTGGCGCTCACTTGGGCCACGCCGCGGTCTTCGGTGGTGTCTTCGATGACGCCCCGTTTGCTGCTGATGTTCCCCGTGATCTGCCCTTGGTAGTCCTTGGGCGACACCACCACCACCTTCATGATCGGCTCCAGCAACTGGATGCCGGCTTTGTCTTGGGCCTCGCGGAAGGCTTCCAAGGCGCACAGGTAGAACGCGTCTTGCGACGAGTCCACGTCGTGCATCTTGCCGAAGTAGAGGTCGAACTCGAGGTCGACGAACGGGAACGGGTACTTGTGCCCCTTCTTCGCCCCTTCGCGCAACCCCTCTTCCACGCTCGGGATGAACTGCTTGTCGATCGCCCCCTGCGTGATGCTGTTCACGAAGTAAACGTTGTTCGGTTCCTGCTTGATCTTCGGGTCGTTGAGTTCCTCGATCTCTTTGACCTTCACCTCGATCTGCTCCGGGGTGAGCGGGCTGTACTTCACCGCGATCACCGCGAACTTCCCGCGACCGCCGGTTTGCTTCTGGAACTTGTATTCGAAGTCGACGGCGCGGGCGAGGCTTTGGCGGTACGCCACGCGGGGCCGGCCGAGCTTCACCGATTCGATGTCGTCTTGGCGGATGCCGACGGCCCGCTTGAGCTTCTCGATGCTGATTTCCAGGTGGAGTTCGCCCATCCCGGAGATGATCGTGTCTTTGGTCTCGTCGTCGGTGTGGGTCTTCAGCGTCGGATCATCTCGGACCAAGCGGTTGAGCGCTTCCCCGACTTTGCTGGCGTCGAGCAGCTTGCTGAACGTCAACGCTTGCGCGATGACCGGCTTGGGAAACTGGATCGCTTCGAGGGCGACCGGTTGCTCCGTGTCGGACAGCGTGTTGCCGGTGAACGTATCGGCGAGGCCCATGGCCGCGACGATGTCGCCGGGGCCGGCGCTTTCGAGCGGGATACGCTTGTCGCCCATCATCCGCATGAAGCGGGCGATGCGCTCCTTCTTGCCGGTGGTGGTGTTCATGTAGGTTTCGCCCGGCCGCATCGTGCCGGAGTAGACGCGGATGTACACGAGGTCGCCGTTGGTCTCGGCGACCGTCTTGAAGGCCAGCGCGCTCATCGGCTCATCGGCCTCCGGCTTGCGCAGGAAATGCTCCTTCGTCTTCGGGTGCACGGCATTCACCGGCGGCCGGTCGAGCGGGCTGGGCAGGCAATCGACGACGAGGTCGAGCAGTTGCTGCACGCCGTGGAACATCTTGCTGCTGCCGCAATGCACGGGCGTGAAGAGGTTGCCCAGCGTCCCCACGCGGAGCGTCTTCAAGATCAGTTCGATACTGACCGGCTTGCCTTCGAGCACCAGTTCCGTGACTTCGTCCGACGCGATCGAAATGCCGTCGAGCATCTCGTCGCGGCGTTTGGTCGCTTCGGCGAGGTACTTCTCGGGCACGTCGTTCGAGTAGAACTCGCGGTGCGTTTTGTCGTCGGTGTTGCGCGTGACCAGCTTCATGCGGATCAAATCGATGATCCCTTCGAGGGCCGAATCTTGGCCGGCGGGGATGGTCACAACGACCGGGTTCGCGAGCAACTTCGTTTTCATTTGGTCGACGCAAGCCCAGAAGTTGGACCCCATGCGGTCGAGCTTGTTGACGTAAGCCAGCCGGGGCACCGTGTACGTGGTGGCCTGCCGCCAGACGGTTTCGGACTGCACTTCGACGCCGCCCTTGGCGCAGAAGACGCCGATGGCGCCGTCGAGGACGCGCAAGGACCGTTCGACTTCGGCGGTGAAGTCGACGTGGCCGGGGGTGTCGATGATGTTGATGGCGATGTCGTTGCCGTCGTGATCGAGCCAGTCGATCGACACGGCGGCCGAGTTGATCGTGATCCCTTTTTGGCGTTCGAGGGGGTCGAAGTCGGTGGTGGTATCGCCGTCGTCGACGTCGCCGACTTTGTGCTTGGTGCCGCTGTAGTACAGGATGCGCTCGGTGGTGGTCGTCTTGCCCGCGTCGACGTGGGCCATGATTCCAATGTTTCGGACTTTGTCGAGCATCATAAAAAGGCCTGCCCCCGGCGCAATCGGGGTTAGAGGGAACGCATCGGCGGAAACGGATCCGCCGCCGACGGGCCAAGGTGCCCGCCGTGTGGAATAGAGCCGACCAACGGTATTTGGGTTCGGCGTGTCGCCCCAGACGCTGGAGCAACAGCTATGGTATCGCCGGGGGCAACAACGTCTACGGAAGCCCGCGCGAAGGATCGGTGAAGGGGCGGACGCCGGAATCGATCCGTGAAGAATTGATGATGCGGGCGAAAACTCGTCCACTCCATCCTTGCATTCCCAGGAATTCGCCGGGTAGAATACCGTTGTGGATGAACCCGACCTAACCTTGGCGCGTCTCGGATAGCGAACCGGCATCGGCCCCGACGGCCTCCGGTTCGTTGTCGCAAATGGGGGTCTTCGCCGAATATGAATCCCAAGACCTACTCGCCGTTGGAATCCAGCGTGCTGGTCCTCAACAAAATGTTCATGGCGGTCCACGTCATCAGCGTGCGCCGGGCCTTTTGTTTGCTGGCCAAGCAGCAAGCCGAGGTCGTGAGCGTCGAAGAGGGTCAGTACCTCAGCTACGATTTCGAATCGTGGGCCGAGCTGAGCGCGTTCCGCGCGCAGTTTTTCCGCGACGAAAACGACGACTGGGTGCGCACGCCGAACGTCGAAATCCAAGCCCCGCGCGTCATCCGGTTGCTCGAATACGACAAGGTGCCCCGGCAGGCGGTGAAGTTCAACCGCCGGAATATCTTCGCCCGCGATAACAACCAGTGCCAATACTGCGGCCGGAAGTTTATCATGAGCGAACTGAGCCTCGACCACGTGGTGCCGCGCAGCCAAGGCGGCGGCACCACGTGGGATAACATCGTGTGCGCCTGCGTGGAATGCAACGTCCGCAAGGGGGGCCGCACGCCGCGTCAAGCCAACTTGACGCTGATCCGCAAGCCGGAGAAACCGAAACGCAGCCCGATGCTCAACATGAAGTTGAGCCAGAAGAAGTACCACACCTGGCAGACGTTCCTCGACAGCGCGTACTGGTCGGTGGAATTGAAGTAATGGGTGAGAATCCGCCGCGACGTTCGTCCCGTACAATGACGCGACACCGCCGATTTCCGAGGACGAACGATGTTGAGGATGCTCGCCGCGCTGGCCGTTCTGATTCTGGGAGTGTCGATCGGCACGGCCGCCGACAAGCCGACGAAAGTGCGCTGGTACGGACAATCGCTGATTCAAATCGAAACCGCGGCCGGGAAGAAGATCGTCTTCGACCCGCACGCGATCCCGGTGTTCGGGGCCGAGAAGCCCGACGCCGACCTCGTCTGCATCTCGCACGAACACGACGACCACAACCTGACGATCATTTTGCCGAAGAACGAAAAGCGCCTCGAACTCCACGGCTTGAAGCCGGCGAACAAGGCGAAGACCGTCTTCGAGTGGAACAAAATCGATCAGAAGATCGAGGCCCTCGGCGTCCAAGTCAAAACCTTCGGCACCTACCACGACGAGAAAGACGGCAAAGAGCGCGGCCTCAACAGCATCTTCGTCGTCACCGTCGACGGCTTGACCTTCTGCCACCTCGGCGACTTGGGCCACGAACTCTCCCCGCAGCTCGTCAAGCAAATCGGCAAGGTCGACGTGCTCTTCGTCCCCGTCGGCGGCATCTACACCATCAACGGCGAAGTCGCCCGCAAAGTGACCGCCGCGATCAACCCGCGCCTCTTCGCGATCCCGATGCACTACGCCGTGGAAGGTTACGACGACCTCCTCAGCCCGGCGGAGTTCCTCGAAGAACAAAAGAACGTCAAGAAGATGGAAGACACGAACGAACTCAGCGTGAGCGCCGACATGAAACCGGACGGCGGCTACACGGTCGCGGTGCTGGGGTACAAGAAGGCGGAGCCGAAGAAGGACAAGTGAAAAGCTTCGGCGATCACGCCAGTTCCACACCCACTTCCTCCGCGATCTTCAACACCCTGTCCCGGGCCGTCTTCGCGGCCCCGTCCGGGTCTTCGTGATAGGTGTACAACTCGATCGTCACCCATCGGTCGTAACCGACGTCCTTCAGTGCCTTCAGGGTGGCGTGGAAGTCGATGACCCCTTCGCCGGGGACCAAGTGGTGGTGCTTCCGCGTCGCGGCGATGTCTTCCAAGTGGACGTGCCGGATCAACGGGGCGAGCTTGTGGACCGTCGCGGCGGGGTCGTCGTTTACGCAGAAAAAATGGCCGATGTCGAAGTTCAACCCGAGGTAGGGCGAGTCGAAGTGCTTTGCGAACTCGAGGTACTGATCGGCGGTCTCGATCAATAAATCCGGCTCGGGTTCGACGAGCAACGGCACCTTCACCTTCTCCGCGTGTTCGACCACCGGTTTCAACATTTCGACGAACAGCTTCAAGGCATTCGCCCACGATATGCCGTCGGGCACCGGCCCGCCAGGTTCGGTGGTAACGCACGGCGCGCCGAGTTCCGCCGCGAGCGACAACGCCCGCACCGTGTGGTCGATCCGCACTTGCCGGTAGTTGACGTCCGGTTCGATCCACGACGGGTGCCAGTACTTCTGGCGCCGGTCGTTCACGGCGTGCATCATGAAGGCGTTCACATTGCTGAACGCGAGTTTGTGCTCGGCCATCGCCTCGCGGATGGTTTGCTTCTGCCCTTCGAGCAGATACGCCGGCCACGCGTGCGGGACATCGGCCATCAGTTCGAGGCCGGAGTACCCGAGGGCCGCGAGCCGCCGGGCCGTCTCGGGGAAAGAGTAGTTGAGGTAAGCATTAGTACTGAAGGCGAGTTTCATGGTGCGGATGATCGTGGGAGGAGCGGGTAACGAGATTGTAAAGCCGAGCCCGCCCATTGTCGGGGTCACTCTCGATTTTGGCATCGGGCCAACTTTCTGGCTGATTGCTGAATGCTGATCACTGACAACTGTCGTTTTAAAAAAGTTTAGAATGGAACCAGTCTTCAGCAATCAGCGAACAGCGATCAGCAAAAAGCCGAGTCGGATGACACACCTCAACCATATTGTCCCGGCGCGAATTCTCGACCTCGGCGCCGGGCCCCGACGCTTTCCGGCACGCAGAGTTCCCACAATTGCCACAAAGAGTTCCCGTCCCGATCCGATTTTTCGACAAACCGGCGCCGTGTGAACTAGGGTTGTCGCGTCCATTTCCGCGCACTCCGTCGGCCCGACCCATGAACTGGCTACGCGAACCCGATGCGGAACCGATTCCCGGTTACAAGCTCGTCTCGCCGCTCGGCAGCGGCGGGTTCGGCGAAGTCTGGAAATGCGTGGCCCCCGGCGGCATCTTCAAAGCGATCAAGTTCGTATTCGGCAACCTCAATTCGCTCGACGGCGACTCCGCCAAAGCCGAGCAGGAGTACAAGGCCCTCGAGCGCGTGAAGTCGGTTCGGCACCCGTTCGTCGTGTCGATGGACCGCATCGAAGTCGTCGCCGGCGAACTGCTCATCGTCATGGAATTGGCCGACAAGAGCCTGCACGACCTCTTCGAAGAGTACCGCCAAGCCGGCAAACCGGGCATCCCGCGCGACGAGCTGCTCGCTTTCCTCACCGACGCGGCCGAGGGGCTCGATCACATGATCGAGAAGCACTCCCTCCAGCACCTCGACATCAAACCGAAGAATTTGTTCGTGATCGCCGACCGCGTGAAAGTCGCCGACTTCGGCCTCGTCCGCGATTTGGCCAAGCAGTCGAGCGCCGGCATGATGGGCGGCATCTCGCCGGTCTACGCGGCGCCCGAAACCTTCGCGAACAAGGTGTCGAAGCATTCCGACCAATACAGTTTGGCCGTGGTCTTCGTCGAATTGCTGACCGGGCAAAAACCCTTCAACGGCAAGAACATCCGTTCGTTGGCCATGCAGCACATGACCGAGCCGCCCGATTTGAAGGCGCTCCCCGAAGCCGACCGGGCCGCGGTCGGCCGGGCGCTCGCCAAAAATCCGGACGAGCGTTTTCCGAGCAACCTCTCGTTCATCAAAGCGCTGTCCGGCCGTTCGGACATGGCCAGCACGTCGATCCCCGTGACGCGGACGACCCGCCCGGGCAGCACCAGCGGGGCGATCTTCGACGCGGATCGCTCGGCCGTGACCCCGCCGCCGCTGGGCCGGACGATCTCGCAGAAACTCCCCGCGAGCCTGATCCGCGAAATCGACGACCTCGCCCAACTCGGCTTCGGCAAAGACGAAGGCGTCCTCCGCCCCGCGATCCTCATCGGCGTCGGCAGCTTCGGCCGGCGGGCCTTGCAACAGGTCCGCTGCCGCTTGCTCGACCGCGTCGGCCAGCTCTCGCACGTCCCCTGCCTGCGGTTCATCTACATCGACCCGGACCCCGACGCCCCGGACAAAGCGCTGTCCGCGCCGCCGGATATCGCCTTGCATTCCGAACACATTTTCTTGACGCCGCTGCAACCGGTGACCAACTACCGCCGCCGGCAGCTCGATCAATTGATGGAATGGCTGCCGCGCGAGAAGCTCCACGCGATCCCGCGCTCGCTGCGGGTCGAAGGCTCGCGCTCGCTCGGCCGGCTGTCGTTCTGCGACCATTATTTGCGATTCATGACGCGGCTCCGCAACGAGATCGGCACCTGCACGCACCCGGAGACGCTGAACCAATCGGCGGAACAATCCAGCTTGAAAGTCCGGGGGAAATCGCCCGCGGTCTACCTGTTCGTCAGCGCCAGCGGCGGCACCAGCGGCAGCGTCATGGATCTCGGCTACGCGGTGCGGCGCTCGCTCGAAAAGATGAATCTGCCCGACGCGACGGTCTCGTGTTTCGTGCTCACCGGGGCGCCCGAGGATCCGAATTCGCCGCCCGACGAACTCGCCAACATCTTCGCCACGCTCACGGAATTGAACCACTACGCCGACCCGGATGTGAACTTCACGGCCCAATACGGCGGCCCGGAAGGCCCCGTCATCGAAGGGCGGGGATTGCCCTTCACCGCGACCTATTTGCTGCCCATGGCCGCCCGCACCCCGGAGGCCTTCCGCGATTGCGTCGCCCACCTCGCCGGGTACGTTTCGTATGATCTCACCACACCGCTCGGGCACGGTTTGGAGCGCGTCCGGCGGACGCCGCCCCCCGTCGGCCGGACGCCGTTCCGCGGCTTCGGCACCTTCGGCGTCTGGTATCCGCGCGGTCTGCTCCTCCGCTCCGCCGCGCGGCAAATCGCCACCGAAATCGTGCGCGGCTGGGCCCAACCCGTGCCCCGTTTGGCTTCGGCGGCCGAGCAGATTCTCGACGGCATCCTCACCGACACCCGGTTGACACCGGAGCCGGTCAAGCAGTTCATCGTCGCCCAATCCGTGACCCGTTCCGAGGGGGATCCGCTCGAGCGGCTCGCCCAATGGATGCGCGACGTGGCCGCCCAAGCCGACGCCGGCCAGAAGCGCGGCGACCCCGTCACGTGGGGCGTCGCGGCTTGGGATCAAGCCCGCGATTGGCTCGGCATGGAACCGACGGGCGAGTCGGATTCCGCCTTCCGCCGCGGCCGCTTGAGCAAGTCCCTCGACGCCGGCCTGCGCCGCGCGGTGGAAGCGTGGGACAACGAATTGACCGAGCGCATCCGCTGCCTCGAAGACCTCCCCGGCCCCCGCCTCGGCTCGGCCGAGATCGTCGTGGCCAAATTGCTCGACACCTCCGGCGGCGCCATCGGCGCCATCGAAGATCAACTGGCGAAACTGGGTCAAAAACGGGAACAGGCGAAGCTTTCTGTGCAAAGTTCGCTCGCAGCCTGCCAGTCCGGCGGGGGCGGGTTCAGCTTCTTCGGCAACCGCGCGACCAAGTCGGTCCGCAGTCTCATCGAGAAGATCCAAGACTTCGTCGACACGCGGGTGTTGGAGGATCTCACCTACGCCGCGCTGCAATTCTACCGCCGGATTTACGCCCGCTTCGACGAGATGAAACGCGACCTCGCCACGGCGCGCGAGCGCCTCGGCCAGCTGTCGGAATTCATGGAAGCGCCGATCATCCTCGCCGGCGGCTCCGGGCACAACCAACAGACCGGCGACGACGTCCATCAGACGACGCTGCAAGGGTCCAACACGATGCGCGTCGTGCTGCCCCACGGCGAGGACCACCTCGACCGCAGCGCCGCCGAACTGCTGGAAGCGATCCCGCCGCAAAAAATCCTCGGCCTCGAAGAAGTCCTCAACAAGATCGTCGTCGAACCGCGCGGCGGGCTCGTCCAACTTTGCA
>JAYSYN010000094.1:0-49666 GCA_043727575.1 Fimbriiglobus sp.
ATCCGACCCCGCATCGCAAATCCCCCCGCGAAGATTCGTCGAGGATAGCGCGATACAAAGGAGGAGGCAACAGGGAGTTTTTCAACACCCTGCTAGAACTCGTTGGTGTCGAGGGTCGGGTCATTGCCCTGCAATCGAAGGAACTTCCATGAACTTCCGATCGTGACCACTCCATGAACGAAAGGCGAATGTCGATTTCGCGAAGAACCCCGTCTTCACCGCGACTTCGGCTTGACCTTCGCGGCTTTACCGGCCTTGATGCGATCGTGGCCCGTGTGGCAAATCGAGAGCAACGGGCACTCGGGACAACGAGGATCTTCGGGCAGGCAGATGGTCGTGGCGAGTTGAATGAGGCGGTCGGTGAAGTCGATACCAATCGCTTTCGGAATGAAATGCTCGAGCGAAGCGCGGGTGGCTTCGAGGTCGTCGATTTCGGCGTCGATAGTCCCGAGGCGTTGCAGCACGCGGATCGTCGGCTCGTCGAGCGGGATCGCGTGCCCTTCGAGGCTGCGCTGCATCACCCAGGCGACGACGAAATCCGAAACGCCGTGATCCTTGTAGCGAGCGAGTTGCTTGGAGGCTTGCTTGAGCCCCTTCTTTTCGAGTTCGTCGAGGGCGAACGAATACGTCCGTTCGAAGTGCTCTTGGAGGAACTTCACGATGCGCTCGGCTTTGTTCCCGGCATCGGCCAAACCGAGCCCGGCGATGGCGTCGGCGACTTCCTGGACGGAGCTGACGCGCATCTCGTTGAGGTCGACGAACCCGGTTTTGATTTTGAGGAACGCCGCGTCGGCGTCGGCGTTGGTGACCCCCTCGCGCAGGATCGCGTACAAGACTTCTTCCAAAATCGGGTGGGGCGTTTCGGGTTCGCCCGACGCGGGGATCTTCTTCTTCAGAACCGCGTACACCTGCGTCAGCAGTTGCTGCTTGGTCATGGTAACCGGCATGGACGATCGCTCCGGTGGGTCGGGACGCGGCTGGGAGCTCACCGAGGGGTCTCGGGGCCGGGGGGCGTACCGGGGGCGTCCTGTCCGCCGGTAGTAACCGTCCCTGCGCTGTCGTCTTCGTCGACTTCTTCTTCACTGTCGAACTCGTCGTCTTCGGCATCGCCATCCGCGGCGGCGGTTTCGTCTTTGGTGAAGGTGCCGTGCTTCTCTTGCTCCTCACGCAGTAGGCGGGCCACCTCGACGCTCTTCTTCACGCCTTCGTCCACGACGAAGATGATAACAGGAAGGAAGCGAGTTTCGAGCCTCTTGGCCAATTTCGATTGCACGAACCCGGCGGCGTTCTTCAAACCGTGCATGGCCAAGGCTTGCTCTTTTTCGGAACCCATGACCGAAACGAACACCTTGGCGTGCTGCAAGTCGGCGGCGACTTCGGCGCGCGTCACCGTCACGTTCTTGACGCGCGGATCGCGGACTTCGAACAGGATCGTCTCGGCCGCGACTTCGCGGACGACCTCGGCGACCCGGGCTAAGCGATGCGTTTTCATGGGGTTCCTACTGCCGACCCTTTTTCTCCCCTCTCCCCTCGGGGGAGAGGGGCCGGGGGTGAGGGGTCGGCTTGCCCACGCATTTTGCAATGCGCCCAGATCCATTCCAAAATCGTGTCGAGATCTTCATAGATTTCCGAGTCCCAAATCCTCAAAACCACGAAACCTTGCGATTCTAAATTCCGTTGTCGGTTTCGATCCTTCTCTTCCCGGCCCACGTGGCTTTCACCATCCAATTCAATGATCAATCGAAATTCAGCGCAGTAGAAATCTGCGATGTAGCCCAATATGGGAGTTTGACGACGAAACTTAAATCCATTGAAGCGTCGCCCGAGCAAGTTATACCACAACCGTTTTTCCGTCGGGGTTAGTTCCTTTCGCAATTCTCTTGCTCGTCGGGTTCGGTATTCATCCTGTTCCATATGGATACCCTTGGCGAAGAACCCCTCACCCCCCGGCCCCTCTCCCCTAAGGGGAGAGGGGAGAAAGAAGAGGCTACAGCGTCCGCTGCCGGATCTCGATCCGGTAGGCTTCGATCACATCGCCCACCTTGATGTCGTCGAAGCCGGCGACCTTCAAACCGCATTCGAAGCCCTCGCGGACTTCCTTAGCGTCATCCTTGAACCGCTTCAAACTATCGAGGCCGACGTTGCGCTCGGCGGCCGGGAAGATCACCGCCCCGTCGCGGATGACCCGGACGCGGGCGCTGCGCTCGATCGTCCCCTGCGTGACGTAGCACCCGGCGATGGTGCCGACCTTCGAGACCTTGAACGACTCGCGGACAATGGCGCGCCCCAAGTGGACGACCTCTTCGATCGGCTTCAACCGGCCTTCGAGCGCCGCGCGGACGTCGTCGACGAGGTTGTAGATGATCTGGTATTCCCGCAGGCTGATGCCGCGGGCTTCGGCCAGCCGGAGGGCCGCGTCGTCCGGGGTCACGTTGAAGCCGATGACGAGCGTGTCCGCCGGGCTCGTGAGCGCGAGCGTGACGTCCGACTCGCTGATGGCCCCGATGCCCGCCAGCAGCACCTTGCAACGCACTTCTTCGTGGATCAGCTTCTCGAGTTCCTTCTTGATGGCTTCGACCGACCCGCGGGCTTCGGCCTTCAGAATGACCTTGAGTTCGGTGATCTTGACCTTCGAGTTGCGCTCCTTGAGCATATCCATGCTTTGCGGGGCGAACTTGATGCGGTCGTCTTCGACGCGTTTGTCGTTCCGCTTGTCGGCGATGTCCGCGGCCGTTTTCAAATCGTCGACCAAGTAGAACGGATCGTCGGCATCGGGGACTTCGCTCAACCCGAAAATCTTGACGGGCGTACTCGGCCCGGCTTCTTTGATCGGGTTGGCGAGGTCATCGTACATCGCGCGGACGCGGCCGTAGGTCGAGCCGCACAAGACGATGTCGCCTTTGTGGAGCGTTCCCTGTTGGATGAGCAGTGTGGCCATGACGCCGCGGTCGCCGTCCATGTAGGCTTCGAGGCAGGTGCCCGATGCCGGGTGGGTCGGGTCCGCCATCAGGCCTTCGTTCAGTTCGGCCATGATGCCGATGGTGTCGAGCAATTCGCCGACGCCGGCACCGGTGACGGCGCTGGTTTCGACGAACGGGACTTCGCCGCCCATCGTATCCGGGAGCAAGTTCAACTGATAAAGCTGCCGGCGCGTTTTCTCGATGTTCGCATTCGGCATGTCGATCTTGTTGATGGCCACAATGATGTCGACATCGGCGGCCCTAGCGTGGGCGATGGCCTCTTCGGTTTGCGGCATGACGCCGTCGGTAGCGGCGACCACGATGACGACGATGTCGGTGACGTTCGCACCCCGGGCACGCATTTTGGTGAACGCTTCGTGGCCGGGCGTATCGAGGAACGTGACGGGCTTGCCATCTTTTTCGACACGCCAAGCGCGGAGCACTTGCGTGATGCCGCCGGCTTCGGTGGAGACCACATCCGACGAGAGGCCGTATTCGATGCGGATTTTGTCGAGCAGCGACGTTTTGCCGTGGTCGACGTGTCCCATGATGGTGACGACCGGCGGGCGGGGTCGCAGCAGTGCGGGATCGACGGTTTCGGCGCGGATGCGGAAGCCTTCGAGGAGTTTGTCCTCGGCGGTCTCTTGCTTCTTCGCGATCAGCGTGATGCCTTTGTTGATCGCGATCACTTCGGCCACGTCGAACCCGATGACCGAATTCACCCCGTACAACTGCTGGGTTTCTTTGACCAGCTGCTTCGAGAGATCCCCGACCTTCATCCCGATGGCTTCCGAGAGGGAGCGCACCGTGATCGGCAGGAGGATCTCGATCGGGCCTTCTTTTTTGACGACTTGGAAGTCGCGGCGCCGCAGCGCCTTCCGCATGAGGGCGGCGCGGGGGCCGCGCTGCGACCCGGACTTCTGGTCGATGACCTCGGCTTGGCCGCCTTGGATGATGATGGCGCCCTTGTCGGTCGGGCCTTGGCGGTCGCGCGATTGCCGGCCGGCGTGCCGACCGGAGCGCCCGGCGACTTCGCCCGGCTTCTTCTTGTCGTCGCCACCTTCGCCCTCGTCGGGCTTCATCGGCCCGCGCGGCATCGGCGGCCGGGTCAGGCCCGGCGCCGGTTTATCGAGCTGGCCCGGCCCGCCTTCGCCGGCCGGTTTGTCCGGAGTCGAAATCAGTTTCTGAACTTCGCCGATCGACTGCTTGCCGCGCTTCTGTTCGAGTTCGCGCAACTTCTTGATTTGGTCCAACGTCAGCTTCATCGACGTACTGGGTTTGCCGGCGGTCGGGGCTCCGGTGTTCGGTGCTGCGGGGCGCAGAGCGTTGCCGGGGACACCGGCGGGCGGGGCCTGGCCGGGGCGGACGGGCGGGCCGTATTGCGGGCGAGGCGGGCCGGCATTCGGAGGGCCGTATTGACTCCCGGAGCGCGGGGCGCCGGGTTGCGGCGGGCCGAACTGCGTGTTGCGCGGCGGGCCGGATTGCGGCGCGTTCCCGCCGAGGTTGCGGACGTTTTGCTGCGGGAGCGGACCCATCGGCCGCGGGGCTTGGGGCAAGGGTCGTTGCGGCTGCGGTGGGGCGACCGGCGGCGTGGGAATGGCCTGCGTCGGAGCTGTTGGAATTTCCGCAGGGGAAGCATCGGGGGCCGGGGTTGCTTCCAAAACGGGGGCGACAACCGGCGGTGGTGGAACAGGAACCGGAGCGACCGGAGTCGGGCCGGAGCGATGCGGGACTTGATGCGGCGGGCCTTGGGCGCCCGGGCGCGGCGGATTCGGCCGACCGCCGAGGACCGGCATCCGATTCGGATTCAGCAAATCTTTGACGCCGCGACCTTGGATCAACGCTCCCGGGTTGGGCATCACCGACGAAGGCGGTGGTGCGGACGGCAGGGCGGGTTCGGCTGGCTGAAGTTCGACCGGTGCTTCGGCGACCACGGCCGGCGATTCGTCGACTGGCTCAGGCGGAGCTTCAAAGGTCACGGGAGCGTACGGAGTTTCGACGGCGTGCGCGGGCTCAACCGTTTCGACGGGCTTGGAGACTTTGGGTGGCGGAAGCGTACGGACCTTGGTTTCCAAGGTTCTCGGCGGACCCGCGACGGGCGCGGTTTTGGCGGGAGCGCTCGGCGCGGAACCCCCGGATTTCGGTCCGTCTTTGACTCGTTTTTTGAGCGCGACGACGTGATCGGGTTCCAAACCGCTGAGTTGATTCTTGATGCTGGGGTAACCCAGTTCGTGGCAGAGATCGAGAATGTCCTTGGTGTCGAGCTTCAGCTCTTTGGCCAGGGCGTAAACGCGAACCTTTTCTTGCGTCTTCTCTTGGGTCTTCGACAAGCGGCGCTCCTTAGGAGGGCCGCACCCGGCGACCCTATTGTGTGAGTAATCTACGCGAAAGTTTCGATTTTGGTAGGGGTGCGACGGCGGTCATGCCGACGCTCCTTCCGATGCGGTCGCCGGAGTCGCCACGGCGACTCCGGCGGATTTTTCTTCGAGTGTCATCGTCCCCTCCTCGGGTGATTGCGGTGCAAAAATTCGTACGATGTCGAGTCCGATGTCCACATATTACCGGTTTTTTGGAAATTAGGCAGTGCGACCCGAGCAAAATGAAGAAAACAGCTTGACAGGCGTATCCGATGGAATGCTCATTCCGACGGTTTCCACCCACCCTCCACCGGAATGCCAAGAAAGCGATCAACTCTTCGGAATGACCAAGCACGGTAAAGGGTTGTGGCGAAGCAGACACGGTACCGCAAGTTTGATGAAGCGAGTACCGTAGAGCGCTCACATCGGTCAAGCTAGGGTTTCTTCCGGCTTGGCTTCTTCGGTTGTAGCGGTTTCGATATCCTCAGTGACTTCGCCTTCGGCCACGGGTGCTACTTCCGGGTTCGCTTCGACGGCCGTGGCCGGTTCGCCTTCGGCGGGGGCTTCCTCCGCCGGGGGGTTCGCGGCGAGCGCTTCGGCTTGCGCCAAGGCCTCGGCTTCCGCGGCCGCGGCGTCCGCTTCGGCCTGCGCGGCTTGTTCGGCGGCCGCCGCTTCTTCGACCTGCCGGCGTTCTTCTTCGACGCTGTCGTCCATCATCCGGGCGTATTCTTCGGCGTAGTCGACGATCTCGTTGCACTGATCCAATTCGAGCTTCATGAACAGGTTCAATTCCTGCCCGTCGACGAAGGTGATTTCGTTGTAGCTCAGGAAGCCTTCTTCGATGAGCGCTTGCACTTGTTCTTCGCCGCAATGCGGCAGTTGGCGGAACCAGCGTTCGGCCCGTTCCAGCGATTCGCCCAGCTCTTCGTGCGTCATGATCTCGAGGTCGAGCCCGACGAGTTTGGACGCCAGCCGGACGTTTTGCCCGCGTCGGCCGATGGCCAAGGAGAGTTGGTCGTCTTCGACGAGAACGATGGCGCGGCCGAGGCGTGGATAGGTAAACACGTCGCTGATAGCGGCCGGTTGCAGGGCGTTCGGAATCAGCACTTGCAGCGAGTCGTTCCAACGGACGATGTCGATGCGTTCGCCGTTGAGTTCTTCGATGATGTTTTTGATCCGGCTGCCGCGGACGCCGACGCAGGCGCCGACGCAATCGACTTTCATGTCGATGCTCGACACCGCCAACTTGCTGCGGTACCCGGCTTCGCGGGCCACGGCGCGGATGTCGATCGTGCGGTCGTTGATCTCGGGGATCTCTTCTTCGAAGAGGGACTTCACGAAGTCCGGGTGGGCCCGGCTGAGGACGATTTTCACGCGGTGGCCGGTCTTGCGGACTTCGAACACCACGGCCTTGACGCGCTCGTTGACGTGGTGGGTTTCGCCGGGAATTTGCTCGGAACGGGGCAGCAGGGCTTCGGTCTTGCCGAGGTTGACGATGGCGGTGCCGGCGTCGACGCGGGTGACGGTGCCGACGAGCATGTCCCCTTTTTTGGCCGAGTATTCGTTGAAAACGGTGTCCGATTCCGCCTCGCGAATTTTCTGGATCATCACCTGCTTGGCCGATTGGGCGGCGATGCGGCCGAGGGTTTCGGGTTCGATTTCGTTTTCGCCGAAGCGGGCCGAGATTTCGCCGGTGGCGCGGTCTATGCGGACCATCACGCCTTCTTCGACGGCGAAGTGCCGCAGCGCGGCGAGCTGGATGGCCGCTTCGATGCCGCTGAAGATCACCTCGGGGCTGATCCGCTTTTCTTCCTTCATGGCCTCGACGAGCTTCAGGACTTCTTTGCCCATCAGCAGGTGGTCTTTGGCCTTGGGGGCGTCGACGACTTCGGCTTTCTTACGGCGAACCGCCATGGTGCTTCTCCGGGGTGTCCGCGCGCTCGCGCGGATCAAACGTCGAGTCGTCGGCCGGTTCGACCGTCGAACCAGAGCACGCGCTCGGGCGGGAGTGTCCATTCCAGGGGGGTGCCGACCGGGGGCGGCGAGCCGGAACGCCACTCCGTGCGTAGCCGGGTGCGACCCCGGGCTACGGTGAGTAGCCATCCGCTGCCAGCCGGTTCAGCCGAGACGAGGAGCCAGTCGGATTGCTCCGCCGGGCTCGCTCGAACGTCTTCGGGTCTGATGCCGAGCGTCAAACGGTGTATCGGTTCGAGTTGGGTCGCCGACGAATCGGAAACCGGCATCCGAACCGAGCCGCACTCCGAGACGAAGTCGAACTTCGCCGTTGCGGAGGGGTCGCTGCGACTCGCGATTCGTTCGATGCGGCCGTCGATCAGGTTGAACCGACCGAATGCCGAGGCCACGAACGAGGTCGTGGGTCGGATTCGGAGTTCGTCCGCGGTACCGAGGGAATGGAGGACGCCTTCGCCCAAAACTCCGACGCGACGGCCCAACGACCAAGCATCGGCCGGATCGTGAGTCACAAAGAGCATTGTGACGGCCGAAAGGCCGAGTAGCAAGTGGAGTTCCGCACGAAATTCGGCCCGGAAGATTGGATCGAGGCCCGAAAAGGGCTCGTCGAGGAGCCAAATGCCGACTTTGCGGATGAGGAGCTTGGCCAAGACGACCCGTTGCGTTTCCCCGCCGGACAGTTGGTGCGGGTAACGGTTCAACAAATCGCCGAGCCGCAGGAGTTCGATCGTCGGAGCCGGAAGCGTGAGCGACGGCCGTTCCAAGACGGTTTCGAGGTTCTGCCGGACGGTCATCTGTGGGTAGAGCGCCGGCCGCTGTGGGACGAACGCGATGCCGCGTTTGTGGGGAGGCAAAGGATCGACGCGGACGCCATCGACCAGAATCTCCCCGGCGTCCGGAGTTTCCAATCCGATCAGCAACCGGAGCAGCGTCGATTTCCCCGAGCCGCTCGGCCCGAGCAGCACGAGGCGATCCCCCGCGGGCACGCTCAGGGACGTCGGGCGCAGCGCCGCAACCCCACCGGGGTAGGTCTTGGCGAGGTTCCGGATTTCGAGTGCGGGCGGGGTGGTCATTACGAAATAAGTTATTCCGCGACGCGGAGCTTTTCCACCAGCCGGCTCTTCGTGTATACTCGGCTCCGCCGGTGTGGTCGCCCTGCGACTTCCTACCTCCCCCGGCCGTGACCTCCGAAGGCAACTACCCATGAAACTGCTGCGCGTTTCGGTTTGGTTCATCGTGAGCGCGGGCGTGGCGAGCGCCGCCGATGCGACGCCGGTACTCGAATTCTCCAAGGGCGATACCGTCGCCGTCATCGGCAATACGCTCGCCGACCGAATGCAGCACGATGCGTGGCTCGATGCGTACCTGCACTGCCGGTTCCTCGAATCCAACTTGTCCATCCGGCACATGGGATTCTCCGGCGACGAGATCGGCGGGTTCACGGCGAATCCGAATCCGAACAAACGGATGCGCTCCGCCGGTTTCGGCAGCAACGACGATTGGCTCCGCCGGGTCAAGGTGAACAAGGTTTTCGTCTTCTTCGGCTACAACGAATCGTTCGCCGGGCCGGCCGGGGTGGAGGCGTTCCAAAAAGAACTCGACGCGCTGGTGAAGCATTGGGACGGAACCAAGTTCAACGGCGTGACCACGCCGACCGTCGTGCTGTTCACGCCGATCGCCTTCGAGAATCACAAGTCGCCGAACCTGCCGACGGGCGACGACATCAACGCGAATTTGAAGCTTTATTCCAAAGTGATCCGCGATGTCGGCGCGGCGAACAAAGTCCAAGTCGTCGATCTGTTCACGCCGAGCGCCGCGGCTTACGCCGCCGCGAAGAAACCGCTGACGATCAACGGCATCCACCTGACCAGCGACGGCTACAAGGCCCTCGCCCCGGCGATCGACAAGTCGCTTTTCGGCTCCGAGTTCACCCCGGATGCCAAGAGATTCGAGGCGACGCGCCTAGCCGCCATGGATCGCAACGCGACGTGGTTCCTGTGCTACCGGGCGGTCGATGGCTACTCGGTGTACGGCGGCCGGGCGGATCTGCGATTCGTCGGCGGGCAGACGAACCGGATCGTCGCCCAGCGCGAACTCGAAGTGCTCGACGTGATGACGGCCAACCGCGATGCGAAGGTGAACGCCGCGGCGCGAGGCAAAGACTTCACCGTCGACGACAAAAACACGCCCGATTTCATCCCGGTGGTCACGAACAAACCCGGCCCGCTCGAGGGGGGCAAGCACCTGTACCTCGGCGGGGCCGACGCCATCGACAAGATGACCATCGGCAAGAATCTGAAGGTGACGCTGTTCGCCGACGAGAAGCGCTGGCCCGAGTTGGCGAACCCCGTGCAGATGGCTTGGGACACCAAAGGCCGGCTCTGGGTCGCCGTCTGGCCGACCTATCCGCACGTCAAACCGAAAGAGCCGCAGAACGACAAACTGCTGGTATTCGAGGACACCGACGGCGACGGCGTCGCCGACAAGATGACCGTCTTCGCCGACAATCTCCACAATCCAACCGGCTTCGAGTTCACACCCGACGGCGTGCTCGTCGCCCAAGTCCCGGACCTATTGCTGTTGAAGGACACCGACAACGACGGCAAAGCCGACGTGCGCGAACGGGTGCTCCACGGCCTCGACTCGGCCGACACGCACCACTCGGCCAACAGCTTCGCCACCGACCCGAGCGGCGCCATCTACTTCCAAGAAGGCACCTTCCACCACAGCCAAATCGAAACGCCCTACGGCCCGCCGCAACGCGTCGCCAACGGCGCGGTGTTCCGGTACGAACCGCGCACGCAGAAGGCGAGCGTCTACGTCAGCTACGGCTTCGCCAACCCGCACGGGCACGTCTTCGACCGCTGGGGTCAAGACATCGTCGTCGACGGCACCGGCTCGAACCCGTACCACGGCCCGCTCTTCTCCGGGCACCTCGACTACCCCGCCAAGCACGGCCCGCCACCGCAGGTCTATCAGCAACGCACCCGCCCCTGCGGCGGCATGGAGTACCTCACGAACCGGCACTTCCCCGAGGAATTTCAGGGAAATCTGATCGTGACCAACGTCATCGGCTTTCAAGGATTGCTGCGGTACAAGATCGAAGGCGACGGCTCGAGCTTGAAGGGGACCGAACTCGAACCGATCCTCAGCAGCACCGATCCGAACTTCCGCCCCGTGGATGTGAAGACCGGGCCGGACGGCGCGCTCTACTTCGTCGATTGGCAGAATCCGATCATCGGCCACATGCAGCACAACCTCCGCGACCCGAGCCGGGATAAAGAACACGGCCGCATTTACCGCGTCAGCTATATCGGCGGCGAACCGCTGAAGCCGGCCAAGATCGACGGCGAGCCGATCGCGAAACTACTGGAGTTGTTGAAATCGCCGGAAGACCGCGTGCGGAAAAATGCCAAGCTGGAATTGGGCACCCGCACGAGCGCGGACGTGATCGCCGAAGTGCAGACGTGGGCCGCGAAGCTCGACAAGGCCGACAAGGAATACGCCCACCACTTGACCGAGGCGCTTTGGGTTCACCAAGGTCACAACGTCGTCAACACCGACTTACTAAATGAGGTGCTCGCCTCGAAGGACGAGAACGCCCGCGCCGCGGCGGTGCGCGTGCTGACGCACTGGCGTGACCGCGTCCCCGCGAGCCTCGAAATCCTCAAGAAAATGGCGGCGGACGACAGCGCCCGCGTTCGGCTCATCGCCGTCTGGGGCGCGAGCTATTTGACCCGACCCGAGGCAATTGAGGTCGTCCTCGTCGCCGGGGAGCAGCCGCGCGATCAACACATCGACCACCTCATCGGCGAGACGCGCAAAGCGCTCGATCCGATCGTGACGAAGGCCATCGCCTCCGGGAAGGAGATGAAATTCACGACGGCGGCGGGGGCTCGCTTCTTCTTGAAATCGATTTCGAACGATGACCTGTTGAAGGTGAAGCGCAGCGCGACCGTGTACTCGGAGTTCTTGAATCGCCGGGGGATCCGCGAGGAACACCGCCGCGAAGCGGCGACCGAACTGGCCAAGAGCGAATCCAAATCGGAAGCATCGATCTTGCTCGATGCCATCATACGCCAGGATTCCTTCGCCCAAGACGAAAGCGTCGCGTTCGACCTCGTGCGAATTCTGACGGATCGCAAAGCCGACCTGCCCGCGCTGCGGGGCGACCTCGAAAAACTGGCTACCTGCTCGGCGACGGCGCTGATCCGTCAACTCGGGTATGTCTCGCTCATCGCGGCCGACGATTCAACCGAGAAGGCGTGGGCGACCGCGGGCAAAAGTGTGAACGGACTGCGCGACTTCATGTCGGCGGTGCCGATGATCCGCGATCCGCTCCAACGGGCCGCACTTTATCCAAAGTTACTGCCGTTGCTCGAAGGTCTGCCGAAGGATCTGGCGAGTACGCTGCCGAAGACCAACGCCGTGATGGGGCGATACGTCCGGATCGAACTCCCCGGCAAGCAGCGGACGTTGACACTGGCCGAAGTCGAAGTCTTCAGCGATGGCAAGAACGTCGCCCGCAACGGGACCGCGAGCCAAAGTAGCACGAGCAACGGCGGCGTCGCCGCGCGGGCCATCGATGGCAACAAGAGCGGCAGCTACGGCGACGACGGCCAAACGCACTCGGCGGAAGGAAGCGACAATCCGTGGTGGGAAGTCGATCTCGGAAAGGACTACCCCATCGACTCGATCGGCATCTTCAATCGCACCGACGGCAACCTCGGCACGCGCTTGAAGGACTACACGCTGACGATCCGCGATGCGAAGACGAACGTCACCTTCCAACTGCAGAAACAGCCGACACCGGCCGAATCGGTGAAGCACGTCGTCTCGGGGGAAGCGCCGGAGCGGATCGTCCGCCGCTCGGCGATGCTCGCCATCACGAGCATCCGCGGCAAGGAGACCGAGACCTTCCAAGCCCTCGCGAAGTTCGTCGCCATCGACGCCGAGCGGCCGGCCGCGATCCAAGCACTGCAGCGCATCCCCGCCGCGTTCTGGCCGAAGGATCGGGCCATGCCGCTGTTGAACATCGTCACCGCGTACGTCGCCAATGTTCCGCAGACCGACCGCACCAAGCCGGACGTCCTCGACGCCCTGCAACTCGGCGACGCGCTCGCCGGATTGCTCACGAAGGACGACGCCAAGAAGGCCCGCAAGGCCCTCGGCGAACTCGGCGTCCGCGTCATCCGCGTCGGCACCGTCACCGACCAAATGATCTTCGACAAGAACCGCATCGTCGTGCAGGCGGGCAAGCCGGTCGAGTTCGTGTTCGAGAACACCGACATCATGCCGCACAACTTCGCGATCCTCGAACCGGGGACGCTGCAAAAAGTCGGCGACCTCGCGGAATTATTCGGCAGTCAACCGGGAGCCCAAGAGAAAAACTTCATCCCGCCGAGCCGGGACATTCTGCTCGAAAGCAAGTTGCTGCAACCGCAGAACAGCCAAGTTCTCCGCTTCGCTGCCCCGGCGAAGCCCGGCGTCTATCCGTACGTCTGCCTCTACCCGGGCCACTGGCGCCGCATGCACGGGGCGCTCTACGTCGTCGCGGACTTGGACGAATACCTCGCCGACCCGGAAGCGTACGTTGTCAAAGAGAAGATCGCCCCGGTCGATGAACTGCTGAAGTTCAACCGTCCGCGCACCGAGTGGAAACTCGCCGACTTGGCCCCGGCCGTGGACGAACTCGACAAAGGCGGCCGGTCGTTCGCCCGCGGCAAGCAGATCTTCAACGTGGCCGCGTGCATCTCGTGCCACAAGTTCGACAACGCCGGGCAGGACTTCGGCCCCGACCTGACCAAGCTCGACGCCAAGGAATTCAAGGGCCCCGCCGATGTGCTGAAGCACCTCCTCGAACCGAGCCTGCGGATCGACGACAAATACAAGAGCTACAAGTTCGACCTGCTCGCGGGCGGCAGCTTCACCGGCATGGTGCTGGAGAAGACGCCGGGCGGAGACTATAAAGTCATCGAGAACCCGCTCGCCAAAGCCGAGAGCCGGCTGATCAAGAAGGAGGATCTGGACGGCGCTCCGAAGCCGTCGCCGATGTCGATCATGCCGAAGGGCCTACTCGATAAACTATCCAAGGACGAAATCCTCGACCTGCTGGCGTACGTCTGGGCCAAGGCCGACCCGAAGCACAAGTACTTCGCCGGCGATGGGCACAAGCACGGGCATTGAGTTGCATAGAATATTCGTGTGTACCGATGAAAAGGAGCCGACGATGGCCGCGCTGCCCGACTTGATCGCGTGCGTTTCGACAACGCGGATCGCCGACTGGACCGCATTGCATGTCTTGACCGCCGAGGAAGTGGCCCGGTTGGAATCCGTACTCGTGGACTACCCGCCCGACGATGTCGCCGCGGAACTTGACGAGGAGCTTCGGTGCATCTTCGGCGCTCGTAAGCTCGCGGAAAGGCCGGAATTGTCTCGGGCTGACATCGCCCGGGCGCGAGATGCCTTCCGTTCGGGCCGCACGCCATTCACTCCACAAGATGTCGATTGAGCGACTTCGACCGAGGGCTTCCGATGTGGTAGACGCAGACTTCGCCAAGTTGAGGCCCGGGCGTATTTTACTGGCGGGCGTTTGGGACATGAGCGGACGGGGTTGGAAAGAACGCCCGGTGGTCGTTCTGAGCAGCCCGTCTAGAAACGACGGCGCAGAAGAATTCGACGTAGTTTGCGGATCTTCGAAACCGCCTGATTTTATCAATGAACCTTTCGCGATGCCCGTTCTCGGACAGCGACCGCACGGCCATCCACGCACGGGATTGATGGCGGAGACGTGGTTCTATGCCGGGTGGATCGAAATCGTCAAGGTGGGCGAAGTGGTTCGATTGTTGAAGCGAATTCCGGATCACGATTTTCTTCGGCTGCTCGAAATCGTCGAACTTTACAAGAATGCTTAACTCTCCCAAGGTTCAGACAATGCAACGTACTCTCTCTCTCATCGCCCTACTCGCCGTGGTCGCCACCTCCCAAGCGGCCGACCCGTGGCTGACTTTCCCCGGCGGCGAAGGCCCCGGCAAGGGGAAGAAAATCGTCCTCGTGTCGGGGGATGAGGAATACCGCTCCGAAGAGGTGATGCCGCAGCTCGCGCAGATCTTGGCCAAGCACCACGGCTTCGATTGCACCGTGCTCTTCGCCATCGACCCGAAAGACGGGGCGATCCAGCCGAACGTCAACACCAACATCCCCGGACTCGAAAAGCTGAAGGACGCCGACCTGCTCATCCTCTTCACGCGTTTCCGCAACCTGCCGGACGACCAGATGAAGCACGTCGCCGAATACATCGAATCGGGCAAGCCGATCGTCGGCCTACGCACGGCCACGCACGCCTTCAACCTCGACGGCAAGTCGGCGTACAAGAAGTACACGTGGGGCAACAAGGACAAAGACTACGACGGCGGCTTCGGCCGGCAGGTCCTCGGCGAAACGTGGGTCGCTCACCACGGTAGCCACGGGAAAGAAGGGACGCGCGGGATCGTCGCCAAGGGCGAAGAATCGAATTCGATCCTCAAAGGCATCGATGTCGGGAGCATCTTCGGCACCACCGACGTGTACACCGCGAAGCCGGCGGGCGATTCCAAAGTGCTCGTCTTCGGCGAAGTGACCGAAACGCTGAAGCCCGATTCGAAAGCCGTCGCCGGGAAGAAGAACGACCCGATGATGCCGGTGGCCTGGACGAAAACCTACAGGACCGAGAGCGGCAAGACGGCGAAGATCTTCACGACGACGATGGGCTGCGCCGAGGACCTCAGCCACGAGGGCACCCGCCGGATGCTCGTGAACGCCGGCTATTGGGCCCTCGGTATGGAAGACAAAATCGCCGAGAAGTCGAAGGTCGACTTGGTCGGCGAATACAAACCGACGCCATTCAAAGCGAAGAAGAACGAAGACTGGAAACCGGGCAAGAAACCGGAGGACTTGGTGAAGTAATCCGGCCCGCCGCGACTACTTCCGCCCCGTCCGCCACGACAGGGCGAACAGTAGCATCGTGAGGATGCCGAAGGCGATGGTGACGGTGCCATTGCTCGTGGAGAAGGGCGATCCGAAAACTTGGATGTGGTCGAGCTTTTCACCGAGTTTGAGGGCGTCGAGTATCGGCTCGAAGATCGGGAATTCCATAAACGCGGCGATCAGCGCGGCGATGGAACCGCCGGCGATGTAGCCGCTGCTCAGGAGTACGCCAGGGCTCGAATCCCCTTCTTCGGGTCGCCGCCGCAGCTTGTCGACGGCCCACCGCAAGATGCCACCCAAGAAGATCGGGGTGCTGCTATCCAAAGGCAAATAGACGCCCACGGCGAACGGCAGCGACGGCACCCCGGACAATTCCAGTGCGACTGCAATCAACACGCCGATGAAGACCAAATCCCACGGCAAGTCGCGGTCGAGCACGCCGTTGATGATGAGCGCCACCAGTTGCGTCTTCGGCGCGCTGAACAAGATCGACCGCTTCTTCTGGCCGGTCGTCTTCTCTTGCTCCGCATCTTCCATCTTCAATTTGCCGTTCACCGCCGGGTCGCACAGGTAAACGATTTTGCCCGCGTCGTCGACCAAGTACCGCCCCGCGGGGAGGTCGTCCGGGTTGCCCTGTAAGAACAGTGCTGGGTCGAGTCGTTCGCGCTCGCCGCGGATGAGCACTTTGTACATCGCGGAGTCTTCTTTGTACTGCCCGATCCGCACGCGGTCCGTTTCTTTCAACTGGCTCGCATCGACTTTCAACGCCAACCCCGCGACTTCCGTCTTCGAGTAAATCGTGCCGGCATCGTTGATGGTGATCAACACCAAACCGACGAGCAAGGCGGAGACGAGCGCCCCGATCAAGATCGCGTACTGCTGGTAAATCGGCGTCGCGCCGACCAAGAATCCCGTCTTCAAATCTTGGGACGTCGTGCCGCCGTTGCTACTGGCGATGCAGACGACCCCGGCGATTGTCAACGCCAACAGCTTGATGTCTTTCCCAATTTTGATGACATCGAACTCGGCCAGCGCGAGCAATATCACGCAGGTCATGAGCAGCGTCGCCACGGTCATGCCGGAAATCGGGTTGCTGCTCGAACCGATTTCGCCCGTCAATCGGCTCGACACCGTCACGAACAAGAAGCCGAATAGCAGAATCATGAACGCCCCGGCGATGCCGGCCCAACTGAAGCCCAACCCCAACTGCGGAACCGCGGCGAAGGCGATCACCATCCCCAAACAGCCGAAGATCACGATGCTCATCGGCAGGTCGCGCTCCGTCCGCGGCACACCCCCGGCGCGGGCCGGGTTTCGCTTGCCGAAGGCGTCGCGCAAGCCGCCGACGACGGCGCCGAAAATCACCGGCAGCGCTTTGATCATGCTGATTATGCCGCCGGTGGCGACCGCTCCAGCGCCGATGTACAAGATGTAATTCTTCCGGATGGCGGCCGTGTCCATATTCTTGATCAGCCCGGCATTTTCGCCCGTTTTCGGGTCGATCTTCGAGATCGCCGGCGGCAGGACCGTCTCCAAATTATCCCCGAAATAGACGATCATCGGAGCGATCACCAAGTAGGCCAGCACGCCCCCCGCGAGCATGATGCTGCCGATCCGCGGCCCGATGATGTACCCGACACCGAGCAGCGGCGCGGACATTTCGCAACCGAGGGACGCTCCTTTCAAACCGACTGACTTCCCGCCGGCTTGCACGACCCAGAGAGCTTTCTCGGCGGTGCCGATCCAGAGTTTCAACCCCATCATGGCGAATTGATACACGAAGCCAATCACGAAGCCGACGATCAACGTCCCCGCGGTGGCGCCGCCTTTTTCGCCGGCGATGAGCACTTCCGCGCACGCGGTTCCTTCGGGGTATTTCAATTCGCCGTGCTTCTGGACGATGAACGCCCGGCGCAGCGGCACCATCATCAAGATGCCGAGCAGGCCGCCGAGGATGCCGACGGTCATCACGCGGATCACGTCGATATCGAAGCCGAGCAACAGCAGAGCCGGCATGACGAGGCCGATGCCGAAGGCGATGCTTTCGCCGGCGCTGCCGGCGGTCTGCGCGATGTTCGATTCCAGAATGCTCCGCTTGCGGAACCCGAGTTGCGACATCGCTTTGAACAGGGCGAACGACAGTACCGCGACCGGGATGCTCGCCGAGACGGTGAGGCCGACTTTGAGCACGAGGTAAATCGACGACGCGCCGAAGAGGACGCCGAGGAGCGTGCCGATGACGATCGGTGCGATGGTGAATTCCGGCGGCGACTCCGTCGCGGGGACGAACGGTTTGAATTCGGGTTCGGGCGCGGCCATAGACGATCCATCCGGATGAATGAGCGATGAGAGAGGACTCGCCTAGATTCGCGTCTGGCCGCTCCGCTGACAAGGGGATTCTCCCGTTCCAGGCGGTTCCCGTTAAGTTGAGCCCTACGCGATTTGCGGCGCAAGCTGCGCCCCCGCGCGCGTTACAATGATTGCCGCGGGTATCGGGATCGGGCGAGTCGTCGGGCCCGCCCCGCGGCGGGACAATCACCTTCGGAGGTTTCTTCTCATGTTCCGCTCCACGCTTTGCATCGCGGCGATGTTGGGGGCCGGTTCGGCCCTCCGCGCCGGCGAGTTGGACGGCGATAAGCCCGTTCAGAAGTCCACCCCGGCCGCCGCCGTCTCGAAAGTCGCGGCGACCGAACTCGATGGGGAAACGCCGGCCGCGGCCCACCGCCGCGGCGGTTGGGGCTACGGCGGTGGATACCGAGGCGGCTACGGCGGAGGTTACGGCATCTCGGTCGGCTTCGGCCGCGGCTACGGTTACAACAGCTTCTACGGGAATGGCTACGGCAACGGCTTCGGCAACTACTATGGCGGGTACCAAGGCTACTCGAGCTACTACGGTGGCTACAGTTCCTACTACCAACCGTCGTTCATCAGCTATTCGAATTACGGTGGCTACTACCCGAGCTACTACGGCGGCGGTTGCTGGTAACTTCGCAACACTCGGGGGAGCGGTCACTTGGCCGCTCCCCGTTCGGACCGACACCTTGAAACGCACCTCGCCGAGTTCCATCATGTTCCGCACCGCGGCCGGCCTCGCCGGCATTCTACTTACCGGGTTCGCGCTGCTCGCGGTCGAGCCCGAAATTGCAGCTCCCGTGTCGGCCTCCAAATTGACGAACGCCGAGAGCGCCCGCCGCAAACTCGGCTTGTACGCGAACTATCCGTCGGTGCCGACCATCGGCCGGGTGAAGGTCGCCATCCTCGATTCCGGATTCGACCGCATCGACGGCAAACGCCCATACCTCCCCAAAAGCGCCGTGCTTGTCGAACACTACGATCGCGCATTCATCGAGAAGTTCAAACTCGGCGAACCCGACTTCCAGAAGCCGTTCGTCCCCGGCGAATCGCACGGCCGCCTGATGGCGCAAATCGTCTGGGCCGCCACCGGCGGTTCCGCCTTCGGTCCGCAATTCTACTTGCTCAACGCGAACGGCCCGACGCTGTTCCGACGTGCGGTGCGCTACGCCATCGAACAAAAAGTCGACGTGATCCTATTCAGCGGGACGTTCGAAGGGGCCGGCAATTTCGACGGCCGGGGGCCGATCAACACGGCCGTGGACGACGCCGTCGCCGCCGGGATCATTTGGGTCAACGCCGCCGGCAACTCCGGGGGGATGGTCCACAACGGCCCCGTGAGCATCGACGGCGACGGCTATTTGAAACTCCGCGCCGGTACCGATCCGACGGCGTTGCGCTTCGCCAACCGACTCGATGAATGCGCCGTCACGATCACCTTGACTTGGAACGATTACAAAGAGGTCGAAGACGCGGGGACGGACAAGGACCTCGACCTTATCGTCGAAGATTGGCTCGGTCGCCCCGTCGGCGAAAGCAAGTTGAAGCAGGTCCCCGCCGGGGCGGTCGCCGGGGTCGGGGAAACCAAGAACCCGCGTGAACGGCTCGTGCTCGCCGATCTGCCCGCGAAACCGGCCGGGGAAGAGTACCGCATTCGCGTCAAGTCGAAGAGCGTCAACTTCGGCCCGCTCGACCGCATCCGGATTTTGGTTTCGTCCGCCCGCACGGCCTCCATTGTCGATCCCGATTCGGGCAAAACCGTCGTGCCGGTCGAATTTCTCGACGCCTCCAAGAGCGGGGAGATTTATCCCCCGGCCGATCACGCCGGCGTCCTCGCCGTCGGCGACTCGAGTTTACAATCGGCCGTCGGGCCGACCGTCGATGGTCGTTTGAAGCCGGACGTAATCCTCGGCGACTCCGTGACCCGTTTCAGCAACGGCGACGAATCGATCGGTTCGTCGAATGCCGCAGCGTACTTCGCCGGGGTCGTCGCGGTCCTCCGGGCCACCGAACCGGGTCTGACCACTGGGAACTTGCGCGATTGGGTTCGACAACTCGACCGCAAGAAGACCCCGGTCGATGCGCGGGTGCGCGTCGCGGAAGATCGCGGTATCGAACCCGCGACGCTGTCGCCGAACCAAGAGCGGGCGATGCGCTACGCGAGCATCGCGCTCGAAGAAAAGCGCCGCCGCGGGGAAGCGAACCCGGAGGTCATCGTGTCCAATCCGGGCGGTACAATTGTGGTGCGGCCCGGCGGAGTCGATCCGGCGAGTCGCCCGGTCGGGGCGAAAATTGAGCCCGCGCTGAAAGATGCAGTCGTCCATGCCCCGTGGGTCACCCCGACGCCCCGCGAGCTGGCCACGCTGATCCGAGGACGCTAGCAATTCGTATGTCAATCCGTAGTGAGCTTGCCCTGCCGCTCCGGTGATCAGCTATGCTTCCCCTCTCGCAATTGTTGGCCGAACTGGTTCGGTTGCCTTCGGTGAACCCGATGGGTCGCACCGACCTGCCCCCCGAGATTCTGTTCGAATCCCGCGTCATCGACCATTGGGAGGTCGAGCTGCGGACGCTCGGGGTGCCCGTCGTGCGGCAGTCGGTCGCGCCGGGTCGGGACAATTTGATTGCCACGTTTGAAGGCACCGGCCCGTCGACCATCTTGCTCGAAGCCCACACCGACACCGTGCCCGTGGACGGCATGACCATCGACCCGTTCGGCGGCGTCATCGAAGGCGGCAAGCTCTGGGGTCGCGGCGCCTGCGATGTCAAGGGCGGCGGCGTGGCCATGTACGGGGCCTTCCGCCGCTTGGTGCTGGAGAAGCCCGCCGACGCCCCGCGCGTGATCCTCGCCTTCACCGTCGATGAAGAGCACACCTTCCTCGGGGCGCAGGCGCTCGTGAAGTCGGGATTCAAGGCCGACTTCGCCATCGTCGCGGAGCCGACGAATTTGAACATCGTGCGGTCGCACAAAGGCGTCGTCCGCTGGCAGATCGAAACCACCGGCCGCGCCTGCCACAGTTCGAAGCCGCAAGACGGGATCAATGCCGTCTACCGGATGGGCGGTATCTTGTCGGCCATCGAACGCTACGCCACGGAATTGCAGGCGCGGACGCCCGATGCGAATCTCGGCGCGCGCACGCTCGTCGTCGGCACGATCCGCGGCGGCGTCAGCCCGAACACCGTCCCGGATCGCTGCGTCATCGACATCGACCGCCGATTGCTGCCGGGGGAATCGCCGACCGAGGCCATCGACGATTTAAACCGTTATTTGCAGGGATTCGAATTTATCGCGCTACCGCCGAAGCTCGCCTGCCCACCGCTTTTGCCGAACGGGGGCGACGAATACGTGGCCCGCTTGGGCACCGCCATCGATCGCGTCCGCGGCCGGCACGAAGTGTGGAACGTCCCCTACGGCACCGACGCCAGCACGATCCAAGAAGCGGGCATCCCGGCCGTCGTCTTCGGCCCCGGCGACATCGCCCAAGCCCACACGAAAGACGAATGGCTCGACCTCGCGGAACTGGAAGCCGCCGCCGAAGTGCTGTTCGGGTTTTTGACGTCGGGCTTCACCGATCCACTTCGCCCATGACAATGTCCAGGCTGCCGATGATCCCGGGGAGGTCGCCGAGGAGGACGCCTTTGCATAGTTCTTCGATGACGCTGAGGTTGCTGAAACAACCCGACCGAGCGCGGACGCGCAGCGGCACCGCTTCCTTGTTCGGCCGGGCGACGATGTGGAATCCCATCTGCCCGCGGGGGCATTCGGTCTCGAGGTAGACCTCGCCGGGGGTCAGCGTCCGGGGCGGTTCGACCCGGTGCGAGTATTTCGTTCTCGCCAATTCGTTCAATCGCGCGTCTTCCAATTTGACTTCGTCCGGCTGTAGCTTATACTTCCGTTCAGTTGATTGTTCTCGGATCATCACCCATTCTTTTTGCAAAACTTCGTACTTGTCCATGGCCTGTTCGCAGAGCGCGATGCTCTGGACGACTTCCAACATGCGCACGTAAAAGCGGTGCCAGCAGTCGCCGATAACGGCTTCGGGCGGGGCCTCGGCGAACGGCGGGATCGGGATGCCGAATTCGTAAAGTTCGTAGCCGCTATAGGGTTCGGTCTTGCGGAGGTCCCAATCGGGATCGCCGTTGCGCTTGTCGAGCGAGCCGCGCAGCACCGGGCCGGTGCAACCGTAATTCAACGCCAGTTCCATAGACAAAATGCCGATGCCGGCGGTGCGCTTCACGAAGATACGGTTGTTGGTCAGCATCCCGTGGTACTCGGGGATGCGCGGTCTGAAATCCGCTAGGAACTTGCGGCAGCGGCCGAGCCAGCCGTCGGGCAAATCGTCGTGGGCGCCGCCGATGGTGAGGTAGCTGTAGGTGAGGCGGGCCCCGCAAACTTCTTCGAACAAGTCGAGGATTTGTTCGCGCTCGCGGAAGGCGTAGAGGAACGGGCTGAAGCTACCGAGGTCGAGGCCGTAGGCCCCCATGCCGACGAGGTGCGACGCGATGCGGTTGAGTTCGACGATCAGCACTCGGAGATGCCGGGCCTTCTCGGGAATCGCCATGCCGCAGAGTTTTTCCACGGCGAGCGAATAGCCGAGGTTCATGTTCATGGCCGCGAGGTAGTCCATCCGGTCCGTGTAGGGGATGAACTGGATCGCCGTGACGTTCTCGCCGATCTTTTCGGCGCAGCGGTGGAGGTAACCCAAATGCGGGACGACGTCTCGGACGACCTCGCCGTCGGTGCGCAGCACGAGCCGCAGGACGCCGTGGGTGCTGGGGTGCTGGGGCCCCATGTTGACGAGCATTTCGTCGGTGCGGACATCGAATTCGACGAGTTGATTTTGCATGGTGATGATCGGCGAAGGTGGCGCTCGCGAGCTCGCGGCGAAGGTCAACTTCCAAAGGGAGTCACCAAATTCCAATTCTGTTTCTTCTTGCCTTCTTTCAGCGGGTTGTCTTCAACATAGCGGATCGTTTGCCGCACGCGAGCGTCATTGAAGAGATAGACCTTCCACCCGCCCCGTTGCCAGCACTTGGGGACGGCTCCTTTTTCATCGAGAAGGTGCTGGAACGGGTGAATGCCTTCCAGCTTGAGTTGCTTCGTGGCGTGCTGCTTCAAGCGGATGGTCAGCACTTGAGCCGAGATCGCACTCGGGCCGACGACCAAATGCACATGGTCCGGGAGCACCGTGCAGGCGAAGCAGCGGATGTCGACTTCATTCAGAAATTCGGCGAATCCGCGTGCGATGGCGCGGGCTTGGGTACCGTTGAACACCACGGCGGGGCGCTGCAAATGCTTCTTCGCTTCCAACCGCGAGCGGCAGTCGTGCGTGACTCGGCCGCGCGACTTCGTCCGGTCTTCGACGAAGGTAGCGGGGCCGAACGGTTGCAGTTCCGGCGCCCAAACATCCGTCGAACCGGAGCCGCGCGGGTCGTTCGGCAGCCAAAAGCCGTAGGCGCCCCAACAGAGGTGGACGGCGAGAATGTCGTTCATCCCTCGTACCATTTCAGCAGGACCCATTCGAGGAGCCAGCCGAGCAGATGCAAGCCGGTGTCGCGGTCGTCGCGGCCGGGGTCGAATTCGCTGATCGAGACGCCGACGACGTTTTCCGCGTCCCAGGCGGCGGCGAGCATGCGCAGCACCGCGAGCGGGTGCAGGCCGAAGGGCATCGGTTGATGCACCGCCGGCAAATGGGCCGGGTCGAAGACGTCGGCGTCGATGTCGATCCAAACGCGCTTCGCTTTGTGGACGCGGGCGATGAGATCGTTCGTCACACGCTCGGGGTCGGTGGCCACATCGATGGCCGAGAACGTTTTCGCGAACGTCGCACCGTACTCCTTCGAATGCAAGAACAGATCGCGGTGGCCGACGTTGACGATCTGCGGCAGCGTCTCATCGCTGTGGAGCAGGAAATTACCGCAGGCGGGGTTGGGCATCACGTCGTGGAGTTGGTAGATGTCGAGGTGGGCATCGAGCTGGACGACGAGGGTGCTGCCAGCTTGGTCGCCGCCGAGTTCCTCGTAGACGGGGAGCACCGACAGGTGATTCCCCCCGAGCCAAATCACGCGGTCACCGGCTTTCAAAGCTTGCTTCACGGCCTGGCGACCGGTGTGCTTCCAATGGCCGAGGGCTTTGGTGGTCGTGAAAGCGATGTCTCGCACTTTGACGAGCCGCTGATACGCGTCGGGGCGGATCGGCCTCTGTTCGAGGGCGTTATCGTCGAACATCTCGCGCAGGGCGTCGCCGAGCAGTTCCGCTCCGGCGCCGGTGCCGGTGCCGCCGAACAGGTCGAAGGGGAAGACGATCACCGACGTGTGCGGTTTTTGTTTCGATTGCGGCATGATTCGTCCTTCGTTCGCCGGGCGGGCTTTTGTACGATGACGGAAGGCCGGTGGAATCTCCAGAGCGAAACCCCGAAATTATCATGAACCTCCCGCTTTTCCGAACGACGCCCGGCGGCTGCTATCTCGCCCACAGCGCCACCGTCACCGGCGATGTCCGGATGGCGACCGGGGTCAACATCTGGTTCGGGGCCGTCCTCCGGGGCGATGTCGCGCCGATCACCATCGGAGAGAACTCGAACATCCAGGACGGCGCGATCGTCCATTGCGACTTCGATATTCCGCTGATCATCGAAGAAGACGTGGTCGTCGGTCACGCGGCGGTCGTCCACGGGAAGCGCGTCGGCGCCCGCGTGCTGGTCGGCATCGGCGCCCGCCTGCTCACCGAGTCGGACATCGGCGAGGATAGTATCATCGCCGCAGGTTGTGTGGTGCCGCCGGGGATGGTGGTGTCCCCGCGCAGTTTGGTGATGGGCATCCCCGGCAAAGTCGTGCGACAAGTGAAGCCCGAAGAAATCGAACGGACCCGCGCGACCAACGCGCGCTACCGAATGCTCGCCCGCCAATACGCCGCGGGGGGGTTCTCGTGAACGGGTCGTCGCGCCGGACCGACATCGACGCCAAGCAGGCAATCCTCGGCCGGGTCATCGCCGAGTTGAATTGCGAAGCCGTCGTGCTACTGATGCCGGCGCACGTCGCCTGGTTCACCGGCGGCATGAACGTCCGCGGTTTGATCGCCGACGGCGAGCGCCCCGGCATTTATACCAACGGCCGGCAGCGCTGGTTGTTGTGCAGCAACACCGATACGCAGCGGTTGTTCGACGAAGAACTCGACGGTCTCGGGTTCATGTTGAAAGAATGGCCGTGGCCCAGCGGCCGGGCGACGCTGCTCGGCGAACTGGTCGCGGGGAAGAAAGTCGCGACGGACCGGCCCTTCCCCACAATGCCTTTGGTGAACGAGAAGCTCCGACCGGAATTGCGGCCGCTGATGCCATCGGATGTCGCCCGGCTACGGGAACTCGGCGGGTTGGTGGCGCACGCTTTGGAAGCGACGGCGCGGAACACGGAACAGGGCGAGACCGAACAAGACATCGCCGGGGCGTTGGCCCACCGCATTTTCCACAAAGGCGCCGAAGCCAACGCGATCAGCGTCACGGCGGGCAACCGCACCCGGCAGTTCCGCCGCGCCGGCTACAGCGCGGCACCGGCGGACGGGGTCTGCACCCTCCAAGCCACCGGCTTCCGCGATGGGTTGTACGCCACGGCGAGCCGGACGATCAGTTTCGGGGAGCCCTCCGCCGAGTTCCGCACTGCCTACGAAGCGGCCTGCAAAGTCGCGGCGATCGACCGGCATATCGCGGAGCCCGGCGGCACCATCGCGGCCGCCGTCGACACCGCGAGTAGCGTTCTGAAGAACACGCCGTTTGAACACGAATGGCGCCTCAGCCCGGCCGGGTACGGTACCGGTTGGTTCCAAGCCGACGAATTGCGCAAAGCCGGAATGGACGAGAAATTCGTGGAGAACCAAGCCATCGTTTGGCAGGCCCGCATGGCCGATGCCGGCATCGTCGATACGGTGCTCGTCGGCGCGGATTCTTGCGAAGCGATCACCCCGCCGACGCAGTGGCCCTACAAGAGAATCACTTTGGCGGGGACGACCTTCGACATCCCCGACCTCCTGGTACTGTGAAGTCGACGGCTACTTCTTCGGGGCGGCCACGTCGTAGCAGAGGAGCACGCCCATGTCGCGGAGGTAGAAGCCGCCGTTGGCGACGACGGGGTGGGGCCAACCCGGCGTCTTGGTCTTCTCGGGTTGTTTGAATCGGCCTTTCTCGGCGTAGGCTTTCGGTTTCGCCTCGACGAGGGCGACCTCGCCGCTGCTGTGCCCGCGGACATAAAGCCGACCATCGGCGTAGCAGACCGACGCGGGGCCGACCGATTTATCTTTCCACTGGATCGTCCCGGTGGCGAACTCCGCGCAGAACAAATTGGCGCCGGAGAACCCGTAGAGGTAGCCGTCGAGCAGGACCGCCCCGCCGATACCGGGGGCGACGTTCTTATCGAAATAGACTTCCTTCGCGGTGACGCTTTCGCCGTCCGCTTTCAACGACACCAAACCGCCCCCTTTGCGGGCCCCGGCGACGAAGACCGAGTCTTTGTAAACGACGGGCGTCAACATGCTCGCGCCTTGATCTTGGGTCGCGGCATACTTCCACAGGAACTTGCCGGTCTTGGCGTCGACGCCGATGAGTGCATTCCGCATGTATTGCACGTACTGCTTCTTCCCGCCGACTTCCACGGCCATGATGCTGGCGTAATCGGCAATATCCCCACCCGGGACTTCGGACTTCCAGATCACGCTGCCGTCGGATTTCTTGAGGGACGCGAGCGTCGCCTTCTTACCGCCGGGCGTACAGATCACGGCGTCGCCATCGACGAGCACCGACTCCGTGTAGGCCCAACTGCCGACGGCGCCGTCGAAGTCTTTGGCGAGGTTCTTGTGCCAGATCACGGCGCCTTGGATGTCGACGCAATTGAGTTCGCCGTCGGACGCGAGGCAGTAGAGTTTGTCGCCGTCGACGGTCGGGGTAGCGCGGGTGCCGGGGTATTGCGGCCCGCGGTTGACGCCGATCTTGCCAATCTTGGTGGCCCACGATTCCTTGCCGGTTTTCTCGTCGAGCGCGACGACGAGTTCGTCTTTCTCACGGGTGGTTTGGATATACACGACGCCCTTCACCACGGCCGGCGCCGAGTACCCGGTGCCGAGGTCGGTAATCTTCCAACGCAGTTTCGGGCCGTCCTTCGGCCACTCTTGAAGTAAGTCCGCATCTTTCGAAATGCCGGTGCGGTCCGGGCCGCGCCACTGGGGCCAATCGGCGGCCAGCGCCGGCAGTGAAAGTGTGATGACGGCGAACGCCGAGGTCAATTTGCGAAACACGGGCGGGCCTCCGGGGAGCGGGTGACACGGAAGCAGTATAGCCGGACTGGAGGCGCATAGTCATGAGCGAAGGATGAGGGCTGGACTCATTTCAACACGATGCCGCCGGCGTCGAACTTGCTCATGAAACTTTGGAATTTCAACGAGGAGATCGAGATGAAGAAGGCCGAACCGCGAGATCGATCCAGTGCCGTCGACGCCTCGCTGCGGATTTGCCCGTTAGCCCACGGCCACTTGCAAGCGACCGGCCGCGACGCCCGCGGTCGGAAACAGCACCGGTATCATGCCCGCTAACGCGAGGTCCGTGATGCGGAGAAGTACGGAAGTATTGTCGAGTTCGGCCGCGCCTTGCCGATCGCCCGACATTTGCGGTTGAAAGGCCTGCCGCGCGAAAAGGTCTTGGCCGCAATCGTCACGCTGTTGGAGCAAACGCTGATCCCCGTTGGGAACGAAGAATCCGCCCGTGAAGATGGTTCCTTCGGCCTGATCACGCTCCGCGATCAACACGCAGCGATCTCGGAAGTCGCACCGGGCTTGATCGGGTCACTTGCCACCGACGCGGAAGACATTGTTCTTCTTAACGGTCGCGGTTCCCCTTCGGCCGTCGGCGAACTCGAGGTGACCGTCTAGCAATGCCCCGCGGTTTGCATCTTTCGGGATCGCGATTTCGCAAGTGACGACGTCGCCGATGCGGGCGAGCTTGGCACCCTCGAACGGACCGATGACCACGCGGTTCGGAATTCCGGCCGGTACGCTGCCCGCTCTCAATTCGATTCTCACGAGGTGGCTTTCGCCCCGTTCCGCCGTACCGGGCTTCACCGATACGATTGCGGCGCCCTCGCGGCTCTCGCCCGATTGCGTGTCCTTGATCGCCCCGGCGCCCGCGCGGCCGAGGGCGCGGCTATTCGAAGTTTCGACGACCCCGGCATACCCCCCGAGCATGTACGGAAACTTCTCCGGCGTGGCGTGGTAGTGGTAGCCGCGATCCGCGTCGAAATGTCCGTTGCACACATCGAGGGCTTGTTCTCCTTTCAAATCTTTCGCCATCACTTTAGCGTCGTCGTAGGGGCCGTAAACCGGGTAGCCGTCCCACGCGAAGCCGATGACGGGCGAATGGGAGTCGCCGTCGTCCGGAAAGGGGGTCTTCACGCAACTCGGATATCTATGATAGTGGTACACACCCGATTGTTGCGGGTGGCCGCAGCAGGAGTCGAACCAGACTTCCGAATAGCCGGCGACGGCGTTCATGCCGCCCATTTCGAAGGGGTTGAAGAAGACGACGCCGTTGATGGCGGTGCCGATCGCCCCCATCGGTACCTGGGTGATGGTGTCGCTCGGCTTCGGCACGAGCGGGAGTCTGAAAGTCATGTCTTGGACGCGGATCGTATTCGGATTGCCGCTGTTCGGGAATTTGGCCGTCGGGTGATTCGGCAGATTCTGCGACTTCAGGATCAGGAACTTCTCGTCGTGCTCGATTCGCAAATCGGGGATGCCGTCTTTGTTCGAGTCGCCGAGTTGATTCGAAAAGAGATCGACGAACCTTGCGCCGTCGCGGAAAAAATAGACGTTCGGCTTGCCTTCCCGAACGAACCATCGGCCACCGATGCCTTTCAACCCGGTCGGCGTTGCCGGGGCGGGGTTTTCGTTCCCGGAACCGAAGTTCGGTTTCGAGGTCGTGTCGGTTTGGCCGCCGCCTTCGCCGCCGAGAGGGCCACCGCCGGGTGGGCCACCGGGCATCGGCGGGCGGATTTCGCCGATCTTTTTCTTCTGCTCTGCAGTGAGGATCTTGTCGAGCTTGGCCTTCAAGTCTTTTTCGAGTTCGTCGATCTGATTGCGCTGCTTTTCGGTCAGGTCCAAACCGTCCTTCACAAAGGGCGGGAAGATTTGGCCGATCTCATAACGGGGCGGTCCGCCCTTCTCTTGGCCGCCGCCTTTTTCTTTGCCGGCGCCTCCTTTCTTATCGCCGCCCGGCGGCGGTTGGGACGTGGCCGTGAGGGCCAACGCCGCGAACGTGACCGAGAAACTCAACACGGCGACCAGAATGCGTTTCATGGAGGCTCCCAAATGGGGATATTGCGATAGAGATAGAGTCACAGAAACCGGCGCGATACCGCCGCGGCGGTCGGACTTAAATTTCTACCTCGCGGCCCATTCCCTTCAGTCTGGCCAGCTCGACGACCTTCACCGCCACGGCGATGTCTTGGATGCCCAGGCCGAGGGATTTGAAAATCGTGATGTCGTCCGGGGATTCACGGCCGGGGTAGCGGTTCACCAGCACGTGGGCGAACTCCTTGACGTCTTGCCAACCGAACACGTGCTCGCCCATCGCCGCGACGAAGTCGCCCGCCTCTTGCCGGCCCTGGTCTTTGCTGTCGATGGTGATGAGCTTCGCCCGGCGGAAGACTTCGATGTCGGCTTCGGCGCTTGTCAAATAATTCGATCCCATCAAATTCACGTGGGTTCCCGGAGCGAGCCATTCCCCAAAGAGCACCGGCGTCCGGGACGATGTCGCCGCGATGACGATTTCGCATCCCTCCACCGCGTCGCGGGCCGTGGTCACCGGCTCCACATCGAGCCCGCAGACGGCGCTCATCTCGGCGGCGAACGCGGCGCGTTTGGCTTCGTCGCGGCCGAAAACCTTCGCGCTGCGGATCGGACGGACTTTGCAGACCGCTTCCAACTGGGTGCGGGCTTGCCGGCCGGTGCCGATCAATCCCACCGTCGCGGCGTCGGCGCGGGCGAGCTTTTTCGTGGCGACGCCGGTGGCCGCGCCGGTGCGGACTTGCCCGAGGAAATCGGCGTCGACGATCGCGGTCAGCCCGCCCATTTTCGCGTCGAACAGGTAGACCTTGAACTGCGGGTAGAACCGGCCCGTGGTGTAGGCCTTGAAGCCGAGGGCGCCGAGTGTTTTCGCCGCGGCGGGCAAGACGTGCAACATCACGGTGTCGGTCTGGCAGCGCTGCCGGGGGACGTTCACCGCTTCGTCGAGCGCCAATTTGCGGAACGACGCTTCGACCGCGGTCAGCGCGAGGTCCATCGTGAGGAGCTTCCGCACGTCGTCTTCGGCGAGGGTGAACAGGGGCATGGAACGATCCTGGCGCGAGTCGGAGTCGAAATATGAATTTGACGCGCCGGCGCCGGGAAGTCAATCGCCGAGCGAGCGGGGCGACCCGAACGTCAACTCCCAGACCGCGACGCCCAAGAGCAGAAATGCGCCGATCGGCTGGAGCGACGACATCGATATTTCCGGATCCTGCGGGAACGCCCCGCGCAACACGCCGGCCACCAGCAGGGCAAGCCCGAGCGCCGCGGCGAATCGCGCCGCGCGGGGGAGTCGAACTCCGACCAGCAACCAACCGACCGGCGCGAGGATCGAATAGGTGTTCGACTCCGTGGCCGGGCCGAAGAGCACCATCCAAAGAAGGCCGAGCATGAGCGTGCGGCCGTAGAGTCCCGGTGTCGCGCCGATCCGCCGCGCGGCGAGCAGCACCAGGGCCGCGAGCGCGAGCCCCGTGCCCGCCGCGACGAGTTGCATCGGCCCGTGCCCCACGCAGTGGCCCGTCGCGATTCGCACGGGGTAGGTCCAACCGCGCATCGTCCGTTCGAGCGGCGCTTGAATCCGATCATCGACCTGCGCGACGCGCCAAAACTCGGAAGATTGTTCGACGACATACTCGGAATTTCGGATGGCAAATGGCCACGCCAGCAGAGCGAATAACACCACCGGCATCCGCCAACCGAGCCGCGTCGGGGCGAGCAATGCCGCGAGACCGGCCAGCGCGATCGGGTACCCTTTCAACGACGTGGCGAACATCAACCAGCCGGAGGCCGCCCACCAACCGCCGCGGATGGCCGAGGCGATGCCGTGCAGGGCCGCGACCGCGATGAACGTGTTCACTTGGCCGTTGTTGAAGGCGGGCAGCGCGAGGAAGGCCGCGGTGATCCAAACGGTCGCCGCGGCGCGCGGCGGCAAGGGCACCGGGTTTACGGCGGCGAGGAATCGTCGCAATCCGAGGAGTAGCAAGCCGATCCCGAGGGCGCGCCAAGCCAACGCCACTAACCGGATCGGCAATTGACTGAGCGGGGCGAAGAGCGCCGCGAAACCCGGGGGATTGCGGAAGACGTCCATCGTCCCCGGGGGCGGGGCGTACAGCGGTTCCGCGTTCCACCAGCGTTCCCCGGCCAGCATGTAAATCGGCACGACCGATTGGACGGTCGAACCGGAGAACGCCACGCGGGAGAGCACGCCCGCGATCAGCGCGATCCAAACGACGATGGCCCAACGGAGCGACAGCGGGATCGCCATCCACCGGCGCAGATTATTCATCCGCGCCTCGGGCCTGCCCCGTGACGATGCCGCGCTTGGTGCCGCGGATAAACTCCACGAGTTCCCGCACCGCGGGCAGGTGCCCGTCGGCCGCTTCCGCCTGCGCCACCGCCGCGCCGATGGTCAGCCCGCTGCGGCAGATCAGTTTGTACGCCCGCCGCACCGCTTGGATTTCCGCGTTCGCGATCCCAGCCCGCCGCATGCCGACGACGTTGATGCCGTGGGCGATGTTGATCCCCTGCACGATCCAAAACGGCGGCAAATCCTGCGTCGCGGCCGTCGTCCCGCCGAGCATCGACAACCGGCCGATGCGGCAGAACTGGTGGACCGCCGTGTTCCCCGACAGGAACGCCCCGTCGTGCACTTCGACGTGCCCGGCGATCACGGCGCTATTCGCGAAGATGGTCCGATTCCCGACCCGGCAATCGTGGGCGACATGGCTGCTGACCATGAACAAATTATTGTCCCCGATGACGGTTTTGCCGGTCGCCGGCATCCCCCGATGGACCGTCGCGTACTCGCGGAAGGTGTTGCCGTCGCCGATTTCCACGCGGGTGGCTTCGCCGGCGTACGCCGTGTGCTGCGGCGCGTCGCCGATGACGCAACCGGTGTGGAACAGGTTGTTCGCCCCGGCGGCGACCGCGCCGAGCATGTGGACGTGCGGCCCGACGACGCAACCCGTTCCGAGGTGGATCGCGCCGTCCAAAATCGCGAATGGCCCGACGCGCACATCCGGGGCCAAAACGACGCCCGGCCCGATGAGGGCCGTGGGGTGGAGCAGATCCGTTCCGGCAACGACCATGTTCGACCTTTCCGCGCGGCGAGAGACCGACGCCAACGGTACGGGATAGCGGATGGGGAAACTAGGTCATTTCGGAAAGGTGGATTTCGATCCCACCGTGCGGTTGACAAATCCGCCGGTGCCCGGCATAAGGCCCGCAAATCGGGGGATCGGGTTCCCATGAACCAGAGCGAAACTAGCGAGCCGATCGTCGTCGGCCAGCGCGTCAAGGTGTCCGGGGAGACCGTGCGCGTCGGCGCGCCGATCCACGCGGGGCACGGCCACGAGCCGAAAATCCAGTTGATCCGCGAGGAGGGCGTCATCCGCGCGATCGACGTCACTTGCCGCTGCGGCGAAAAGATTCGCATCCGGTGCGAATACCCTTGAATCGATAGGAGGTCGCCTTGAATCGCCACGCCGTGATCGGGCTTCTCGCCGCGGTCGGTCTCGCCCCGCTTTCCACGGGTTGCCAACTGCTGCGCGACGATTCCAACGACTCGAACGATGCCTACCGCGCTTACTTGGTCAAAAATTCCAAGGGGCGCTTCGATACTCCTCCGACGGCCGCGAAAGGCGCTACCACGGCGACTCCGAAGCCGGACCCGGAGAAGACGGGGATCGTGACCGCGGGCGCGACGGCTCCGCCGACCAACCTGCCGCCGGTGTTGCCGTCGCCCACGCCGTTGCCGCTGTCCCCTCCGCCGTCGGTGGCGGTCGCCCCGGCCCCGCTGCCGCCGGCGATCGCGCTGGGCGACCCGCACCAGTTGCCCCGGCCGACGGCGACCGGCGCGATTTTGAATTTGGCACCGGGCGAATCGGCGATGGATCGCGCCGCGGAATTGATCCGCCGCACTGACGAAGCGACGTCGGAAAATAAAGTCTTGCAAGCCCGCGTGCGGAGCCTCGAAGCGAAAGCGCTCGAGCGGGAACAAGCTATCGCGGAGAGCCTCCGAGACGTGGATGCCGCGGCGATCGAAGTGACGAAGGCCCGGGCCGAAATCGCGGGTCTTCGGAAAGATATCCAAGCCTTGAAGCTGCGGGTGCAGCAAGTGGAAGCGGACGAAACGGAGACGCTGAAGTTGATCATCGACGCGCTCGAAAAACTGCTCAAAGCTCCGGAGGGGAAGAAGTGAAACGGCTTCTCCTATTCGTGCTGATGCTGGCCCTCGCGGCCGGGTGCAAGCTGGTCGAGCGGTTACCGCGGTTCCGAGAACCGCCGGCCGCGCAGACGACGGCGAGCCAGTACCACCTCGAAGGATGGGACTGGAAAGGCGTGTCCCGCGTGCTCGTGCTGCCATTGCGGAACGAATCGGCGTACACGCGCTCGGGCGAAGAAATGCAGTCGGCGTTGACTTCGGAACTCCAGCGGCTCGGACGATTCGAAGTCGTCGCCGCGACTCCCGAACATTTGCAGCGCCTCTCGACGGGCGTGCATCAGAACGGCGTCTTCGACGAAACGGTGCTCTGGGAGATCGCCAAAGAAACGCGGGCCGACGTCGTGATCCACGGGACGATCACGCACTACTCGCCCTACCCCCGACCGCGCATCGGCGTCGTGATCCAAGCGGTCTCGCCGGCACAAGGGAAGGTCGTGGCTTCGGTCGACGGCCTCTGGGACACCACCGATGCCGCCCTCGCGGACAAGATCCGGACGTACTACCGCCAGCAAGCGCGGCCGCTGCCGCCGCGGATCCGCAACAGCGCCATCGGGAAGGACGACAGCTTCGCGACCGAACTGTCGCTCGATTCGCCGGCGCTGTTCCAAAGGTACATCTGCCACGAGGTCAGCCGCACGCTGATCGGCGAACCCGATGCGATCCTCCAAACCGGCGGCCGGTTCAAACTCGGGGCGGGATCGAAAGCCGCCCCGTGCGACGGTTGCGAGCCGACGGCTCCGACCCGCTGATGCGGGGCCGACTTTCTGGCTGAATGCTGAAAACTGATCGCTGACAACTGTCGCTTTCGAGATGTCAGGAATCGAATCGGCAATCGGCGAGAAGCCGTGCTTCCCGGTGTGATGCAATCGGGCTTGTGCCCGCCGTTCGTTCTCGGTTACAAACCTCCCCGACCGGTTCGGAGGGGGTTTGGGGAAGGATTCCCCGGTGTCGCAAGGACGCGATTTCGTTCGCCGTCCCGCGCCCCCGAAGGATCTTCACCATGGCCGATGCCGCCCCCGCTCCGACCCCCGCCGTCGCCCCGAAAAAGAAGGGCAAATTGCCCCTCATCCTCGTCTGTGTCCTCGCGCTCGGCGCGGGGGCCGCGGCGCCGATGGTGGTCAACGTGCCCGCCCTCATGGGCAAGTCCAAAGCCGAAGCCGAGCCGAAGAAACACGGCCCGGTGAAGTCCGCGACCATCCCCTTCGGCGATGTCGTGGTGAATCTGTCCGAAGAGCGGATGACCCGCTATCTGAAACTCAAGATCGTCTTGCTCGTCGATGCCGAGCAAGAAAAAGAAGCGACCGAGCACGTGGCGAAAATGAAAGCCGCGATGAAAAGCTGGATGATCGGCCACGTGGCTGGTAAAACCCTCAAGGACGTCAGCGGCACGGCGGGGGTGGCCCGGCTCCAACGGGAGATCTTCGAACGCTTCGAGGACCTGTTGTACCCGGATGGCCACGGCCACCTCATCAATGTGCTGTTCGAGGAATACGTAGTGCAATGAGCGAACGACCCTTCGATTTCCGAAAGCCCCCGCCGGACGAGCTGATCCGCAAGGCGGTGGCGTGGCTCGCCGAATCGTGCCGGCTGGCCGCGCCCATTTGGGCCAAGCTCCTGCCCTTCAAAACCGAGCTTTCGGCCGGCCCGCCGGAAGTGATTCCGGCCGGGCTGGCCCTGCCGCGTTTCGGGACGAGTGTCGCCGGGTTGACGATCAACGTCGACCCCTTCGACACCCTGTTGGCGGCGTTCCCGCGCCGACTGCTCTTGGCCATCCTCGCCGGGTTGATGAACGAATCGCCGACCGCGCTGCCGGCGGACCGCGAGTTGACGAATCTCGAATCGACGCTGTGCGAATATTTCGTCCGCGAGTTGCTCATCCCGCCTCTGCAAGTCGCGTGGCCGCTGCCGCAACCGCTTCGGTTGTCCGTCGGGCCGACGGGGCTCGTCGGCCAACTCTGGCGGCTCCCCGCGACCGAACCGCTGCTCGTGTCCGAGATCACCCTCAAGACGCCCTTCGGCGATCACGGCTTCCACCTGCTGCTGCCAAAGTCGGAGTGGCTCGAAGCGCTGGCGACCCCGGTCGCGGCGCGGGTGCAATCGCAATCGCCGACGAACCGCCGGCTGATCGAAACCCTGGTCGGGGAGATGAACGTCGATTTGGCCGTGGTGCTCGGCACGGCCGACCTCACCCTGTTCGACTTGGTCCGGTTGCGCACGGGCGATTTGGTGATGCTCAACCAGAAGGTGGACGATCCGCTGGAAGCGACTGTCGGCGGCACTAAGAAATTCCGTGTCTGGCCGGGGGCGCGCGGCAGCCGCCAAGCGGTGCAAGTGTTCGCCCACGAGCCGACGCCCGACGACCCCCGCCCCGGCGCGGAAGGAACAGCCTGATGCCCACCACCGCGGACACCCCGACGCCCGACGCCGTCGACGTCAAAGAAATCTTGGCCAAGATGGCCGAGTTCGCCCAACTGCTCCCGCAGCCGGGGTCGACCTCGAACGCCTCGCTCGATTTCCTGCGCGACGTGCCGATCACAATCTCGGCGCAACTCGGCCACACGACGTTGCCGATCGGCGAGATCCTGCGCCTCGGGCCCGGCGCCGTGGTCGAACTCAGCGAACCGGTCGATCAACCGATCCAGCTCATGGTCCGCGGCGTCCCCTTCGCCACGGCGGAAGTCGTCGTCGTCGACGACCGCTTCGCCGTGCGGATCAAGTCGCTGTTGCCGCCGCGCGGCGGGAAGCGGCCGTGAGCGCCGCGCGGTTCCTGCTCGGATTCGCCGCGTCGCTGGCCCTAGCGGGCCCGGCGTGCGCGCAACCCCTCGTCGAAGGCTATTCCCCGCCCACGGCACCGGCTCCGCCGGACGCGATGGGCCTGCTGTTCCGCCTCGTCGGCTTGCTCGCTCTCACGCTCGTCATCTGCGGGGGTATCTTGCTCTGGGCGCGCCGGATCAACCGCGTCGCCGGGGCGGACGCCACCGGCTCGGCCCGGCTGCGGAAAAAATCGAGCGTCGCGCTCGACGCCCGCTGCGCCGTCCACTTGGTCGAAGTCGATGGGCAAACCGTCGCGGTGACGACCGACGCCACCGGGGTGCGGTCGATGGCTCTGCTGAGCGAGCCCATGGATGCGTTGGAAATGGAAGAGCCGGCCGTACCCGTCGACGGGATGCCGGCCGGCCCGGTGGAATCTCGGATTACCGGATGATGTTGGCCAATTCTTGGAGCGTCTCGTTCCCGGCGGTGATGACGCGGGCGTTGATCTGGAAGCCCCGTTGGGCCACGATGAGTTTGGTGAATTCGTTAGAAATATCGACGTTCGATCCCTCGAGCGCGGCGCCTTGGATCGACCCGCGGCCGCCGCTGCCCGCCACCCCGATCAACGGCTGACCCGACGCGGCCCCTTCGGTGTAGTAGTTGTTCCCGGCGCGGATCAGCCCGCCGTCGTTGTTGAACGCGGCGACGGCCAACTGCGCGACGGCGATGACGCTGCCGTTGGTGAACTGGCCTTGGACGATCCCTTCGTTGTCGATCGAGACGCTGGTGAGCGTCCCCGCACCGGTGCCGTCTTGCGTCACGGCTTGGGCGGTGGAGAAGCCGCCGAACTGAGAGAGGCCGGTCGCCGTGCCGGGCGTGCCCAGGTTGAAGTTGATGGTTTGCGCCGCGGCCCCGGGGATGCCGGAGATGGCGACGGCCAAGCTGGCCGGGGACTGCAGCAAGCCGTTGGTGTCGAAGACGACCGGCGTCGGCGGGACGGTCGCGGTGCCCCCGACGATGCTAGCACTCGCCGAGAAGGTGTTGAGGGCCGTCTTGGTGAAGGTCACCGTGAGAACGCGCGATTGGCTTTGCGAGTCGAACACTTGGATGCCGGCGTTGAACGTGCCGCCGACGGGGAGCGTCGAGCTGAGATTCCCTTGGAAGTTCACGTTCGCCGTGGCGACGCCGGGGACGCCGACGCCGAACGGGAGTTTGATGTTGTTGTTCCCCGGAATTTGGAAGCCGGGTGTCGGCCCGCCGGCGTCGCCGACAGTGCCGTTGCGCTGGACGAAGTAGCCGGTCGTGGGGTCGACCAAGAATCCGTTGGCGTCGATGTCGAAGGCGCCGGAGCGGGAATAGACTTGCCCCGTGCTATTCCGGAGGACGAAGAAACCTTTGCCTTGGATCGCCGCGTCCAGGGGGCGCGAGGTCGGGTTGATCGCCCCTTGCAAAAAGCTCGATTCGATGCCGCTGACGCCGACGCCGAAGCCCTGTTGGATCGCGTTGGTCCCGCCGTTGCCGGCCGACCCGACCGAGCCGGTGCTCAAGGTTTGGTACAGTTGGTCCTTGAACAAGACCCGCTGGGATTTGTACCCGGTCGTGTTCAAGTTCGCGAGGTTGTTCCCCACGACGTCGAGCGCGGCCGAATTCGCGAGCAAACCGCTCGAACCGTTGAACAGTGCTGCCAGAGTCATTCTCGAATCCTCGGTGTGAATCGCGGTGTGTGAGTCGGTCGGAATCCGATGAATCAGCGGATGGTCGTGACTTGGTCCAATCCGATTTTCGCCGTCCCGATGACGAGCGAATACTTACCATCTTGGACCGAAACGGAATCGACTTTGCCCGTGAGGCTCGCCCCGCCGCCGGGGAGGTTGTAATCGACGGTCTTACCGATCAGGCTCGTGCCCTGCGTGAGCTGCTGCAACTTCAGCGACTGCGAGAAGGTCACGTTGAGGGATTGAATCCCTTGCAATTGCGAAAACGTGGCCAGTTGCGCGATGAACTCTTTGCTTTCGACAGGGTTGCTCGGGTCTTGGTTCTGCAACTGCGCCACGAGCAATTGCAAGAATTGATCTTGATTGAAACTCGCCGACGTCGCGCCGCTGATCGCACTCATTTCCGAAGCTCCGCAGTGATGAGAGGAAGATTCACGCCGTCACGTCCAATCGGCTGCCGCTGCCGGCGGACCCGACCGCGATCCGCGACCGCGGTTGGGCCGGGGGCAAATCGGGCGACCGGAAGAAGGGGTACTCCTGGTGGGCGTCCTGCCAGCGCGAGTTCCCGTCCCCCGACCCGGCTTGTTGGCCGGGGGTCTGCGTACTCACATCGATCTGGGTCGCGTTCACCCCGGCCTGTTCGAGGCGCTGCCGGAGTTCCGGCAGCTGGCTTTCCATCATCTGCCGGACGGCGTCGGTCGCCACGGTGACGTGGGCGCTGAGGGTGTCGCCGGTCGAGATCAGCCGGATCTGCACGCGCCCCAAATCGGGCGGGTCGAGCCGTATCGAATATTCGACCGATTCGCGATTGTTCAACACCCTAACCTGCGAAACGACACTCTGGGCAATTTGTTCCGGCGCCGATGGGACGTCGGTTTTCACGCCGATTGTCGGTCGGTCAACAGCATTCGGCCCGGCGGGACTCGCGCTCAAGATCGGCTGAGGAATCACGGAGTTCGTCGCCGGGGAGTCGAGATCGCGGGTCGGCAGGGGAAGGTCGGCTCCTGGGACGGCCGGGGTGATTCGTACGATGGACGCCGTTGGAATCGGCGGGGCGGTTTCGACACGCACGGGTGGGACGACCGGGTTCGGCAGGCTTGCGGTCGATTGGGCCAATGCCGCGGGAATCGGGGCGGTCGTTTTCGGGATCGTCGCGGCCACGGACGTTGCGGCAGTCGTTACCGGCTGCGTCGGGGCGGCGAGAATCGGCTTGGATATCGACGCAACGGGCGTAGCCGATGTATCGGCAGTGGAGGATGCCAAGATCGGGGCGAAGCCTTTGGTCACTGGGACCGGAGCCGGGCGGAGTTGTTCGGCGGCGATCTGTGCGGTGGCGACGCGATCCGAGGACGCTCCGGGACGATTTCCCAAGGCGACGGGCGGAGCTGCGGTTGTTTCGGCCGCCGCGAGCACGGGCGGGCGCTCCGCGCCGTATCCCAACTGCGGCAGCGCGGTCGGTAGGGCCAAGCCGCGATCGACCACTTGAGGATTCGTGAGTGCCGTGGCCTGCACCTGCGAGGCGATCCGGCCACTGTCGGCGACGGTGGCTTGCGGGATCGATGGCAGCGTCGGGGCGACGGCTGAAGTCGCGCCGGACGCAACGGCGTTCGCTTCTGCGGCGGGCGATTTCGTCGCACTCGCCGCTGAGGTCGCTCCTACGGTCGGCTTAGCGACTGCGGCTCGGGGGCCCCGGGTCGCGCCCGAGAACTGAAACCGCAGTTGTTGGGTCCGGCTCGTGTCTTGCTCGGAAACTGGGAGATTCGGCACCGGCACCTTCACGACCGTCTCGGCGAGCGAGGTCGGACTCGCAGCGACTTGCATCGAGCTCACCGTGGTCACCGTCGTCGCTACGGCGGGAGCGGTGACCGCCGTGGATAGAACTGCGGCGATGGCATCGCCAAAATTCCCCGCGAGGGACGGCGTTGCCACGGCAGGAGTCGTGGATGCGGCTGGGGTGGTCCCAGGAACAATGGTGGTATTCGCGGCCGTCTGTGGCGTCGCTGTCGGATTCGACTGCTGAATCGCGCTATTCAACGCGGAACTGAAGGTGCTTTGCGGGAGTAGGGAGTTGGTCGAGATGCCCGTCTCGGTCGAGGGGGCTAGGGGTCCGGGTGGCAGCGCGGCGGCGAACAAAGCTGGGAAGGATACGGCCATGGTGTCTTCGCCCGGGTGTAGGTACCGATCCGACTACAGCAAACAATACGCCAACCGCAGACGCTGCAACCGCACGCTCAGCTCGAGCTGCGGCTCGGCGAGGCGCATCCAGTCTTCGCCCGCTTCTACCAATCGCGTCACGGCGTCGCGGAGGGCCTCGAAAGACTCCCGGAGTCGTAACTTCTGCACGGGTGTCGACTTCGACCACGCCGCCTCCAGTTTACCCACGCGGATGGCGAAACGATCCATCCATTCGGGATCGAGGTCGCCGAGCTCCGACAGGAGAGACAGTTTTACCGCCTCCGCCGTGGCGGAGACAACTTCTTCTAACACGGGAATTGCCGCCGGGTTGGAATGGGGGTGTGGATTCTTCAACATTTTCAGCGGGTTTTCTTGCGTGAGCGCAATTGTTCGAGTTGCGACTCAAGTTCTTGGCTCGACTTCAGCATCGAGAGCTGCCACAGGGCCGATTCTTTCAGAAAGGCGTCGTCTTTGGCCTCCGCGACTTCGCGGTACAGTACGGCCGCTTCGGACGACTTGCCCTGCTTCCGCAAGCAACTGGCCAGCATGTACTGCACGAATAGCCGATCCTCGGTGCCGGCTTTTTCTTCGAGTTGTTTAAAGGCCAACCGAGCGGCTTCGAGGTCGCCGGCTTTGTACAAATTTTGAGCCATCCGCAGGGTGTCGATCGCGCCGCTTTCGGGAAGCTCGAATTTCGTTTTGGGCGATTCAGGCACCTCCTTCGGTTTGACGGGGACAATCTCCGGATTTTTCTTCTCGCCGAGCAAGCGGATCATTTCGAGCAATTGGGCTCGCAGCTTAACCCGATCCCCGCCTGTCGGGTCGGCGACGGCCTCGTCTTGGGCGGCTTTGCGCTCTTTTTGCAGGGCGTCGAGTTCGGTGGAAAGCTTCTTCGGTTCGGCTGGGGGCACAGGATCCGAGGCCAACGCTGTGCCGGTCAAAGTCATCAGTCCCAAGGCGATTGTTCTGAACATGCCCATCGTCTCCGGAACCGTGGATCATCGGTCAATACCCGACGCCGCGAAGGGTTGCAACCGCATCCGCGGGCGCTCGAACAGGTCGGTGTTTTGCTGATCGCGGAATGCTGTTTCGATTCCCAACTTTTTAAATGCGACAGTTGTCAGCGATCAGCAATCAGCCAGAAGTCGCCCTCCGGGATTATCGAAGAGCGAGGCACGTCCGTTGCCAAGAGGCATCGACTCTGCGATAATTACTCCTATTCCCCATCGGCACGGCAGGTTGAGTTCCCATGCACCCACTCGCGCGATCCCGCTTCTGGACAATCCTCGGCACGGGTCTGTTCGCGGCGTTCGCCGCCGGGCCGCTGTCGACCCCCGCCTCCGCGATCCAACCGAAAACCGTGAAGTCGAAGATCAAAGTGTCGGTGCCTTCGGAAGATTCCGAATTGCTCATCGAGAGCAAGCCGACCAAAACCACCGGCCTGACGCGCGAATACGACACGCCCGAACTCGAAGCGGGCAAGCGCTACGAATACACCTTCACGGCCCGTTGGCGCCCGAACAATTATACCGTGATGACGCGGCCGCGGACGGTGCAGTTCACGGCGGGGGACGAAGTCGCGGTCGACCTCACGAAGGACACGGACAAGGACAAAGCCGAGATCCGCTACGTGCCGACACCGGACGACATCGTCGACGAGATGATCAAATTGGCGAAGGTCACCAAAGACGACGTGGTCTTCGAGCCGGGCTGCGGGGACGGGCGGATCGTCGTGGCCAGCGTGAAAGCCGGGGCGAAAAAAGGCGTCGGCATCGACCTCGACAAGGATCGCGTTAAGGAATCCAAAGCGGCGGTGAAGACGGCGAGCTTGGTGGACAAAATCGAAATCCGCGAAGGGGACGCGCTCGAAGTGAAGGACTACGCCGACGCGACGGTCGTGATGCTGTACATGGGCGAGGAATTCAACCAACTCATTCGGCCGACGCTCTTGCGCGATTTGAAAGTCGGGAGTCGGATCGTCTCGCACCGCTTCCCGATGAAGGACTGGAAGCCGGACGACACGAAGAAGGTCACCGGCCAAGACGGATTGGACTACGAAGTCCACATTTGGAAGGTCACCGAAGACGCGAAGAAGAAGTTTGGGAAGAAGTAGAATAAGATATCGGTCTACCGTCGCAGAACTCATCGAGGTGAATTCCCATGGTCACTCTTCAAACCCTCGGCATCGATCGGCTGTCCCGCGACGAACAAGTCGCGATCTACGAGACTCTCGAGCAACACCTGCTCGAGACCGTACCGTACACAGGACTCAGCCCGGAGCACTTGGCCGACCTCCAGCTCCGCCTCGATGATGACGATGCGAATCCCGACGAAGGGACACCGTGGGAAGAGGTCAAACGCCAAACTCGGGAGAAGCTCGGATGGTAGAGAACCCGGTCATCTACAAACCCGTAGCGATCCGCGAATTTCAGGAAGCGATGGCGTTTCACGACGCCGTCGATCGCGCCTTGGCAGAACGACTCGAATACGCCATCGAATCGACGGTACGCGAAATCGTCGCCCATCCGGACCGGTTTCCAATCGTTCTGGGGCGAACGCGCCAAGCGATCATTCCTATTTTCCCGTACTCGATTCTCTACCGCTATCGCTCGGGCGTCATCCGCGTCATCGCCATCTACCACCACTCCCGCAAGCCCTTGGGCTGGCGACATCGCTAATTCTTCCCACCGGATCGCCCATGCTCCGCTCGCTGATCGCTTCGCTCCTGATCGCTTCGCCGCTATCCGCCGGGGCTTCCAATAGCTTGCTCGATGTTTCGCCCGATGGCAAGCTCCTCGCGGTCGCCAATACCGATAACGGCACCGTCAGCGTCGTCGATTTGAAGTCGCGCAAAAAACTCCACGAATTCCCCTGCGGCGATCACCCCGAGGGCGTCGCGTGGGCCGGGAAGTCGGGAACCTTCCTGGCCACCGTCTACGGCGACGACAAAGTCCACTTCTACGACGCGGCCGCGGGGCACCGATTCGGTTTGTCGGTCGACGACGAACCGTACGGAGTCGTGACGACAGCCGATGGCAAGTTCGCCTATGTCACGCACGACTACCCCGGGACCGTTTCCGAAATCGACATCGCCGCCCGCAAAGTCACGCGCAGATTCCAAGCCGGGCCGAACTGCCGGGGGATCGCCTTGGCCGCCGATGAAAAGTCGATTTTCGTCACCGAATTCTTCACGACCAAACTCCACGCTATCGATTTGGCGTCCGGCAAAATCACCGACACCTGGCCCGGATACGGGTCCGACAATCTCGCCCGCCACGTCGTGCTCCATCCGAAGCGGCCGAAGGCGTACATCTCGCACATCCGCAGCCGGGTCGAAGCGCACGATGCCCGCGGCTCGATCTTCCCGCAACTTTCGATCTGCGATCTTTGGGAAAAGCCGAAGGACGAGAAGCGACGGCGGTCGATCGCCCTCGACACCTACAACGACGTCTACGTCATCACGAATCCGTGGGAAGCGGCGCTGAGCCCGGACGGGAAGAAGCTCTACACGATCTACGCCGGCACGAACGACATGAACGTGTCGAAGACTTTCGACGACGATTACCGCGAAGCGGAGCGCATCGGCCGGGCCACCCGCATCGGCCGGCATCCGCGGGCCATCCGGCTGAACCCGGCGGGCACCGAAGTCTACATCTCCAACACCCTCGACCGCTCGGTGGGGATCTACGACGCCGATATGAAGTCGCTCGCCGCGATCACCGTGACCGAAGAAGTGCGGAGTAAGGAATGGCTGCGGGGCAAAGAGTTATTCCAAAGCGCCCTGCCGCCGATGGGGTCGGCCCGTTGGATCGCCTGTTCCAGTTGCCACCCCGATGGCCTGACCGATGGCCGTGTCTGGCACAACCCGGAGGGGCACCGCAAGACGCCGAATCTGTTCGGCCTCGCACACACGCACCCTCTGCACTGGAGTGCTGATCGGGATGAATCGCAAGACTTCGAGTACACCATCCGGGGCAAATTGATGCGCGGCCGGGGACTCAGCGACGGCCCGTTGAAGCTCGGCCGAGCGTTCGAGGCCATCGCCCTCGACGAGAAGATGGCCGGGCGCTCCAAGGACCTCGATGCGCTGGCCCTGTACACGAATGCGTTCCCGGTGCGGTTGTCGCCGCACAAACTGACCGACGACGCCAAACGCGGACAGAAGCTGTTCGCCTCCGCCGAGACGCAATGCGCGAAGTGCCACACGGGGGCGTACTACACCGACAGCCAATTGAAGAAACCCTTCAACCTCCACGATGTCGGCACCGGCCTCGGGGCGGACGAAAAGATGGGGCCGAAGTACGACACGCCGACGCTTCTCGGAGTCTACCGCCTGCCGAACTACCTCCACGACGGTCGGGCCGCGACGCTGATGGATGTGCTGACAACTCAAAACCCCGGCGACAAGCACGGCAAGACGAGCCATCTGAAGAAAGAAGAACTGGACGACCTCGTGGCGTTCCTGAAAGCGCTCCCCTTCGAGGAGCCCCCCGAAGAGACGCCGAACACGGTGAAGGAATTCGAGAAGGAGTTCCAATACCCGCGGCCGAAGGGATAGAAGACCGTGTCTCACGCGAAGCCGCTAAGACGCAAAAAGTAAGACAGGTCTGAATTGGATCATTGCTTGTCTGTCCTTGGCAATCTTTGCGGCTCTGCGCGAGTTATTCTTGATTCAAGTGCCGATACAATCAGTCCATGACGACTTCGCCCGCCCCGACCGTACCCGCGCCACCGCTGTTCTACCGCGAACCCATCCGCATCGGCGGGGTTAGGCTGGCGTCGCGCTTCACCTTGGCTCCGTTGGCCGGGTACACCAACTACCCGTTCCGACGGTCCGTCCGCGAGATCCCCGGCGTCGGCCTTTGCACCACCGACCTCGTCAATGCTCGGGCCATACTCGAGCAATCGAAAAAGACGCTCGACTTGCTCGTCACGGGGCCGGACGACCGCCCGCTGAGCGTGCAAATCTTCGGGGGGAACGCCGACGAAATGGCCGACGCCGCGAAGTGGCTGGAAGACTACGGCGCCACGATGGTCGACATCAACATGGGTTGCCCGGTTCGCAAGGTCGTCCGCGTCGGCGGCGGCTCCGCCATGATGTGCGATACGTCGGGTACCACGGTGAAGCTCGTGCGGCGCGTCGTCGATGCGGTGAAGATCCCCGTCACCGTGAAGATGCGGCTCGGCTGGGACGACGCCAACCTCACGGCGCCGGGCTTCGCGCGGGAGTTCGAGCAGGTCGGCGTCGCCGCGATCACCATCCACGGCCGCACGCGCGAACAGGGCTTCGGCGGGACGGTGAATCGCGACGGTATCCGCGCCGTGGTCGAAGCCGTGGATCGCATCCCCGTCTTCGGCAACGGCGACGTGCGCAGCTTGAAAGACGCGGCCGAGATCATCGAGGAAACCGGCTGCCACGGCATCGCCATCGGCCGGGGGGCACTGTCCAACCCGTGGTTCTTCCGCCAACTCGACTCGTGGATTCGCACCGGCGACCCCGGCGAACGGGCGACCTACGCCGACCGCTTGCACTTCATGCGGACCCACCTCGTGCGCCTTTGCGACTGGCGTGGCGAAACCTTCGGCTGCGCGATGTTCCGCAAGGTCGCGTCGTGGTACACCAAGGCCCTCCGACTACCGAAGGGCGTCCAGCACCGCTTCAACTTGCTGAGGGACCTCGCCGAGTTCGACGAACTGCTGAAGCCCTTCCACGACGAGGGCCCGCCGCTGGGCTGGACCGAATGGGACGCCACCAGCGCCGAAATCGCCGTCCCGGTGGGACCGAACGCCCATTGGTGAGCGATCGAACCCGCGAGGTCTCACCAATCGATGGCCAACCGCGAGGCGAAGCCGTGGATCAAGCCGTCGCCGACCGTCCCGGCAGCATCGCGGGCGGTGAGGAAGTAATTGAACTGCACTTTCATATTCGGGTTGAGAAACCAGTTCAGCCCGAGCGTCAGATCGTGGGCCTTGCCGCCGGTGATGCCCGCGGAATTCAAGTTGAGGTAGCTGTACCGCGCGGCCACCTGCCAGGCGCCGGGGCCGGTGAACCCCTCCCGTTTCCAAGCGAGCCGCCGATTCGGCACGACGCGGGTGAACGTGGCCGATTCCTTGTTGTATTCCCGGTGCTCGCCCGTGAGGAAGTAGCCGACCTCCGCATACGTTGACCAAAAGAAGACCGTCCCTTGCGGGGCGAGGCGGGAACCGTCCGGGTTTTCCGTCGTCGCCCCTTCGACCCAACTGGTGTAGGCTTCGGCTTGGAGCGACCACGGCCCGCAGACGGCCGCCAATTCGGGCACGAGGAGTTGCTGCCGACTGCCGAAAAACAAGCCGGTATCGGCGAGCAAGCTGGAGAACGTGCTCGGGCTGTTCCGCGCGTCGAAGCGGGCGCGGAACCGATCTTGCGCGTCGTCGAGATCGCGGTGCGCCGCCCCCACGCCGACGTGGAGCAACCGCCGCCCGCCGTCCTCGTACACCGGCAAGTAGGTCGCCCGACCGTTGACTTCCACCTCGTTGCGGCCGACGTTCCACCCGAATGGGCTGCGCGTGCTCTTGAACACGCCGGCGGCCCAAGTGCCCCGCTTCTCGAGGTAGGTGTCGAACACCGTGATCCCCGGCTGGAAGCCGTTGTTGAACCCTTCCGCGAACGCGTCGTACCCGAGCGATCGTTCGAGGAAGGTCAGGAATCGACTGCTGGTCATGTGCTCGAACGAGTAGAGCGGCTTTTGGTTGCCCACGCGCACGTTCCCCACGAACGGTAGATCTTTGAACGTCACCCACATGTCGGTCGGGTAGGTGGAGTTGGTGAGCCGCCCCCCGGAGGGAGACGTCAAGAACCCGTTGGCGAAGTCGACCTGCGCGTAAAAGTCGATGTTCTCGTAGATCGTCCCGCCCACGTCGAGCCGGATGCGCCGGAACGAAACCCCGTCTTCCAACGCGTTTGTCCCCGGCACGTTCGCCCGGAGGGTTTGGGTGGTCAAATACGAGACGCCGTCGAATTGGAAGCGGCCCCCGACGAACAGCGAGAAGCTTTTGTCGGGCGATTCGAAGCGGAGCGTGTTCCGCCAATAATCGTTTAAGGGTGTCCCCTCCACCGCCTTCGCGACGGCGGGCGGCGGTACCGCAACCGGCTCCTCAGTCTTTGCGATGGGTGCGGGTGGGCTCGCCGATTCCGGAACCGGTTGGCCCTGCGCGATACCGGCCAAGAGGAACAAACCGGCAATAGCCGACAATCGGCCACGGGGCGTGGTGGAGCGCATCGGGCACACAAGACAGTGGAGAGAGATCGGTTCGCATCGACCGATACCGATCCGTCCGGTGGGTGACTACCCCAAGCCGAGTGTAAGTGGTGCACTAACCTTTTCTGCCGATTCCACCTTTCGGTGCCGAAATCTGTCGGCGCATCCGCCGACCGCTGACCGCTGACCACTTCGGGTTGACATTTCCCCGCGCCCCGGGTACCCCCGGAAGCAATCGCTATCGGGGATCCTGCGCGTGCTCGGAAACTCCTACCGCTGCGCCCTCGTCGGCGTTCTGCTTTGCACAGCCGGCGCCGCCGGGCAAGCGCCGGTGACGGAGGGCGAGAACCCGAGCACGGCAACCGCGAAGGACAAAGACGCCCCGAAGAAAGACGCCGCCCCCGCGTGGTACAACATCCACGGCCAAACCACGCTGATCCCGCAAGGAAACCTCCCGTTCCATTCGCCGTATCAAGGCGATTTCAGCCTCGACCCGAGCCGCAAATACCGGACCACGGCCACCACGACCCTCTTCCTCGGCGCGCGGCTGTTCGAAAATAGCGAAGTCTACTTCAACCCCGAACTGGCGGCCGGTGGCGGCATCGGCAACCCCGTCAACGGCTCGGTCGGTTTCGGCGGCTTCCCCAACGGCGAGGCCACGCGCACCGGCGCCCCGCAGCCGACCCCGTACATCGCGCGCTTGTACTGGAAACAGACCATCGGCCTCGGCGGGGAACAGGAAAAGATCGACGAAGGCCCGAACGCCCTCGGCGGCATGGTCGACGTGAATCGCATCACGATCCGCGTCGGCAAAATGTCGGCCGGCGACGTCTTCGACGACAACGCCTACAGCCACGACCCGCGCACGCAGTTCCTGAACTGGGGCCTCATGTACAACGGCGCTTGGGACTACCCGGCCAACGTGCGCGGCTACACCTACGGCGGCGCGGCCGAGTGGAACACGAAAGATTGGTCGTTCCGCTACGGCATCTTCGCGGAGCCGGCCGTGGCCAACGGGGCCGCGTTCGACCCGCAAATCCTACGCGCCAACGCCAACACGTTCGAGGTCGAGCGCCGCTTCAAAATCGCCGACCGCCCCGGTTCGGTGGCCGTGCTGGCGTACCTGAACAACGCCCACATGGGCAGCTATCGGCTCGCTCTGCAAACGGCGGCGCTACAACCCGAGGGTATCCCGGACATCCAAGCGACCCGCGCGTACCGCATCAAGTACGGCTTCGGCATGACCGCCGAACAAGAATTGACCGACGACCTCGGCTTATTCGGCCGGCTCGGTTGGAACGACGGTCAGACCGAATCGTGGGCCTTCACCGAGATCGACCGCACCGCGAGCATCGGTTTGCAAATCAAGGGGACGCGCTGGAAGCGCCCAGACGACAAACTCGGCTTCGCCCTGCTCTTCAACGGATTGTCCGGGGCGCACCGCGACTACCTCGCGGCCGGCGGCGTCGGCTTCATCGTCGGCGATGGCCGCTTGAACTACGGTCCGGAGCAGATTTTCGAGACGTACTACAACTTCCAATTGCAAAAAGGGTTGGTCGTCGGCCTCGGCTTCACCGGCGTCAACCACCCCGGCTACAACCGCGACCGCGGCCCCGTCGCCATCGGCACATTACGGTTGCATTACGAGTTTTAGGAGCCGGGCGGCGGGTTGCGGGGACTCCACCGGCATCGCGGCCGGCATCGAATGCGGGGTGATCTTCTCGACCCACGCCGATTCTTCGCCCCAAAGGGGCCGACTTATATAGCCTGGGGCGGAAGCCCCAGGTACCGACGACTCTCTTTTTCGCCCTGAAGGGGCCGTCTTGCCCGACGTCGGCCCCTTCAGGGCGAAGAGAATGGGAACTTGGTTCCCAGGGCTCCCGCCCTGGGCTGTAAAAGTCGGCCCTGTTGGGGCGAAGAGAAAACAGGACCGCTACGAAAACGTGATATCCGCTCTAAGTGTCGTCTTCACGTTTTCGTAGTGGTCTTTTTTCTATTCGCCCCAACGGGGCCGACGTCGGGTAAGACGGCCCCTTTGGGGCGAAGAATCTGACGCGGGTCGAGCAAATCACCGCGCCCGACGCCAGCATCGCGGCCGGCCTTCGGCGACACCGGAAAACAGCTCCACTTTCTTCCGCATTTTTCACCCGACCCATTTGACATCTGCGGGATCGTGGCTCATAATAGTGTACCGAGTTTAACTTAACGGAATTCAACCATGACAGCCACCCAGCGCCGTGCCCACATCGCCGCGCACTTCGAGGACGCACCCGCCGAAACGCCCGAGCCGCCGGAAATTCCGCGATCGGTGCGCGAGCGCGGCCGTATCTGGAGCGACGTCGTGTTCGAGGCCGTGCTCGCGCTGAAGGGCCAACTGAAAAACCGGGACGTGGCCATCGTCATGGCGGCGGCCGAGTCCATCCTCAACTTGGAACAGACGCGGATGCGCCATTCGGCCCAACTCGCGGGGAGCGAGTTGGTCTCCGAAGCGCAGGAGAAGTTCGAAACCGAGACCCGCGAGGAGTCGGAACGGACCGCGGCCGGGCCCGTCGTCAAAAAGGAAAGCGCCACCCCGGCCCCCGCCGAAGGGAACCGCACCGACGCCCAAGCCCTCGTGGAGCACGCCCAGGAAATCAC
>JAYSYN010000095.1:0-18427 GCA_043727575.1 Fimbriiglobus sp.
TGGCCGACGAAAAGACCGAACGCCTGCTGCCGACGCACTTCTTGCTATCGGGCGAAGTGCAAAAAGGGGACGAACTCGAACACGCCGACTTTTTGCTGACGAAGCACCCGAAGGCCGGGGAGTCGCTCGACCTGCTGCTCGGCACACAAGGCTGGCGGCGCTTCGCGGAACAGGCCCCGGCCGAATTCCGCAAGACCGTCCCGGCCGAGGACGCCGAGAAACTGCTACTCGTCGCCGCGACCGCCGGGCCAATCCCGACCGGCTGGCGGACTTCTGTGCGCAAAGTCTTCGACGAATACTGGCCGAAATACGAGACGAGCCTGCTCGACCTCGAAGCCGCCGAACGAGAGCAATTCACCTTGCTGAACACGGGCAACCCCGAGGCGGATTTGCAAAATGCCGACCGATTGTACGTCGTCAAGTTGAACGACTTCGGCAAGGAAGCGGTCGAACTCGAGGCGTACGACGGCTCGCTCCAAAATCGGCGGAACTCGCTGCCGCTGTTCTTGATCCCGCTCATCGGCTTGGCCGGGGCGTTCTTCACGACCCGCGCCCTCGCCTTCCGCGCCGGGGCATCGGAGCGACGCTCGCTCGGTTGGGGCTCGCTCGCACTGCTGTTGCTGGCCGGGTTCCTCAGCGGCGTCGCCGCGTGGACCGGCCGCGACAACGACGCCTGGCGCTCGATGGCGGCGGTGGCCCCGAAGCCCGCGAGCAGGGCGTCCGACGACCGGGCGAGGTCGATGGAGGCAAACAAGCCGATGGATCCCGCCCTGTGGGATGGGGCACCGGGGGATCGAGCCGGCCGAGTCGACTTGAAAATGCAAGCTCCCGGCAACGATAAAATCGACGTCGCGGAAGTCGCCATGCCCGGCATGCCGGCCCCCGCGCCGTTCGCCGGTCCGGGCGGCATCGGCGCTGGTCCCGCCAAGCCGTTCGCCCGCATGGCGATGGCCCCGAAATTCGACGCCCCGGCCGCGCGCGGATTCGCGGACAAAGGGAAGAAATTCAAAGAGCAACTGCGGCAAGGCGACCCAGAGGTCGCCAATGGTCCGATGTTGGATCCCAAAATGGAATTCGGTCAACGGGTGAACCGCGGCTTAGAACTTCCGCCGACCGCCAATGACCGCTTCGGCGCGTTCCTGCAAAAGCGCAATAGCGGCCTCGCGGATGGCAAAGCCGCGGGCAAAGATTTCCAAAATGCATCCGCCGTCGGGCTGATGGAATCGATGATCCCGCGCGTGCCGTCGTTGCTGGTTCGCGAGTACGCCCACAGCCGCGAAGTGAGCGCGAACGAAGACGACGGCACCCGAACCGACTTCGCCGAGACGCTCCTCTGGCAGCCGGTGCTGGTCACGCCGAAAAACGGCAAGGCCACCGTCGAGTTCACCCTGAGCGACGCCATCAATCCGTACCGCGTGCTGGTCGCCGGGCACACCCTCGACGGCCGCATCGGCGCCATCACCGGCACCATCGAAGTGCGCAAACCCTTCTCGCTCGATCCGAAACTGCCGGTCGAAATCGGTTCGAGCGACAAACTCGACGTCGTGCTGCTCGGGGCCAATAATACGGACGGCGCGCTCACTGGCCGAGTGACCGTTTTGCCGAAGGGCCTCAAGCTCGTCGGCGACGAACTCGTGACGGTCGAACTACCCGCCAACGGGGGCGGTCGCAAGATTGTGCGTTTGACGCCCGACAAACTCGACGGCCCGCTGAGTCTGAAATTGGAAGGGAAAGCCGGGGCCTACCGCGATTCGGTCGAACGGAACTTCACCGTCGTCGCCGATGGCTTCCCCGCATCCGGATCGCACTCGGATGTTCTCGAAACCAGCGTCGGGACCAAACTGAAACTGCCGGAGATGCTCGTCCCCGGTACGCTGCAACTCCGCGTGGCGGTCTACCCGAACACGCTCTCCGAAGTCCAAGCCGGGCTCGAAGGCCTGCTTCGCGAACCCAACGGCTGCTTCGAGCAGACCAGCACGTCGAACTACCCGAACGTGCTCGTGCTCGATTATTTGAACGAAACGAACCAAGCCAAACCGGACGTCAGCAAGCGGGCCAAGGACCTACTCGATAAAGGCTACGCGAAGCTCACGAGCTTCGAGTGCGTCGTCCCGAACGAACCGGGTCGCAAAGGCTACGAATGGTTCGGCGGTACCGCCCCGCCGCACGAAGCCCTCACCGCCTATGGCCTGCTGCAATTCACCGACATGGCCCGCGTCCACCCGGTCGACGCCGCTATGGTGGCGCGCACCAAAGCCTACCTGCTGAGCCGCCGCGACGGCAAAGGCGGCTTCGAGAAGAACGCCCGCGCCCTCGACACCTTCGGCTACGCCCCGGTCGAAATCACCAACGCGTACATCGTCTGGGCGCTCACCGAATCGGAGCGCAAAGACGCGATCCAGTCCGACCTCACGAAGGAAATTGACGCGATCCACGCCCTCGCCCAAGAGGGCAAATGGAGCACCGATTCCTACTACCTCGGCCTCGTGGCGAACGCGCTGATCAACCGCGGCAAGAAGGCCGAGGGGATCGCACTGCTGAAAAAACTGGCGAAGAAGCAAGACAAAGACGGGGCCGTGGCGGGGGCCGAGACGAGCATCACGAAGTCGACCGGCCAAGCCCTGCTGATCGAAACCACCGGCCTCGCGATGCTCGGCTGGATCAAAGTCAACGAGACCGGCGAGTTCCGCGCCAATCTGGATCGGTCGAGCAAATGGCTCGGCAGTCAAAAAAATGGCTTCGGCGCCTACGGTTCCACGCAATCGACGATTTTGACGCTGAAGGCGCTGATCGAATACGCCCGCACCCAGAAGCGCGCAACCGAGAGCGGCGTCATCCGCGTCCTCATCGACGGGGCCGAGGTGGCGAAAAAGAACTTCAGCACCGAAAGCGTCGGGCCGATTACGATCGAAGTTCCGGACTCCGAGAAGTACGCCGCGAAAGGGAATCTCGACATCCGCATCGAAACCGACGCGAAGCAATCCTACCCGTGTACGATCTCGTATGAGGCCCGCGCCCGCAAACCGCAAAGCTCCGCCGAGTGCCCGCTGACCCTGACCACGGCCCTCGACAAAGCCGCCGTGACCGAAGGCGAGACGCTCCGCCTTTCCGCGAAAATCACGAACACGGCCGACAAGGAACAGGGCATGGTGACGGCGATCATCGGCATCCCCGCCGGCTTGAAAATCCCCGAGGACATGAAGCAGTTGAAGGCTCTGACCGAACGCCCCGAAGGGGGCCGGGAAACGGTGAGCTACTTCGAAATCCGCGGCCGCGAGTTGATCCTCTACTGGCGCGGGATGGCCCCGCAGCAAACCGTCGACGTGAATATTGACCTCATCGCCGACTTCCCCGGCGAGTTCCGCGGGCCGGCAAGTCGGGTGTACCTGTACTACGGGGCCGAGCACAAACGCTGGATCGACCCGGTCGACGCCAAAGTGACGGCGAAGTAACGACTCGCGTGAATCCGGCGAATCCGATTTGCATCCGCCGGATTATGAGTTATATTTGTTCAGTAAACAGCCGCACAGGTCCGATGCGGTTGTTTGCGTTTGCACTCTTGGAGGTGGAAAAATCGATTCTCGCACCCGCGAATCCCAACCCCGACTCCAGTCGCACCCCGCTGTGGTTCGATGCTGACGAATACCACCGGAGTATCGCCATGGACATCGGACCGTTCCTCGGTCGGCATTTGCCCGTTCTGCCGGTCGCGTGGATTCTGCTGAGCGCGATGGCGGCGAAGGCGCAAGAGCACCCCGTCGTCATGGCCCCGGGTCAGTTCGGTCCTCGGCCGAGCGTGTTCGTCGGTTATGGGCCGGGCTTCGGATACGCCCCGGGAATCGGTTACGGCTACGGCTTCAGCCCGCGTTTCGCCCCGCTGCCCGATCCGCGTTATCGATACGGGCCGCGCCTCTCGGCCGGCTTCGGCACCGGTTATTTTTCTCCGCTCGGGATCGGCCCGCAGTTCGGCTACGGCTCCCAGTACGGCTACTTGGGCCGCAGTTACGGTTCGGGCTACGGTTGGTATTACCCCGCCGCGTTCGGTAGCTTTTGGACGAATGGTCTGACGCTGTACGGACCGCCCGTGCCGACATTCGGCATCACGCCCGGCTCCTTCGGCGGCAGCGACGCCCACCGCAATTATTTCTTGCAGAGCTACTACGGCCTCGATTGGGATTCGTTCCGGTACAAATCGACGATGCCCTACGGGTGGGAACCGACGGCGAAATGGGCCGGGACGGTGCGATTCTGCACGGTGGTGCGGCCGGCGCCGAGCGCCGCGAACCGGGCGCGGATCGCGCTCCGCGTACCGCACCCGGACGCCGAGGTTTGGGTCGCCGGGGTGAAAATGCATTCGTCCGGACTTGATCGGATCTTCGAAACTCCCGCGCTGGAAGCCGGTGCGTCCGTCGAGTACGAATTCATCGTCCGGTGGATGGACCGCGGCGATTCCCGCGCCGAGTCGAGGATGGTGACCGTGAAGCCGGGCGATTCGCTGGAAGTCGACTTCGGCGCAGAAAAAGAGTGAGCCCGGGTCACGGAGCTGCGACGGACATTTCGGCGATGTGCCGGGCCATCGTGCCCGCGAGGTCGTCGATCCCGTTGGAACCGAGTTCCGCGAGTACCGCCGCCACGGTGTCCGCCAGGGCGATCGATTCCTCATCGGTGATCGGAGCGCAGTCCGGCGATCGTTCGACCGGTTCCAACATCTTGCGGATCGTTTCGTCCCAATCGCCCGTGTGTTCGACGGCATCGGCCATCGCGACGAGATCCGAGCCACCGGTGTCGAAGCGGATCAACCGCGATACCAGCCGATCTTGAACCGTCGGCGAAAATGGGAATCGGATCCGTTCGACGGCGTGGCCGCATCGGCGCAGCCGTACCGCCAATTCCGCCGCGAAGGCATCGGCTTCGCCCGATTCGAACGGCGTCTGCCGGCTGACGAGGGCGAGCTTCACGCGGTCAGCCTTTCGATGATGCGATCCCAATCGATGCCGAACTCGGCGAGGGTGGCATGGGCATTTTCACCCATCCTCGCCCCGTCGACCCGGTCCCGCCAGAGTCGATTCATCGCCTCGGCGAGCGCTTGGGATTCCGGCTCGCAAACGAGGCCGTTGTGGCCATCGCGGATGACTTCCAAGCTGCCGCCGGAATCGGAGAGCGTGATGACGGGCTTGTGCGCGTGGAACGCTTCGAGCGTGGAATAACCGTAGGAATCTTCGTCGAACGCCAGGTACAGCGCCGCGCAGCAACCGGCGGTGAGTGCGGCTTTCTCGGCGTCGGAAATCCAACCGGTGAATCGGACGCGCTCCGCCACCCCGATTTCGCGGGCCAACGATTCCAGCTTCGATTGATACGCGGGGTCGTCGCCGGTGCCGGCGATGATCAGCTTCACACTTGTGTCGGTGTGCCTCATCGCCGCGATGGCGAGTCCTTGGCGTTTGATCGCGTTCAACCGGCTGACGTATAAAATGCTATCGCCGAAGGGGCCGGGGCGGAACGGGTGACCGCATTCGAGCGGCGGGTAGAGGATCGCCCGGGGTCGGATGCCGTTGAACTCGAGGACGCGGTTGGCGACGATCCGCGAATTCACGAAGACCCGATGGCATTCGCGCAGGTAGATTTCGTCCGAGCGCCGCATCATGTCGCGGTGGTGCCGGCCGAATTCGGTGTCCGGCATGCCACCCCACGGGGTGCCCCAGAGGTCGTAGGCCTCGCGGTGGTGGTGGATAAACCACGCGACTTTGTTCGGGTGACGCAACGCGTACGCCGGCGTCCGGATGGCGATTAATCGGTCGGCGCGGTCGCCGACGTCCATCAGCCGGAGGGCCGCGGTCTGTTCGGCGATATTCGGCCAATGGGAATCGAACGGGATCAACAGCGTGTCGCTTTCGAAGCCGCGGCGCAGGAGTTCGCGGTGGAGGTCTCCGACGATTTTGGTGGCGCCGCCCCGGATGAACGGGACGAAGGTCGAGGCGATCAAGACCTTCACGACGGCACCCCCGCCGATTTCTGCCGTTCGACGATGTCTTCGACGATCTCGTAGGAAACCTCGGTGATGGAGCGTTGCAACGCGCGGATTTGCTCCCGGAGTTGGGCGTGGTCCCGTTCCCATTTCGATTCGAGCGCGTCGGAGCGGGCCCGCATTTCGGCTTCGTCGCAGAGGCGCGACCGGGTTCGGAACGCGATCGCTTCCCACGAATTCCGCAAACGGTCGAGAAATCGTCGCCGGGTGTACAGGAACGGGAGGAATCGCAAGAGCCGGGCGTGGTGGAGAATTTCCGCCGGGCCGGCATCGCGGCCGAGAATGACCCGGTACGCGGCGAAGACCAAGGCGTTCCGGTCGTCGATTCGCGCGGGGATGTCGTGGGCGACACGGGCGGGTGTCGGCTCGGATACCGGGGCGGGGACGAGGTCCCGGCAGATGCGCTCCGCGATCCGGCGCTCGTCCATGTCCGCGGGTCCCGGGGTGGTGGCTTTGTCCGTCGGCGTAAGTTATTCTGCGGCCGTTGGCTCGTCAACTCGATTGGGAGTCGCGGCTCCGTACAATTGGGTCATCGAACGTCTTCCCTCCGGAGTGCACCATGCGATTCGCCCGATTGCTTTTGCCCGTGGCCGGAGCGGGCCTGATCGGCATCGCCGACGCGATGTCCGGCGAAGATGCGCCGGCCCTGATGATCGTCCGCCAAAAAGGGATCGCGATCCAAGTCGAAGACCCGAACAACCCTTCCGCGAAGTCGCCGGATCAGGTGGAACTCGACAAGAAAGCGCTCGATTCCGCCAATTTGAAAGCGACCGAGCCGGAGGGCCTGCTGAAGTATTTGAAGGATCGCACCCTCAGTGATACCGAATTGACGAAGATCCAAGCCGTCATCAAACTGCTGGGCAGCGAGGATTTCGACGGCCGTTTGAAGGCGACGACCGACCTCGAGAAAATGGGCCCGCCGGCGATCGCGCCGCTCCGCCTGGCGTCGAAGGATTCCAATAACGCCGCCGAGGTCATCTACCGGGCGGAATGGATTTTGAAGCGGATCGAAAAGGTTTCCCACGCCGAGGTCGCCTCGGCGGCCATCCGTGCCCTCGCGAAAGCGAAGAACCCGGACATTGTCCCGACGTTGCTCGGCTTCATGCCGCTCGCGGACAGCCTCGCGGTGACGGAGCAAATCCAAGCGACCCTAACCGCCGCGGCGGTCGTCGACGGCAAGCCCGACCCGGCTTTGCTCGAAGCACTCAAGAGCACCAACCTCCTCCGACGCACGGCGGCCGCGATCGCATTCGTCGAAGGCGCCCCCGCGGCGGATGGTGGCCGGGTCAAGGGCATCTACCCGACGGTGCTCGAACTCGCGAAGACCGAAAAAGAGCCGGTGCAGAAGTTCCAGATCATCAAGTCGCTGCTGCTGTTCGCCAAAGAAAAAGAAGCCGCGGGCCTGCTGATCGAGATGATCCCGGAGATGGCCCGAGGGCAAATCTGGCAGACCGAAGACCTGCTCGGGCAAATCGCCGGGAAAGACGCGCCGAAGGTGAAGTGCCTGAAAACCAAGGATTCGTTGGTCAAAGCCCAGACCGCGTGGAAGGACTGGTGGAAGAAAGCCGAGCCGGCGATCGACTTGGCCAAGCTCGCGCTGAAGCCGCAATTGCAGGGCCATTTCGTCTTGATGGTCCACGACTACCGCTTCGGCAATAACGCCATGCTCACCGAATATGGCCCGGACGAAAAAGAGCGTTGGAAGCTGTCCGGGCTCGGCAACCCGGCCGATTTTGTCTTCGGTAAAGACGACCGCATCCACATCGTGGACCAAAACAACAGCACTGTCAGCGAGCGCGACCGCGCCGGAAAAGTCCTATCGTCCGCGCGCGTCGAAATCGACAACCCTAACGGCGGCGGCAAGCTGTTTTGCCAACCGCAATCGATCCAATTGCTGGAAAACGGTGGCCGTCTCGTGGTCTGCCGGCAGGCGGTGATCGAATACGGCAAAGATGGCAAAGAGGTCATGAAGTACGTTCGGCCGAACAACGCGAACTTCGGCAATGCCGACATCTGCGCCGCTTTGCGGATGAAGAACGGCGACACGATTCTGGGCGTCCAAAACAACGGGCCCCAAGGCCAAGTGCCGCAATTGATCTCCGTCGATGCGAAAGGCAAAGAGATCAAAGACAAGGTCATCAAGACCGGGCCGACCAGCTACTTCTCGTCGATCGTCGAAAGTGGCGAAGACCGGGTCATCCTCGGCGAGGCCAATCAATTCGTCGAGTACAACCTCAAAACCGGGAAGGCGGAAGGGTTCAAACGCCCCTGCAACAACCCCCGTTACATTCAGAAACTGCCGAGCGGCAATTTCATCTTCCTAGACAGCAACGTCCACCCCCAGCGCATCCTCGAGATCACCCCCGAGGGCGAAGAAGCGTGGTCCTACACGATGAAGGATCAGAACATCACGCCCATCAAGGTGCTGATTCGCTGATCATTCCCGCTGCGGCGACCACGGCGCGACCACGCGGTAGATCGCCAATTTCAGACGCGGGTGATTCCGATTGCGTATCGGCATGCTCCCGCCGTACAGGTTCGGGATCGTTTGGGCCATGAGCGGATCATCCCAAGTCAGCGTCATGATTTTTTCTACACGATCCGGGTCGATGGCGAAACTGGCCCCGCCGTGCCACGGGCGGTAAAAGCCGCCGTCGGCTGGGACCACCGGGTAGACCAACCAATCGCCCGGTCTGAGGGTCGATTGCCCAGGTACGACCGGCGACATCCCGGCGCGGTCGCAGTAATATTGGAAGCCCCAGTGCCCATTGAACCAAACGGTTTCTCCCGGCGCGGGCCGGGCGATTTCCGCGGCCCGCTCGGCCAAGATTTTTTCCGGTCGGGCGTCCCAACAATCGACGGCGAATAGCAGCAGCGAAAATGCGACCGAAGCGGCGGTCGCGAACCGAAGTGACACCCCGCTGACCGCGACGGAGCGCACCCCCAGTAACGAGATCGCGAAGCAAACGCCGAGCATCCGCCTCGCGGCGGGGAACGGGGAGAGGCCGAGTGCCCCGGCCGCTTCCAACAGCACCCAGCCGATGAGGAAGAGCGAGTCGGACCACTCGGCATCCCGCAGAATCTTCCAAGTCGCGCACCAGAAATTGCAAAGGATTACGCCCCCGAAGATTTGGAACGTCACGAGCGCGCCGGTCCACTCGGATTGCGATTCCAAAAATACGGGGATCAGAAACGCGACGCAGACCGAAGCCGCTGCCGACGCAACACGGGGTCGGAATGCAGCTGCCACCCAGAGCGAGACGCCGAGCATCAAGCCGCCGAATTGCCCGAGCAGCGGTAGCACCAAGCCCAGCCGGGCGTCGAAGGCTTCGGCGAGATTCAACGCTACGTCGCGATCCCCTTTGGCGTTGACCCAAAAATGCGAGTGGCCGTACCGCTGAATCAACCGGTATTCCCACGCCCAGAATACCCCGGCCGCCAGTGACACCGCGATGACAGCGGCCGCCCAACGCCGGTGGAGCAGGGCGTACCAAGCGAAGACGACCGGCAGGACGAGCAGGCTGTATTTCGTCTGCATCGCCAACCCCGCCACCAATCCGGAAGCGACGATCGGCAGCATCCGCCGGCGGTCGCAACCGCCGATAAATAGCCGCAGCGCCGCCAGCCCGAGCGCGAGCGCGGGCACATCGAGCATGAAATTGAAAAGCACCAACACCGCGGGGGAAAAGGCGATCGCGACCAATCCCGTCCGCTCGCATCCCGGGGCGAAACGCGCGACCAACCACGCCGTCGACCGGCACAAGATCAGCGCGAAGGGGAAGAGCCAAAACTTGAGCAGTAAGAGGTGCTCGCCGAAAATCGCGATCCCCAAACCGAGCCAATACGGCAGCACCGGCGGCATCAAGACGCCCATCGCCGGCTCGGGCGCGGCGTTCCAAAACATCTCGAAACCGTACGGGTCGGCCGGGTGCTGCGACAGGTGCCGGGCGAAGAACAAATACGCGGTGTCGTCCACGACGGCGGGCTTGAGGCCGTTCAAGGCCGTGAGGGCCAACGCCGCGATCCACGCCCACCGGTACGCCGGTTTCAACGACAACTGCCCCATGCGAATCCCCGTTTCCCGGCCCGATTGTGGTTCGAACCCGCGCCGTTCGGTAAACTGATTCCAACGGCCTCTACGGTGCCCACTAGCTTATGCGAACGCTCACGCTCATCGACAAACCGGCCGAATCCAAGCCGCCGATTGCGAATCGCCGCCTGCCGGATTGGCTTCGGCGCCCGCTGCCATCGGGGAACGAGAACCACTTCACGAACGGCTTGATCGAGGAACTGAAGCTCGAGACCGTCTGCGAGAGCGCCCGTTGTCCGAACCGGCCGGAGTGCTGGTCCCGTCGCACCGCGACGTTCATGGTTCTCGGCAACGTCTGCACCCGCCCGTGCGGGTTCTGCTCGGTGCCGAAGGGGACGCCGGAATTGATCGCCGACGACGAACCGGCCCGCGTCGCCGAAGCGGCCCACCGACTCGGGTTGAAACACGTGGTCATCACCTCCGTGACGCGGGACGACCTCCCCGACGGCGGGGCCGAGCACTTCTACCGCTGCGTGCTGGCCGTGCGGGAACGCACCGGTTCGGCGGTCGAAGTGCTGACGCCGGACTTCATGGGGAATACCGCCGCCATCGACCGGGTGATCGAGGCGAAGCCGGAAGTGTTCAACCACAACCTCGAGACGGTCCCGCGACTCTACGGCCGGGTCCGGGGCCGGGCCGATTACCGCCGCAGTCTCGATCTACTGGATCGCGTGAAAACTCGGGCGCCGGAACTGGTCACCAAAGCCGGGTTGATGCTCGGCATCGGCGAAACCATCGATGAACTTTTCGATGTCCTCGCCGACCTGCGGGACATCCGCTGCGACGTTCTCACCCTCGGGCAGTACCTCGCCCCGACCCTGAAGCACATCCCCGTCTCGCGGTTCGTCCCGCCGGCGGAGTTCGACGAAATCGCCGTCCGCGCCCGCACGATGGGTTTCAAACAGGTCGTGGCCGGGCCGTTCGTGCGCTCCAGCTACCACGCCGCCGACATGGTTCCCCACACGCATTGAGCGACCATGTTTTTCTCGTTGGACGGTATCGACGGCACCGGCAAATCGACGCAAGTCAAACTTCTCGCCGAAGCGTTGCGCGGTCGGGGCTTGACTGTGACGACCTGCGTCGATCCGGGCGGCACAGAACTCGGCGCGAAACTCAGGGAGATTCTGCTCGACGGTCGCCAAGCGGACATGAGTCTGCGGACCGAATGCCTCTTGTTCATGGCCAGCCGGGCGGAGTTGGTGGATCGGGTGATCGCCCCGGCCATAAACCGCGGGGAAATCGTGCTCTCCGACCGGTATCTGTTGGCGAACGTCGTCTACCAAGGGTACGCCGGCGGATTGAATCCCGAAGAAATTCGAGCGCTGGGCGAGTTCGCCACCGCGGGAATTCAACCCGATCTGACGCTGATTCTCGATCTTCCCGCCGAGATCGCACGACGGCGCCGGACGGGGCTCGCGGACCGCGTCGAAAGCCGCGGGGCCGATTATTTCGTACGGGTTCGCGCCGGATTTTTGACCGAAGCCGCCCGCGATCCGCAGCGGTTCCGGGTCGTCGACGCATCGCCGAGTATCGATCTCGTTCACGCGGCCATCGCCGCCATCGTCGACCGACGCCTCCTGGCGGGATAACCATGGGTTGGGAACGCATCCGCGGGCACGACGCCAACGTCGCCAAGTTGCAATCGGCGTTCGCCCGGAGCCGCTTGGCCCACGCCTATTTGTTCGTGGGGCCGGACGGCATCGGCAAGCGCCTCTTCGCCGAAGAGTTCACCAAAGCGATCTTGTGCGAGCATCCCCCGGCCGCCCTCGTGGCCTGCGACCGGTGCCCGAGTTGCGCCCAAGTCGCGTCGAATACGCACCCCGATGTGACGCGGGCGGCCAAGCCCGACGACAAGCTCGAATTGCCGGTCGAGGTCGTCCGCAGTTTCTGCATGCAACTCGGGTTGAAGCCCTCGCGCGGCAGTCGGAAAGTGGCGATTCTCGAAGATGCGGATAGTTTCAACGACGAATCGGCGAACTGCTTTCTGAAGACGCTCGAAGAGCCGCCGCCCGGTTCCGTCCTGATTTTGCTGGCGAATTCGACGGAACAACAACTGCCAACGATCTTGTCCCGCGTACAGATTCTGCGATTCCACCCGCTGAGCGTGCCCGATTTGGAACGGGTGTTGACCCTCCACGAAGTCGGCGATGCGGCGGAGATCGCCCGCCTCGCGCGGATCGGCGGCGGGAGCGTCGGCGTCGCATTGAGCTTGGCCGGCGCCGAACTCGGCGAGTTTCGGGCGGTGCTGTTGAACGCGATGATCCAGACCCGCCCGGATTCCCCGGCACTCGCCGAGAAGTGGCTGCGCTTTACCGAAGACGCGGGCAAAGACGGCGCCGCCCAGCGGGGCCGGACCTCGGCGGTCCTGCGGTTGCTGATCGCGCAATTGCAAGCGGCGCTGCGGCTGGCGTTCGGCTCGCCGGTCGACGAACTCGATGCCGAGGAGCGGGGTCAGCTCGCCGTGCTGGCCCGCAATGCGGGGCCCGACGGCCTGATGGCGATCCTCGAAGCGTGCGTCGAAGCGGAGCGACTGATCGACCGGCGCGTGCAACTCGCCCTGATTTTGGAACAACTCGCCGACAAACTCTGCCCCGTCCGAACGCGACTTTGATCGTTCACTCCGGGGCGTAAATCGTCCGGCCGCCGTCGACGGGCAAACAGACGCCGGTGATGAAATCGTTTTCGACGAGCGCCCAAACGGCTTGGGCGATGTTATGCGGGCTACCTTCGCGCTTCACGAGCGTGGCGTCGATCGCGCGTCGCCGCTCCTCCTCGGGCAGATCGGCCGGCAACATCACCGGGCCGGGGAGAATCGCATTCACGCGCACGCGCGGGTTGCGGGTGCCGAGTTCTACGGCGAAGCTGCGCGTCATCGCCGTCACCGCGCCTTTGCTCGGGAAATACGCCGCGTAGCCGAGGTAGGGTCGCACCTCGGCCCAATCACCGATGTTGACGATGACCCCGCCGTCGGGCTGTTCGACCATTTTCAAGCCGACGCGTTGGCACATGAGGAATGTGCCGAGGGCGTTGGCATCGAAATGCGCCTTCACATCCGCCGCGGTGACTTCCTCGAGCGCTTTGCGTTGCCAGATGGCCGCCGCGTTGACCAAGACATCGACGCGGCCGAACCGGGCGAATACCGCGTCGACCAAAGTGTCCACTTCGGATTCATCGGCGAGATCGGCCTGAAAGACTTCGACGGCGACGCCCAGCGACACGAGCGAGTCGGCGGTCGCGTGGGCCCCGGCCGCGGACGTCCGGTAGTGCAGGGCAATGGAATATCCCCGGCGGGCGAGAAATTCTGCGACGGCGGCGCCGACACGCTTCTTCCCACTGCCCGTGATCAACGCGACCGGTGCCGGGCTCATCGGAGTAACTCGTTCAGGGTGTAGTAGGCTTCTTTGTGGAGCAAATCCCGCCCGTCGGCGGCGCGGATGTTGTTGAGTTTGAAATCGTACACCCGGCCGACGCGGAGTTCGGGGACTTCCACGCTCACGGTTTTGCGATCCCCGGACAACCGGATGGCCGCGACTTTTTCCGGCTGCGTGTCGGTCTCGGGGCAACCGTAGTTGCTGTTGTAAATGTACGTGAACGATTTCAAGGCGAAGGCTTCGGTTTTGGCGACGGTGTTCGGGTCGAGGGGCTTCGTGAAGGTGAAATCGAAGCCGGTTTTCGTGAGCTTCACATCGTGGACTTCCATCGGCACCTCGCCGAGGAAACTGAGGCGTTGCAGGCCCTGCGGTTTGCCGCCGAGCGATCCCCAACCGCGGTTCGTTTGGCCGACGTACAAGCTGCCGTCGGGCCCGAAGGCGAGGCGGTTGACGCCGCATTGGAAGCCGCTGCGGAAGGGGAAGCAGGCCCCTTGGAAGACGCCGTTGACCTTCTCGAGCGCCACCCGCATGACGACGGCTTTGGTCTGGTCGCCGACGAAGATCTGCCCGGTGAAGGGACCGAATTTGCCGCCGGTGGTGTCCCACTTCGGCTCGCTCACCGACTGTCCCATCCGGCCGTAGGGGAACCAGATCGCGGGGCGTTCGACCTCGGGGAAACCTTTGGGAGTCGTCTTTCCGGGCGCCGGTTGGCCGTCGTACATCATGCCGCTGGCGACTTTGTCGGAGCGCTCCGCGTACGGCGAGTCTTTCAGCCAGCGCAGGCCCGCTTGGTGCCCGTAGAACTTCCCCTTTTGTACGTGGCAGAGTTTGTTGCTCGCGCACCACTCCCCTTGGTTGTCGGCGTAGAAGAGGTCGCCATCGGGGCTGACCGTCACGCCGTTGGGCGAGCGCAGACCGTAAGCGAACGGTTCCGTCTTCCCGGTTTTCGGGTCGATCTTCATGCACCACCCGCGGAAAGCCCCCTTCGCTTGATGGCCGCCGCCGAACCCGACGTTCAGTGTCACGTACATGTCACCGGTTTTGTCCACGGCCGGGCCGAAGCAGTATTCGTGGTAATCCCCCGATACGCCCCACGCATCGGATACGGTGTTGAACTCGTCGGCGATCCCGTCGGAGTCGGTATCGACGACCCGGGTGAGTTCCGGCCGTTGGCCGACGTAGACGGTCTTATCGTCCGGGGCGTAGATGCCGAGCGCCTCGTGCAACCCGCTCGCGAACTTGGTGAATTTGATGTCGGCCGGGTTCTTCGATGTCGGATTGTCGATGAGCCAGATTTCCCCGCGGCGTGTGCAGGCGAGCAATTTGCCGTCGGGCCGGAACGCGAGGCCGCCGACTTCGAGGACGCAATCCGCCGGCTCTCGGATCGTGGAGATTTCATAGAACTTGGATTCGCCGGTGGTGTCGGTCGAAACGGCGGGCGCACCGGTGCGCGGGAAATCCTTCTCGTACTGAGTCTGGATCTTCTGCGGCAGCGTGTCGGGCAGTTCCGGAGCGACGTACACCTCCCAGCCGCCGGCGTACTGGCAAACCTTCAACAGCAGTTGGTTCTTGCCCGGCTTCAGCTTCAGTTGGGTGAAGAATTGATCCGCCGCCGCGGCGCGTTCGTGATCTTCATAGAGCAGCCTCGCGCCGTTGAACCAGAGCGACATCGTATCGTCGGCCCCGAGCGACACGGGAAGTCGGCCCGCTTCGGTCGCATCGAATTCGTGGTAGAGGTAAACGACGGCGTCGTTGTTGTCTTCGGCGATGATCGACTTGAGGCTCAGAATTTTGCCGAGTTCGAACCCTTTGAACTCCTGCCAACCGAACTTGCGGTCGTTCTTGCCGACGAAGGTCGCTTTCAGATCGACCTCTTTCTCCGGCGGGTATTTCACATCGATGCCTTTGCGATCCGGGTTGTCGAACGGCCCGGCGAAGTACCATTTGCCGGTCAAATTCGGCAATCCGAACGAAGCGAGCGTCGCCTTCGCCGTCTCGACCCGGTTGCTTTTCTTGACGTACATCCCGGCTGTCTCCGGTTTCGGCTGAGCGAGCAAGACGCCGAGGATCGAGGCGCACAATCCGAACGAAGCGAGGAAAAGTTTTCGCATGGCGGGTCGAATTCCAAACTGGGGAAAGGCGAGCCGAGTTGCGTGAGCAACCGGGTTTTCAGCGAGCGGTGGGCAGTCCGATCCACAGGGCGTCGAATTCGTGTTGGAACTTCGCGATCAACCGGGCGTCGTCGGTATCGACGATGTTCTCTTCGTTCTGCGCGGCGGCGCCTCGCGTCCAATTGTAGCTGCCGTTGAGCAACCGCCGCCCGTCGAAAATCGCGAACTTGTGGTGCATGTGGCAGGGCGACTCGTCGACGACGACCGGGATACCCGCTTCGCGGAAGCGGGGGACATCCGATCCGGGATCGTAGGCTTTTTCGTCGTCGGTGATGATGCGGATTTTCACGCCTCGCTTGTGGGCCGCGACGATCGTGTTGCTGATGCGGTCGTCGGTGATCGTGAATACGCAGATATCGATGGTCCGCCGGGCGTTGATGATGTGGTTGACGATCAACCCGAGGCAGGCCTCGCCGGGGCTGAAGCAGGCCGCGGAATTGGACTCGCTAGCGCCAGCGCTTTGCACGGGGACAATAACCTTCATAGCGGCTTCGAGGAAGTCGATCACTTCGACCGCGCCGGCGTCGGATACGGCGCTGCGGGCCGCATCGAACAACCGGCTGAGGGCGACGCCGCGCGTCTGCTCGGTCGTGATGTTTTTTTCGGCCCACGCCGTCAGGGAATCGCGCTCCGCGCCGCTGAGCTTGCGATCGGCGAGGAACCGGCGGAACAGCGCATCGAGTTCGGCGGCATTCATGGGCGATTCCCGGGCGAGCCGAGCTGCGTGAGCAGCCGGGTGAGTCAAGTTGTGATTATCCCGAGTGGGGTGGTGGAAGCAATGCGATTCGCCCGATCGCGACCCGCCGGATTCGTTTCCACCCATATCCTTTACCCCATGAGCATCACGGCCAAGAACGTCAGCAAGAAATTCGGCGACTTCGTCGCCCTAGACGGCGTCAACGTCGAGGCGCCGACCGGGGCGCTGGTCGCCTTGCTCGGGCCGTCCGGGTCCGGGAAAACGACCCTGCTGCGGATCATCGCGGGGCTCGAAGTCGCGGACTCGGGGACGGTTTCGTACCACCAAGACGACATCACGCACCAGTCGGCTAAGGAGCGCAACGTCGGTTTCGTGTTCCAGCACTACGCCCTCTTCAAGCACCTGACGGTGTTCGAGAACGTCGCGTTCGGGCTGCGCGTCCGCCGCTGGAAAGACGACCGCATCAAAGCCCGCGTCGAGGAACTGCTCCACCTCGTCCGGCTCGAAACGATGTCGCACCGCTATCCGTCGCAACTCTCCGGCGGCCAGAAGCAACGCATCGCCCTGATCCGCGCGCTCGCCCCGGAACCGAAGGTGATCCTGCTCGACGAACCCTTCGGCGCGCTCGATGCGAAGGTCCGCACAGAGCTGCGGGCATGGTTGCGCCGCTTCCACGACGAATTCCACGTCACGAGTTTATTCGTGACGCACGACCAAGAAGAGGCTTTCGAAGTCGCGGACAAAATCGTGATCATGAACGCCGGGCGCATCGAGCAGTCCGGTACCCCGGCCGAGGTGTTCGAGAAACCGGCGAACGCGTTCGTCATGGACTTCTTGGGGAACGTCAACATCTTCCAAGCGCAACTGAAGGATGGCCGCGTGCTGTTGGGCGACGTGGAAATGCCGATCGAGAGCGGCCGCGTCCACGAAACCGGATCGGGGACCGCAGCAGTTTACGTGCGACCGCACGAACTCGACCTGGACCGCACCGGCGCCGTGGGGAATTGCATCCGCGGCAAGATCATCCACATCAACCCGGCCGGCTCGGTGGTCAAAGTCCGCGTCCGCGCCGACGATTTCGGACTCGTGGTCAACGTCGACCTGACCCCGGATCACCACAAGAAGCTGGCCTTGGTCGTCGGGGAGTTCGTCTTCCTCTCGCCGAAGACGGCGAAGATGTTCCAGCCGGATTACGCGATCTGACAGCGGCGTGATACGATGAATTTTGGAGGTACAGCCATGATGCACGATCAAACGCTCGTTCACAGCGATCCCGATATCCTCGGCGGTACGCCCGTCTTTGTGGGGACGCGCGTTCCCGCCCACAGGCTGCTGGATTATGTAGCGGCGGGGGATTCATTGGAAGTTTTCTTGGATCACTTCCCGACCGTTTCCCGCGAGCAAGCCATCGCCGCGCTCGAGCAAACCAACGAACTGCTTGTCACGTCGCAGATAACGCCAGGGTATTTCAGAATCAAATAACGACAGCAACTATGGAGCAATGCAATGCCTGATACTATTTTCTATTCTTGGCAATCCGATTTGCCAAATAATACGAACCGTAGTTTCATCCAACAGGCTCTTGAAAAGGCGGCTAAAGCCATCCGCAACGATCAGGATCTCACTGTTGATCCCGTGATCGATAGAAACACGGCGGGCGTGCCTGGCAGCCCAGATATTTCATCAACGATTCTTGGCAAGATTGACGCGTGCCAAGTTTTTGTCTGTGACGTTTCGATAATCAATTCTGAAGCAGGTAATCAAACTAGACTTTCGCCTAACCCAAATGTCTTGATCGAGTTAGGATACGCGATCGGCGTCCTTGGCTCTGATCGTGTTATTATGGTTATGAATAGTGCCTTTGGAATTCGAGAACAACTCCCTTTTGATCTTCGGCTCAAAAGAGTTATTGCCTAGAACCTATTTCGCAACTGCCCTTGCGCATTTTCGGGAACTCGGCATGATGGGATTTCCAAACGGGAGGTTCCATCATGCCCAGCCGCGCCCGCGAAGCCGAACTGACCGACGCCATGTGGGAGCGGGTCGCCCCGCTCCTGCCACCCCAGCGACCGC
>JAYSYN010000096.1:0-6074 GCA_043727575.1 Fimbriiglobus sp.
GTCGCGAAAACCGCGAGCCCCGTCTGCGTGTCCGGGGCGTTCCGCATCGAAGCGATCCCCGGGACGCTGGCCTACGCTCAGCAATTACAAAACGACCGGATCTCGGCCCTGTTGCACATCGCCCCCGAGCCGGGCCGGCGTTGGATCGGCAACGCCGAGGTGTTCCCGACCGCCATCCGCGACCAAGACGGGCGCGAGTTGTCGCTCGATTACATCACCATTGATGTGCCCCAAGGCTTCGGCGGCAACGGTTTCGGCGGCGCGGGCGGTGGCAACGGATTCGGAGGCGCGGGCGGTTTCGGAGGCAACTTCGGTGGTCAATTCGGACTACAAGGCGCCGCACCGTTGACCCATTGGCATGTGCCGGTGAAGTTCCAGCCCCACCGCGACGGCATGAGCCAGTCGCTAAAAACCTTCGACGGCATCATCCGCGGCAAGATTTGGGGGCCGACGGAGGCACTGTTGACAATCCCCAAACTCAGCGGCGAGTTCCAATCCATCGCGGGACAGAAACAATCCTGCATGAAGGCGAAACTCGAACCGCTCCACGGCGAGCCCTCGTCGCGGATGCTCACGGTGATCGTCGATTGCGATGCTACCGACTGCTCCCCCTCGGTCATTTCGGATGGGCTGACCATCTTCGATGCCGACGGCACGCCGTTGACACTCATTCCACTGAAGGTGTGGAACCAAGTGATTTGTCAGGACGATGGCTCGTATCAGACCCGCCGATTGACGGCGAGCTACGCCGTGCGGGCCGCGAAACCGGGCGACATCATCGATCCGCAGAAACTCACCTTCTCCGGGAGTCGGGTCAAGTCGGTCGACATCCCTTTCCAACTCAAAGATGTGCCCCTGATCCGCGGCACGGCCGCGGCTCAGGTTTATCATGAAACGCAAAGCTTCAAACTAAGATGAGGACCCACGACCGTGCCCGATTGGCTGTTGGCTTGTCGCGATTCCTTACTCGTCTTCCTCGGCGGCGGGTCCGGCGCCGTGGCCCGATACTGGATCGGTCGCGGGCTGGCGGTGCCCGGCGGCTTCCCGTGGCCGACCTTCGCCATCAACGTCGCCGGGTCGTTCGCCCTCGGCGTGCTCGCTGTGTTGTGCAAAGAGCGTCCGCTTGGTTTTTGCTATTGGGCACCGGCGTCTGCGGCGGGTTTACCACGTTCAGCACTTTCAGTGTGGAAGCATTGCGGATGTTGGAAGCGGACGAATATGGGAGCGCGATCGGCTACGTCTGCGGCTCGGTCGCCGCCGCGATCGCGGGTGCCTGGCTCGGGATGACGGTCCTCCATTGATCCTTCGAGAATCTCCCGGTCACTCCCGCATTCCCAATCCGCGCCGTAGTCGTTACAACAGAGCGTAGTCCCGACTCTCCCGGCGTGCGATGTCCCCCATGCAACAAGTGCTCTTCCACATCCCGTTCACGTCGTCGTTTTTTCCGCCGGACGGCGTGCCGCTGTACGGCTTCGGGGCGATGCTGTTTTTGGTGTTCGTCATCACCGCGATGCTCTGGGGGCCGAAGCGATTCCCCGCCATCGGCGTGCCCAAAGAGAAAGTGCAAGATATCGCCATCGTGCTGTTCCTCACGGGGATCGCCGGGGCGCGGCTCGTTTACATGTGGCAGTACTCGGATCGATTCCCGGACCGGACCGCGTGGGGCCTCGCCAAGTCGTTCGTGCAAATTTGGAACGGCGGCATCGTCGTCTACGGCTCGGTCATGGGCGGCATCCTCGGCTACATCGTCTTCTACCGGGTCGTCCTCCGGAAATTCAACATCTCGACGGCGCGCTTCGCCGACGCCCTCGCGCCGCTGTTGGCCATCGGCATGGCCGTGGGCCGCATCGGCTGCTACCTCAACGGTTGCTGTTGGGGCCAAGTCGCGTGCCCCGAGTGCCAAGTGATGCCGCTGTCGCCGAGCCTCGGCGAATTCCCGCTGCTGTCGGCGCACTCGCGCGATCAAGTCGTGCAGCCGGCCGGCCCGAAAGATCGCCGGCCGCAAATCCGGGGGCTGCAAACCTCGACCGGCTTCACGCTGAAGCCCCGCGTCGGCGTCGGCCGCGACGGTCCTTTCGATCCCCCGGCCGACCCGCGCTCGGTGGTCCTCGCCCTCGAACCCGGCTCCGCGGCGGCGAAATCCGGCTTGCAACCCGACGACCTCATTTTGGAAGTCAACGGCGAGACGAACAAGGTCGTCCTCGTGCTCAGCGGTACTAAGGATGGCGTCGCGGCCGAATTGGAACGGGCCAAGAGCGCGGGCGGCCAACCGCTCGGCGACGCCGACGAACTTTACGCGTACACGGCCCGGGTCGCGTTCGATACCCCCGAGCAATACCGGGCCGCCGTGGCGTTGCTCCGCGGCAACGACAAAGGCGTCTCGCTGAGCGCCCACGACACCCTTTGGGAGCTGGCCCGCGATTGGCCCCGCGGCCGCAAGGACTTGAATTTGAAAGTCCAACGCGGGCCCGAAACGGCGCTGGTCGCATTCACTCCCAAGACGGTGACCTTCTACCCGACTCAGCTGTACGAAACCATCAGCATGCTGCTGATCACACTGCTGCTGATTTGCTTCCAGCCGTTCCGCCGGCACCACGGCCAAGTGATGGTGCTGCTCATGCTGACCTACGGCCTGCACCGCTTTTTGAACGAAGCGATCCGCATCGAGCCGACCTACCAATACGGGCTGACGCTCTCGCAGTGGATCAGCCTCGGCATCATCGCGGCGGGGATTTTGGTAGAAGTGTACTTGCGCGCGACCCAACCGAAGTTGCCGGCCGGCCCGCAGCCCCTGGGAACCGCGGCATGAACTTCTTCACGGTCCGGAACACGGTGATTTTGGCCCTCGTGCAAATCGGCGTGATCGCGCTCGGCGTGCTCGCGGCCGGGGCGAGTTGGAAAGGGATGGATCAATTCAACATGTGCGGCCCGCTGCGGGAACTCCAATTCATCTGCGACTTCGGTTGGATCGCGCTGGCGCTGCCCCTCATCTGGGTGACGCTGACACTCTGGGAATTGCGCAAAGAATCCGAAGACGACACCCGCAAAACGATACTCGTCTTCGCGGGTTGGCTTCTGCTGGCGGTCTTGCTCTTCGGCAGTTGGCATTACGCGTTGACTCCGTGGGTCCGCCTCGTCCGGTGCGGCGGCGGCTGGTGATCGATCAATCCGTCTGACCGAGGTCCGCATCATGCCCCTGAATTGGACCGATTCCCGCGCGCTGGGCGAACTGCTTTTCGAGCGATACGACACCCTCGACCCGCTGACGGTGCGCTACACCGACCTGCACAAGTGGGTCATGGACCTCGAAGGCTTCGAAGGCCCCGCCGCAGGCTCGTCCGAGAAGATCCTCGAAGCCATCCAGATGGCCTGGTACGAGGAATGGAAAGACGAATACGGGAAGTGAATCGAAGAAAGGGCGGCAGCAGGCCGTGCTTACGTAAAGTGGCGACGTCTTTCTTCGCGGTCACCATTCCTACGCCTTATCATTGAGCTTGCCGGCGGGATCTTCCGCGTTGCGAACGTCTTGGCGAACCGGTGCCGCCGCGTGCTCTTCGATGCGGTAGGGTTGGTTGCCGGCCTCACGCGGTTGGAACTCGGCTTGTCGTCGGACTTCAGAATAATCGATTCCCATAGGATTACACACCCTGTAACCATGCTCGCACAGGCCTATCTATGAAACCGATTATAACAGTCGCCCTATTCGTAATCAGCACGGCATTCACCGACGCCGCCGAATGGCCGACCGAAGAAATCACCGGTCGGCTCCCGCTGGCGAAGGGCAACCGCCAGGAAATCGAGAAGGCGATCCGAACGACGCCCGAAGTTCAACACGCCGGAATGGAATTCCTCCTGGTGAACATGCCCGAAAAAGACCTGTGGACGCTGAAGGCCGAGTTCCTGCTGCAAAACGCGGAGTTGGCCTACAAGACCCGCAAGGAGTTCCCGTGGGCGAAGACCGTCCCGGACGACATCTTCTTCGACAACGTGCTGCCCTACGCCAACGTCGACGAATCGCGCGACCCGTGGCGGCAAGAACTCTACGACCACGCCGCGCCGATGGTGAAAGATTGCAAAACCGCCACCGAAGCGGTGATGAAACTGAACGCCGAACTCTTCCCGAAGCTCAAGGTCGGCTATTCGACGCAACGCAAGCTGCCGAACCAAAGCCCGAAGGAATCGATCGACCAAGGCAAAGCCTCTTGCACCGGCTTGTCGATTTTGCTGAGCGATGCTTGCCGGGCGGTCGGCATTCCGACCCGCGTCGTCGGCACGCCCAACTGGAGCGACAAGCGCGGCAACCACACGTGGCTCGAAATTTGGGACGGCGATTGGCACTTCACCGGCGCTTGCGAACCCGACCCGAAAGGGCTCGACCGCGGCTGGTTCGTCGGCGACGCGGCCCGGGCCCAATCCGACAAACCCGAGCACGCCATCTACGCCGTCAGCTTCGCCAAGACGAAGACGCCCTTCCCGCTGGTCTGGGCGCCGGGGCAAAAGGAAGTGAGCGCGGTCAACGTCACGGAGCGTTACACGAAAGCGAAGGCCGACCCGAAGTTGGTGCGCGTGATGATCCGCGTGACGGGGCCGGATGGCAAACGCGTGAAAGAGACGGTCACCGCCGACAAACGGACTGGCCAATCCAAGGACGAATCCGCCGATACCAACGACTTCCTCACCTTCGATTTGGCTCCGGATCGCGAATACAAGCTGCTCGTCGGGAAGGTGGAATCGACCTTCCGCGCCAAAGCCGCCGGGGAACAGCAGTTGATTGAAGTGAAGGTGAAATAAGAATGCCCTCTGCCCCAATCCTCGCTACGCTCGGCTAGTGGAAGTGTGCCGGAAATCGGGCGATCCCGCACCCCGCGCGTCCGGTTCCACAATGGTTTCGGCGGGCATTGCGGATGTCGGAATCGGACGGAACTCCTTGCCGCGCTAGGTCGTTCCGAAATTCGGAAGTCATTCCACGATTGGGTGGGTGGGTTGACGCCGGAATGACGACTCCAAGAGTCGTTGCCACACCCCCAACTCGCGCTGGACACATCCCGCCCGCCGCCGCACAATGTCCGTTGCGAATCGCACACCCGGAGTTCCACGCCGATGGCGGTCAATCTGCCCCCGCATTACCACGACGCCGACGCCCGGTACAAGAAGGCCAAGACGGCCGAGGAGAAGCTCGTCGCGCTGCGCGAGATGTGGGTGCTGCTGCCCAAGCACAAGGCGAGCGAGAAGGTCCAAGTGATCTTGAAGTGCAAGATCAGCGAGCTGACCGACGAGATCGAAACGACAAAGTCGGGGCCGAAGAAGGCGGCGCCGGGGACGTTCAAGTTCACCAAGCAAGGCGCCGGGCAAGTGGTGTTCCTCGGGCCACCGAACGCGGGGAAGTCGACGCTGCTCTCGAAGCTGACGAAGGCGTCTCCGGCCATCGCCCCGTACCCGTTCACGACGCGGGAGCCGATCCCCGGCATGATGGACTACGACGACGTCCGTATCCAATTGATCGACCTGCCGCCGATCACGGCCGATGCTTACGAGCCGTTCATTACGGACCTCACGCGCTCGGCGGATGCGGCGGTGCTGTTCCTCGATCTCGCCGATGACGACGGCCCGGCCGCGACGCAGGCGACGCTGGATCGCTTGAAGGCCGCACGGCGGATGCCCGTGCCGGAACTCCCCGCGGACGACGACCCGACGACCTACTACCTGCGGACGATTCTCGTCGCGGCGAAGCGCGACGACGAAGCCGCCGACATCCGGTTGGAGATGGCCCAAGACTGGATCACCGCGTCCAGCTTCCCGTTGGTCATTCTCTCCGCGGAGACCGGGGCCGGATTGCCGGAGTTGCGGAAGGCGATCTTCGACTCGCTGAAGGTGCAACGCATCTACACGAAGCAACCCGGCAAGCCGGCGGATATGGCGGCGCCATTCACCTGCCCCGTCGGCAGTACCGTGGCCGAGTTCGCGGGGTACGTGCATAACGACCTCGAAGAGACGGTGAAGTCGGCCCGCGTCTGGGGCTCGGGCGCATTCGACGGGCAAACCGTCGGCCGAGATCATATCTTGCACGAAAAGGA
>JAYSYN010000097.1:0-6064 GCA_043727575.1 Fimbriiglobus sp.
CTTCCAAGCTTGGCACCATCCGATGATCCTCGGCCACCCATTGCCTTCCCTGCCCATCTGGCTGCGAGACGACGTCGTGGTGACGCTGGATTTGGAAACCACCTACGAACAAACCTGCCGGGTCTTCCGCATCGCTTGAATCGATTCTTCCACCGAGATCCTCTATGCCGACACTCGCCGAACTCGCCAAGATGTTCGATCACTCGCTGCTCCAACCCATCCTCACGGATGCCGAACTCGAGCGCGGGTTGATCCTGGCGCGCGAATACAACGTCGCCTCCGTCTGCATCAAACCCTACGCCGTGCGGTTCGCCGCGAAACTGCTGGCCGGATCGACGGTGCACGCGAGCACGACCATCGGCTTCCCGCACGGCGGGCACCTGCCGGGGGTCAAGGTTTTCGAGAGCGAGCGAGCCCTCGCCGACGGGGCGACCGAACTCGACATGGTCGTGAACATCGGCAAGGTGCTGTCGGGCGAATGGAACTTCGTGGCCCACGACATCGCGGGGGTCGTCGAAGTCGCCCACCGCGCCGGGGCCAAGGTGAAGGTGATCTTCGAGAACGCCTTCTTGAAGGACGAGCACAAGATCGAACTCTGCAAAATTTGCGGGGAACTGCGGGCCGACTGGGTGAAGACGAGCACCGGCTACGCCGAGACGGGGGCGACCGTCGACGACTTGAAACTGATGCGGCAGCACAGCCCGGCCCACGTGCAGGTCAAAGCCGCCGGGGGCGTCCGCACCTACGAGAAGTTACTCGAAGTCCGGGCCATCGGCGTCACCCGCGTGGGCGCGACCGCGACCAAAGTCATCCTCGACGAGGCCAAAGCGAAGATGGGCGGCTGATACGGGGATGCCCGTAGGCCGCCGGTGTTGTTCCGCGAGATCCGGATTCCCATCCACGGCTCGGCCGAGTTCGGCGAACTCCGCATCCCGACACCTCAGCCCCATCGCGCCGGCGCGGGAGCGGGCGTGCTCCAAAGCCCGCCGCGCGGCGTCGGACTCCCCGCGGGCCGCGGAGATGCGGGCCCGTTCGAGATCGATATCGGGGATGTACAATTCGGTCCCCATCTCCCCGCAGTCTTTTTCGGCGCGGTCCAATTCCGCACCGGCTTCCGCGTGACGCCGCAGGTGTCGCAGGAGCCGGGCGCGGGCGATCCGGAAGACCGGTCGGAGCCAAGTCATCTTGCCACCTTTCTCTTCGGGGGGTTTGGCGCCGGCCTTCGAGCCGGGCGGCGGCTCGTCGCTCCCGGCGCACCGCCCTTCCGCATCGTCGATCATTTGCAGCATTTTGTCGATGGCCAGGGTCGGCGTTCCCTCTTCGAACAAGCGCGTCGCCGCGCGCACCAAAGCTAGTGCGACGACCGGTGCGGCGAAGGCGCCTTCCCCCCATCCCTTCGGTTTTTCGGGGTCGATCAGGGCGCGCTCGGCCCGCGCGTACGCCTCCGCGGCGCGGCCGGTGTCGACCAAGAATTCGCAGTAGCGCTGGCACCACACCGCGCGCAGTTCGGGGTACCGGCGGCTCACCGCGGCTTGGACGGCTTCCCCACGGGAGAAAAAGTCCTGCGCTTCGGCGGTCCGGCCGAGGAAGTGGTGGATGTAGCCGAGGGTCACGAGGGAGGCCATCAGCTGGAATTGGGGGCTGACGCGGATGCCGTTGAGGAGTTCGATGATTTTGTAGATGAACTTGGGCGTGTTCGAGGCGTACTCGACCGAATCCGCGCAAAGCCGCGCGGCGTCTTCCAAGTCGCCGTGGAGCGCGCACATGTAACTCAAGTTCCGGGCGCTCCGGGCCGCCGTGACGAAGTTCCGGTCGTCTTTGGCCATCTGGATGCCGACTTCGAGGAGCGGCCGGCCGATGCGGTATTTGTTCACGGCGCAGATGAGGGTGCCGGCCCACACGACGGCTTGGGTCTGGTCGGACACCGAAAGGCCGATCCCCTGCTTGACCGATTGCCAGTCGCCCTCGAAAAAATGGCTCAGGATTTCGATGTCTTGGTAGATCATGCCGTGCTTGCTCGTGCTGTACGCGCGGAAGCCCCGCAAGCAGCGCGTCGCGTACATCCAACCCGCGGCTTTGCCACGGCCGGAGCGGACACCGAACGGGACGGCCGAATACAGCGTCAGCAAATCTTCGCGCCGGTCCGGATAGTGCGGGCGCACACTCCGCTTGAGAGCTTTGAAAACCAGGCGATTCGCCTCTTTCCACGACGGGACGTATTGATTGCGGAGGATTTCGCGGGCCCCGCCGTGGACGAGCGCATGCATCTGGTACGATTTGTTCCCGAGCGGCGGCGCGGGGAGCGTTTCGACGCGGAGCAACCTGCGGACTTGCAATCCCGCCTCGGCCTCGCGGAGCCGGTCGGCGAACGTGTTCGAGCGGGAGAGCCGCCGGCGTTTCTCGACCAAGCCGTCGGTCACGTGGGGCACCGAGCCGACCCCGAGGAGCATGTTCAATTGCTTCGACGTGGGCGGGGCGTCGAACAGGCTGATCGCGAAGAGCAACGATTTTTCGGCCGGGGTCAGATCCGGCAGCGTCCGCAGGACGAACCGCGTGATCTTGTCCGATACGCTGGCCTGGATGTCTTTCAGAATCTCGTGGTACAGGTCGAATTTTTCCAGCGAGGCGATTCCCCGCCGCGCGGCTTCGGTCCCGTACACCGTCAACAAAAGCGGTTGGAATTCCAAGGTCGCCGCCAAGCGCGCGAGTTGATCGCGCTCCAGACTCACGCCGAGCGCCGCGAGCAATTCGAGCGATTCCATTTCCGAAAGCGGGGGCAGCTTGCGCTGCCAAACGGGACCCCGTTCGACCATCAGCGCGCCGAGATCTGTCACGGGCAATCGGGACGTCACGATCAACAGCCCCGGCAGTTTGGTCTCGGCGAATTCGCGGAGGAACCGCCTCAGGTAATCGTCGCGGATTTGTCCGAATTCCCTCCCCTCGCGCTGGACCTGCATCGGTTCGAGCCCGTCGAGGACGAGCACGCAGGGCCGCTCCTTCAAGCGGAGCAGGAGGGCCTTGAGCTTGACTTCGTTTTTGGACGGGACGCTGTTCGCATCGACCGAGAAGAAGAATTTGTAAGCGTCGTCGAGGAAGGCGGTCGAATCGAGGGACTCGCGCGATTCGAGCGCTTGGTTGTAGAAGGAATAAGCGTAGATATCGGCCTTGAGGCCGTCCAAATTGTCGGCGATCCATTTTTGGGCCACCGTGGTTTTGCCGTAGCCGCCGTCGGCGATGATGCAGACGACGCGCTGCGCCCCCCGCGACTCCCAAGCTTCGTCCAGCGCCGTCAGTTCGGCCTGCCGGCCGAAAAACCGGAACGATTGGGATTCGGAACTCTGGAGAATGTCCCGCCGCCCGAATCCTTCGGCGTCCGTAAAATGCCGGCGGTAGGCCACGTGCGTAACGCGGACTTGTTTCTGATCCGCGAGCGACGCGACGCAGCGTTCGAACTCGGCGTCGCCGGCGTCGGTCCGGAGAACTTGGTGGACCTCCATCGATGCGAACGGTGTCAGCGGGGCGCTATCGCAGACCAAAATGAGGAGCTTGCCGTGGATCAGCCCGACGCTGTACTCCCGGCTCGACCAGTCGGTCGAGCGGTAATTTTTTGTCCAGAGCGCGATCATCCGCTCCGAGCGCACCAAAGCCGTGTCGAGTTCCGTGACGAAATTATCGCCGACTCGGATGTTCTCGTCCGAATAGAAAACTTTGTAGCCTTCGGCTTCCAACACCCCGTGGACTCGGCGGGCCAACTCGGAATCCACCCCGCAAAAGCTCAAGAAAAAATGGTACTCGGCGCCCGGGGCGATCGGCCTCTCCGAAATCATGGTCCGTCGTCCTCACTTCGGGGCATCGGGCGCGTCTCGTCATGACAGTACACGACCGAATCCCGGGACACAATCCCCGGGCCGTGATCGACCTCGTGAACGCCCGGAGTCGGGCGGCGGGCCCGCCCCGCGACGGCCGGCGCTTGGGGGTCGTGGTCGAAGGGGGTGGCATGCGGGGGGTCTACACGTCGGGGGCCTTGCTCGCCTTGCATTTGATCAGCCGACCCGAAGTCTTCGATGATTTGTTCGGTTGCTCCGGGGGGGCCGTCAACGGCGCCCACTTCCTCTCCGGCGTCGGCGACACGAAGGTGTCGACCTATTACCGCTGGCTCGCGGGTAACAAATTCATCAACCCATGGCGATTCCGGCAGATGGTCGATATCGATTATTTTATCGATGAAGTCCTCGGCAATTCGGAAAAAATGGAAGTCGAGAAAGTCGCCCGAGCCCGGACGGAACTTTGGATCTCGGCTTTGAATGTGCGTACGGCCGAAGTCGAACTCCACAACCCCCGCCGCGAGGGGATCGCGCTGCTGACGATGCTCAAAGCGAGCGTGGCCGTGCCGGTGTTTTACGGCCGGCCGATCGCCGTCGACGCCGAGTCGTACTTGGATGCCGGCTTCGTTCAGCCGTTCCCCTTGAGCGCGGCCCTCGCAACGGACTGCACCGATTTGCTCGTGCTGACCGCCCGGCCCGCGGGCTACCGCACCCCGCCCCGGCGGTGGTGGCAGCGGAAACTTTTCGACTGGCGCTGCGCCGGCGCCAACGGGCGACTCCGGGACCTTTACCGGAGAAGCGCGGAGTCGCAGAACAAAGAACGCCGCCTCGCCGACGGCACCGATCCCTGCGGCTCGGTGAACATCGCCACGCTCGCCCCGACGGAAGTGCGGGTCGACGTGAATTCGACCGACGCGAATTTGCTGCGCGAAGAGACGATCCGAATGTGCCGCACGGTCCTGCGCGTCTTCGGCGCCTCCGATGCCGGCCTCGATCAACTCATCGTGGCCGGCATCGTCTGAAGCGAGGCGCACTCGGTACCTACGCCCCCATGACATACGGCAGCACGTACGGCCCCTTCGGGATCACGGCGATCCGCGCGGCCGGTCCGAACTCGGCCAAGCTGTCGGCGACCGCCGATTCGACACTGGTCGCGGGGGTCACTTGGCATTCGGATAAGATCGCGGCGCTCAGGCCGTGGCTCACGACCTTCACTTGGCACTTGGCCAAAACTTTTTGCAGCATCACGAGCTGCCATTCGTCCATCTCGCAGTGGTTCGGGTGCATCGACGAGGCCCCGGTGCCGGCCCCGCGGGCGAACGACTTGTACCGGCCCGCCGCTTGATACTCCTTCAAATGCTTCACGAACTCCGGACTTCCGAGCCCTTCCGTCAGGCTCGCCGCGAGGACGATGCAGCCGCCTTCCTTGACGATAGGTAACGCCCCTGTGAGGCCCTTGACCGCTTGATACCACGTCGTGTCGAGCGGGTAACCGGCGCAGCTGGTCACGACGACTTCCGCCGCGCGCGGTACGCCCGCCCTGACCAAATCCCGGCAAAACTCGACACCGACTTCCCATGCCCGGATCATGTCGCCGGCCCACAATCCGGTGACACGACGCTTGCCATCGATGCAGACGTTGACGATGAAATCGCAGCCGGTTTTGAGGGCGATGGCGGTGTTCTCTTCGTGAACGGGGTTGCCGATCAAACTCCCCGCGTCGGCTTTGGGATGTTCGAGAAAAGCCGGGCCGTGCCAAACCTTCACCGTCTCCAAACCCGCGATGCCGGGGCAGATGAGTTTGCGGCCGCCGCTGTACCCGGCCATCAGGTGCGGCTCGATCAGGCCGGTCGTGATCTTCAACTCGGCGCGGGTGTAGCGGTGGTCAATCCAGATCGGCACGCCGCGGGCGCTGGTGCCGAGGAAGTCGTGTTCGTCTTGGACTTTGCCGTGGTGGTTGACGCAGTGGTAATCGCGGGCGATGTCGGCGCCGACGAGTTCGACCAATTCTTCGCCTTCATTGGGCCGGTGCAATCCGGTCGCGATCAGAATCGTGATGCCCGCGCGCGGCACCCCAGCGGCTTCGAGCGTCCGCAGGATCGGCGGCAGCAACACCTTGTTCGGCACGGGCCGGGTGATGTCGCAGATGACCACACAAGCGGTCGCCTTGCCGCGGGCCAGTTCCAAAAGCGGCGCTGTGCCGATGGGGCAAGCCAAGGCCGCTTCGAGCGCCGCCGCCG
>JAYSYN010000098.1:0-18168 GCA_043727575.1 Fimbriiglobus sp.
CGCCACTCCACGCTGGGCTACCTCAGCCCCGTCGAGTACGAACGCTCGCATCACCCCGATACTCGCTAAAATCCTGTCCACTTTCCATGGGGAAGATCAAACATGGTGCTGAAGCTGATCAAGGCGAACCCACCGCAGGCGATCAACCTGGCGGTGCTGGGATTGGGAGCGTTGACGGGGTTCAAGATCACGGCTCCGAAGCTCCCGCGTCGCGGCGAAGGTCACTTCTTCTTTTCCATTTCGGCGAGCCAATTCGAGATGATCACCGCGTAGTAGACGCCGCTCATGCTGCTGGGGTCGCCGGGTTTCGTGGCGTAGCCGCCGTCTTTGTTGCGGTGCGACGCGAGGAACTTTGCGAGTTGCGGGAGGTCCTTCGGTTTGGAGTCGAGCATTTTGAACGCCCGCATGACGCGGTAGGTGCTCTCGATATCGGAGGTTTTCTCGCCTTTCTTGCGCCAGCCGCCGTCGTCGCATTGGCCGGGGACGAGGACGGAGGTCAGGAATAAATCTCGGACGAAATCCGTGATCGGGTGTTCGAGTCGTAGGCCGCTCACCGCGACCGCGGCGATATCACTAGCCGAGCCATCTTGCGGATCTTCCACCGGCGCTTGAGCGGCTTTGTCGACCACCTCGATGAACGGATTGAGTTTCAATCCCTTCGGCCCCCATGCTTCGACCGCCGCGGCAGCGATCCGCACCTCTTCGAAAGTCTTCGCGTTCTCCAGCACGTATTCCATCGCCTTCGGGTACACCTTTTTGTCGATGCCGACTTCGCAGGCCACGATGATGCCGATGCTCGTGATCGTCACATCCGGCTTGCCGTCCGGTTCGGCGAAGGCACCGGTCTTCGGGTCGTAGCATTTCAGCACGAACTTCTGGATCGTCTCGATCTCCGTCACCTTCTCGCCAAGGGCCTTCAGAGCCTTCACCGCGCCGTTGCAGGCGCGCAGGCTCGGTTTGCCGTCGCCAGTGACCTTGTAGGCGCCGGTCTCTTTGTCCCGCAGGCCATCGATGTAGGCGATGGTAGCTTTCTTTTCTTGGGCGGTCTGGGCGATGGCGAGAGTCGGCAGTAAAAGCAGTGCGAATAGGGCGCGCATGGTCAGGCTCCTTTGGGGCGGAAGGCTTTCACGACGGCGTCGTGCGTGGTGAGGGAGGGCCCTTCGACGAGGTCGATGCAATAGGGAATTGCGGGCATCACCGCGAGCAAGCAATCGCGGATCGCCGCCGGTTTGCCGGGAAGGTTCACGATGAGCGACCGGCCCCGGATGCCGGCGGTCTGGCGGGATAGGATCGCCGTCGGCACGAACTTCAAGCTCTCTTGGCGCATGAGGTCGCCGAAGCCGGGGAGCAGTTTCTCGCAGACGGCGACCGTCGCTTCGGGGGTCACGTCGCGGCGGGCGGGGCCGGTGCCGCCGGTGGTGACGATGAGGCAGCAGCCCTCGTCGTCGGTGAGGGCGCGGAGCGTCGATTCGATCTGCTCTTGTTCGTCCGGGATGACGCGGGCCACCGCTTCCCACGGGCAAGAGAGCATTTCGCGCAGCGCGGTTTGAATCGCGGGGCCGCCGAGGTCTTCGTACTCCCCCCGGCTGGCCCGGTCGGAGACGGTCACGATGCCGATGCGGATCGGGCCGGTCATGCGCTTCACTCCTTTTGAAGGTGGCTATCTTGGGAGATAGTCCAACGGCGGCCCTTCGCGCCGGCGGTCGCGGTGAATCCGCGTGATGTCGTTTCGAAGGTAGCGTCGCCCCAAGTGGTTTTCCCCGCCGGCCCACCGGTCAGATCCGAGCTGGATTTCGCGTAATGCCCGTGTTCTTTGGCATACGTCCGTTGGGCATAACAGAACTCGTGGAGCCAATCTTTCAACGCGGCGTCGGGGTCGGGCGCGAATGCCGGGGGATTCTTGGTCGCCGAGCTGAATTGCAAATAGCCCCAGCGTTCGGGGCGGTGCATGTCGACGACGTCCTGCGGACTCCAGACCCAGTTGTGCTCGGGGCGATTCTCGATTTTTACCGTCTTGCCGGCTTTGACGTCGGTGTCCCACTGGACGCGGGAGAAATTGATCCGCCAGCGGTCCCCGTCTTTGGGCGGGAAAGCTGCGTTCGATAGTTCTTTCATGGCCGCGTGCGGAATCGCGATTTCGACGCTCCAACCGCGGTCAACATCCATCGGGTTGTTCAGCGTACCGTCGATGGCCACGGCCGTTTTTAGCCCGGCGATTTCCCAACCGTTGATCGCCTTCCCGCCATCTTTGTACGGCTTCGTCAGCAGCAGATCCCAGGTCGTGTTCTTCGCGTTGAGTTCCAACTCGGCGTACAGGTGGTTGTCGCCGTCGGGGTCCAAGAAGACCTCGAAATCGGGATCGTGAAAAATGACGGCATCGTGCTCGGTGATCGTGGCCCAGACATCCGGTTCGTCCAGCTCCGCCGCGATGTACAAGTACTTCTCGTCCCAGAGCATTTTCATCCGCGTCCGGTAGCGCGGCTTCGGTTTCGCATCCCCTTCGATGTCGCCGAAGTCGTCACTCCACGGCGCCGCCTTCCACGTTTCCTCGTCCAGCTTGCCATCGATGACGGGCGGCTTCGGTGCGCGCAAGGCGACGTAGCCGCGCGGGTGCGGCTTCGGCACGAACTCGGCCGTTGGCACCGGCGCCGGGACCCTCAGGGTCAGCCCGGCGAGCAGCAACAGCCCCATGAACAACCCGATCCGCATAGCGGCGACCCGTGACGAACGACTTCCGTTACCAGCATACTCTGCGCGCCCGATAGAATCACCTTTCGGTTCGATCGGCGATGGAATCGGAGACCGCGCAATGCTCCCCAGTTTCACCTTCCACTCGGCCGGATCGCTGATCTTCGGCCGCGATTCCGTGAATCGACTCGGCGAGATCGCGGGACAGTTGAAAGCCGGGCGCATCCTGATCGTCACCGATCCGATTTTGGTGAAGGCCGGTCTCGTCGAGCGTGCGCTCGCCCCGCTGAGCGCGGCCGGGGTGACCTGCGAAGTCTTCGCGGGGTGCGTGCCGGAGCCGCCGGTGGAAGTCGTGCGCGCGGGGGTCGACGCGGCCCGGACGTTCCGACCGGACGCCGTCCTCGGCCTCGGCGGCGGCAGCAATATGGACGCGGCGAAGCTGATCGCGCTCGTACTGGCGCACGGCGGCGATGCGACCGACTGGGTCGGCGACAGCCGGGTGCCGGGGCCGGTCTTCCCGCTCATTTGCGTGCCCACGACCGCGGGCACCGGCTCGGAAGTCTCGGCCGCGGCCGTGTTCACCGACACCGCGCAGAAGATGAAAGTCAGCACGCTCAGCCCGCATTTGCGGCCGGCATTCGCGGTCGTCGATCCGTTGCTGACAGTGGGCTGTCCGAAACAGGTCACGGCCGATTCGGGGATCGACGCGCTGACGCACGCCATCGAAGCCTACACCGCCGTGGGTCAAACCGAGTTCCTGAAGCGACCCGGCGGCGCTTCGGTCTACCAGGGGAAGAATCCGCTGTCGGACGCGATGGCGCTCGAGTGCATCCGCCTCGTCGGGAAGTATTTGAAGCGCGCCGTCGACAATGGCAACGATCTCGACGCCCGCGATGGCATGGCTCTCGCGGCGACGCTGGGCGGGCTCGCCTTCGCCAACGCCGGAGTCGCACTCGTCCATGCGATGGAGTACCCCGTCGGCGGGGCGGTACACGTGTCGCACGGCGCGGGCAACGGACTGCTGTTGCCCTACGTGATGAAGTACCACCTCGATTGCCGGTCGCGCGAGATCGCGGAAATCGGGGATCGCTTGGGCGGGAGCAGCACGGCCGACGGCGCGATCGCGCACATCGAACGACTGCGAGAAGAGATCGGCATCCCCCTGAAGCTGCGCGACCTCGGTGTCACCGAAGCCATGCTTCCGGGATTTGCGGAGAAGGCCTTCGCGATTAAACGGCTGATGCGCGTGAATCCGCGGATGCCCGCCTCGGCGGACGAAATCCTCGCCATTTACCGGGCGGCGTATTGATGCCGCTCCGCATTGCCGTCGTCGTTATTCTCGCCGGCGCGCTCATCCTGGCGGTGCCGGGGTGGTTCCCGCCGCGCGACTTTGTCGAGTACTATTCCGCCTCGGAGGTCTTCGCCAATGGCGGCGACCCCTACGACGGGGCGCGATTGCTGCCGGTGCAGCGGCGCATCACCGGCAACGCCGAGTTGGAGAAGTCTGTCAGCCTTTGGACTCCGCCGTACACGTTGGTCCTGTACGCGCCGTTCGCGGCGCTGTCGTTCGAGTCGGCGCATTTTGCTTGGTTGATGATGCAGACGCTGATGATGGCGTTGGCCGTCGAACTGATCGACAGGTGTTTACCGTGGCGACAAGTTTCCAACTTGTCGGAAAGTTGGAAACGTGTCGCCACGCTGCTCACGTTCGGCTTCTGCCCGCTGTTCTGGAATCTGCACTTCGGCCAGAACACCGGGTTCCTTCTCTTGGGTTTGGCGGGCTTCCTGCACTTTCGGCCGACGCGGCCGATGCTCGCCGGATGCTTCGCGGCGCTCACGGCGATCAAGCCGCACCTGCTCGCCCTCTTCGGAGTGCTGCTTCTGTGGGACGCCTGGACTCGCGACGGTCGGCGGACGCTCTTGGGAGGGCTTGCGATTCTCGCGGCCGGCTCCTTGTTCGCGATCGCGGTGCAGCCCGAGATATTCCGATCATTCGTCGAAGCGTTACGCAGGCCGACGACGCCCGAGACGGTCCGCCTCGCGGATTGGCAGCTGCCGCTCCTCAGTTATCGATTCCGTCACGCCGTGGATCCGGATCGCTTTTGGCTCCAGTTCCTTCCATTGGGAATCGCCTGCCTCGGCTCAATCGCCTGGTTCTGGAAACGCAACATCGATTGGCCGACCGCGTTGCCGTGGGTCGTGGTGCTCTCGTGTCTCGTCGCTCCATACGGCGGCTGGATATTCGACCTCACCGTCCTCGTACTACCCATCCTCGCAATCCTGATGCGATCCGGTTCCCCCACTCTGCCACTCCTCGGCCTCGCGCTGATTTCTTGGTTCGGCTTCCGCATCGGCGGGCTGGCGGAACCGATCTGGTTCACCCCGGCCGTGGCGGCGGTCCTGGCCTACGGTTGGTACCAGTCCCGCGCGAAACGCCTAAACTCTACTCGTCGAATTACGCATTCCGAGAATCGTCCATGAATCGGGTCGTCATCATCGGCGGGGGCTTCGGCGGGTTGACCTGCGCGACCGATCTCCGCAAATACGCCGGGGAGATCACGCTGGTCGACCGGCGCAACTTCCACCTGTTCCAACCGCTGCTTTACCAAGTGGCGACGGGGTCGCTGTCCCCGGCCAACATCGCGGCGCCGCTGCGGTCGATCTTGAAATACCAGAAGAACGCGAAGACGATCCTCGACGAAGTCACGGGCTTCGACCTCGCCGCGAACGAGGTCCTGCTGAAAGACGGCCTCCGTTTGCCGTTCGATACGCTCGTGTTGGCGACCGGGTCGACGCACCACTATTTCGGCAAAGATGCGGCGTGGGAACCGCACGCGACCGGGTTGAAGACCCTCGAAGACGCCACCGAGATCCGCCGCAAAGTACTGGGCGCATTCGAGCGCGCCGAACGCGATCCGGACATCGCCCAACACAAGAAGCACCTCACGTTCGTCATCGTCGGGGGCGGGCCTACGGGCGTCGAAATGGCCGGGGCCATCGCCGAACTCGCCCGGGAAACCCTTCGTCGCGACTTCCGCACCATCGACCCCGCCGACGCCCGCGTGATCCTCGTCGAGAACAGCGACCGCGTGCTGCAAGCCTTCGCCGAGAAGTCGTCGCAACGCGCGGCGGAATCGCTCTCGCGGATCGGCGTCGAACTCTGGCTGAATTGCCGGGTCACGGAGATCACCGCCGAGAAAGTCATCGTCGACCGGCACGGGATCATCGAACCGGTGCCGACGGAGTGCGTCGTCTGGGCGGCCGGGGTGAAGGCCAACCCACTGGGCAAAATGCTCGCCGACGCCGTGGGCGGGGTCGCCGTGGACAAAGCCGGGCGGATCGCGGTCAACCCGGATTGCACCGTCGGTTCGCGGGCGGACATTTTCGCCATCGGCGACCTCGCGTTGATGAAATCAGACGACGGGAAACAACTGCCGGGTGTCGCGCCGGTGGCGGTGCAGCAGGGGCAATACGTGGCCGGGCTGCTGGCGCGGCGGGCGAAAGGGCAAGCGGCCCCGGGGCCGTTTCGCTACTTCGACAAAGGGAGCATGGCGACCATCGGTAGGTCGCGCGCGGTGCTCGAAAGCAACGGCATCCGGCTCAGCGGGTTCATCGCGTGGGTCGCGTGGTTGTTCATCCACATCTTGTATCTGGCCCGGTTCGAGAACCGCGTGATGGTCCTCTTTCAATGGGCTTGGAACTACATGACGCGCAACCGGACGGCCCGGTTGATCACCGGAGAGCGTGCCAGTCGCTGAGTTTTCATGGGCGGGTGGATTGCCCCGGGGCGTGACCCGAATTCCGCGCCTCTTCACAAATATTTTGAAACGCCAGCATCACCAACACTTAGTAAGCTCTCGTGAACGCTAATTTGCCTATTTCGCCCAGTCGGCCGGTTGGCGTACCATTTTCGATCTCCCCAGAAGTTTCGTCCCGAGGTTTGCCGTGAATCCGAATCCGTTCTCCCGCTGGGTCGGCGAAGTCCTGTCTAAGGCCGACGCGGCGAAGAAAAATCGGGCGAAGCCCCAGAGCCGGCGGCTCCATTGCGAGCTACTCGAAGATCGGGTCGTCCCGGCCACGCTGATCAACATCATCGACGGCGCCGCCGGCGCGGGCACTCTCGACACCTTTTTGAGTGCGGCCGATGGCACGCTCAACGCCACGGATAGTGTCGGCGTCGCCGGCACCCTCAGCCGCGGGGCGCTGCAATCGGTCGGCGCCGGAATTCAAATCAGCATCACGGCCCAATCTTCGATCGCGTTCGATGCGACGCTCGCATCGCCCATCGCGCTGCAAACCGGCGCCGGCAACAGCGCCCAATTCATCGCCCTCAACGGCAACATCGCCTTCGGCCAAGCGACCGATAGCCTCACGACCGCCGGCGGCACGATCACGCTGGTCGCCACGAACGGCTCGATTTCGCTCGGCACGCTCGCCTCGAACAACGGTAGCATCGACATCTTCTCGGACGTAGTCGACGTGGCCGGCACGGTCAACGCCGGCACGGGCATCGTGAGCATCCATCAAACCACCGACGGGACGAATATCGACCTCGGCACCGAAACCGGCGGGAGCCTCAGCCTCACGCAGGCCGAACTCGGCCACGTCACGGCGGGCGTCCTCCGCATCGGCACGGCGACCTCGGGAAATATTTCGGTCACGAGTGCGATCGCGCTCACGACCGTCCCGACGCTGAGTTTGTTCGCGGGTGGCCAGATCAGCGACGGCGGCGCAGGCACGCTGAGCGTCGCAAAACTGCAAGCGACGAGCGTCAACAGCAACGTCTTCCTCGATAACGCCGGGAACGATGTCGATTCGATTTCGGGTCGCTCGGGCGCGGCTACCGATTTCAATTACACCGATAGCGATGGTTTCGCGATCGACACCGTCGACGGTGTCGCCGGTATCGCAAACACGACCGCAGCCGGCAGCGACATCGTTCTGGTGGCAGGAGGGGATGTGACGCAGACCGCGGGTGCTAATGTCACGACGGATGAACTCGCACTTTCGGGCACCGGCTCCTTCACGCTCACCAACGTCGGCAACGACGTGGTCACGGTCGGGGCGAACCTCACCGGAGTCGGCAAATCGCTCACCTACACCGACGCGAATAGTTTGGAAGTCGGCATTGTTATCGGCTTCAGCGGTGTGACCACGAACAACGGCAACGTCGCAATCAATACCGTCAACGGCAGCTTGACCGTTTCCGACACAAACGGCGGCGCCGATGTGAACGCCGGTACCGGGACCGTCAGCCTCACGGCCGGCGACCCCAACGCGGTCGATCCCGACCTGATCATCTCCGCCGGCGCCGACATCATCGGCACCGGCGGCGTGACGCTCATCGGCGACAACATCCAGATTCTGGCGACGGTCAACGCCGGCGCGAACGTCGCGTTCATCCGCCAGTTCGCCAACGGCACCGGCATCGAACTCGGCAGCGCCGACGGCACCAACACCCTCGGTCTCACCGACGCCGAACTCGACCTCGTCACCGCCGGCATCATCCGCATCGGCGATGCCAATGCGAACAACATGACCTTCACCGGGGTCATCACCCCGGCCGGCACCAATCAACTCGAGTTGATCACCGGCGGCGCGATCCTCGATGCGAACGTCGGCCTGGACGTCACGGTGACTCGCCTCGGCCTCACGGCCGGCACCGGCATCTCGGTGTCGCCCGGGCTCAATGTGATCGTCAGCAACTTGGAGGCGACGACCGCCACCGGCGGCATCAACATCGGCACCTTCTCGACGCCCGTCGCCCTCGGCGGGGTGAACAGCACCCTGACGGGGGTCCGGACGACCACCTCGGGCAACGTCACCATCACCAGCGACGCCGGCATCACGGTCGGCACCGCAGTCGCCGAGGGCGTTTCTGCGGCCGGCGGCGGAAATGTGACACTCACGGCGAACAACGCCGCGAACATCACGGTCTCCGCCACGAGTTCGGGAGTTCAAGCGACCGGTGGCAACGGGAACATCGCCATCACCGCCCAGGGCGCCATCGTGGTTGCCGCGGCGGTCTCCGCGGTCGGCACCGGCAACATTACGATCACCGCCGACACCGACCTCGACACCACCGGCAACGCGTCCAACACCGGCGCCGGCACAGTCACCACGGCCGGCGGCGACATCGTCTTCACCGGCTCAGGCGTGAGCCTCGCCGCGGCGCTCTCGGCGACGACCGGCGACGGCGACATCACCGTGCGTTCGACCGGGGCCGCGGTTCGCAACGTGAATATTCTCGCGGGGGGTACGATCACGACGACGGGCGCGACCGGCGACATCGTCCTCACCTCCCAGGTCAACGTCAGCGTCGCCGCCGCGGTGTCCGCGGGCGGCACCGGCACCATCACCGTCTCCGCCGACAACGACGCTGACGGGGTCGGCTTCTTCGCCAACGGCTCGGGCGGGACCCTGGCCACCGCGGGCGGGAACGCGATCATTACGGCCTCCGACGTCAACATCGGCGGAACGATCAACGTCACCGCGGGCGCGACCAGCATCGTCACGCTGACGCCGAGCACGAGCGCCGCCGTCATCCACCTCGGCGGCAATACCGTATTCGGCCTCACGAATACCGAACTCAACCTCGTCACCGCGGGCGTGCTCCGCATCGGCACCGCCACGACCGCGGGCGACATCCAGATCACGGGACAAGTGGTGCTGACCGCCGCGAAGGTCCCGGTCCTCCACCTGACCACCACCGGCGCCATCTTGGATGTCACCGGCAGCGAGCAGACCGACATCACCGTGCAAAGTCTGGCCATTTCGGCCGGCATCGGCATCGGCAGCGGCAACGATTTGAACCTCGCCGTCACGAATTTGGCGACGAGGAACACTACCAGCGGCAGCACGCGGATTTCCAACACCGGGCCGCTGACGCTCGCCCGGAACATCGACGGCCTCAGCGGCATTACGAACACCGGCGGCGGCAATATCTCCATCGGCACCGGCAGTCCTCTCGTGATCGACACCGCGGTGACCGACAACGGCGGGGGCGACATCACGCTGTTCACCACCGGGGCGAACGGGGACATCACTCAGACCATCAACGGCTCGGTGACCGCGACCGGGGGCAATGGGAACATCACGCTCGATGCTTCGGCCGCAACTAGCGGCGGGGCGATCGCGATCGCCAACGGGGCCGCGGCGAACGATATCGGCGCCGCCGGCAACGGTGGCATCGGCATCTACGCCGCCACATCGGTGAGCTTCGCGGCGGGTGTCACCGTCCGCAGCGGCACCGGTCTCATCATCGTGGAATCGAACAGCGACAACGCCGGGGCCGCAAACAACAACGGCACCGGGAATATAACCCTCGGAGCCGGGACTTCGATCCGGACCGACAGCGGCATCCGCCTCGATGCCGACCCGGACGGGAACTGCATCGGCGGCGCGATCATCCTCGACCCGACCAGCATTCTCGGCGGTTCGAGCGGGGCGGCGGCCGGCAACATCACTCTGCAGGCGGGTTTGGACATCACCCTGTCGAGCCTCACCGCGGTGAACGCGATCACCGTCATCAGCTGCGGGAACATCCTCGACGACGGCGTCGAAACCACTTGCCTCTCGGCGAATCAGATCATTCTCGATTCGGACGGCCGCATCGGCGGGTCGAACATCATCCAAGTCGCCGACGTCCTCTCGGCCGCGACGGCGCCGACGCTGGTCTTCCGCGAAGCGATCGACTTCGACCTCACCGGCGCGAACCCATTTGTGACGGTTATTCAAAGCGCCGCCGGCGGCAACGTCCAACTCCGGAAGGTCAACAGCGGCTTGACGGTCGGTGCGGGTACGCTGAACCTCGCGGGGGCCGTGATCGGCCCGGTCAACCAATTCGCCCTCATCAGTTCGGGCGGCGACTTGGCGCTCAATACGCTGCACGCCCCGCCGACGAACCTCGATACCCTGCTGGCGACCACCGGCGGCTTCGACGTCGTCTTCGGCGCGGCCGGCCAATTGGTGAACGGCACCGCCACGGCCACCACGACCGTTGTCGCCAGCGGCAGCACCGCGGCGGACATCGCCGGCCCGGCCAACGACAACAACCCGCAAATCAGCGGCTCGACCATCCGCTTGCACACCACCGGCGGCAACATCGGCACCGCGGGCGCCCCGCTCGAAATCAACGCTAACCGGCTCGACGGCTTCACCAACGGGAACGCGGCGACCGGCGGCAACGCTTTCATCACCGACGTCGCCAACGGCGTGGCCATCGGCCAGTTCAACTCCGGCACCGGCAATTTCACGCTGCACTCCATCGGCAACACCGGCGTCTCGACGAACATCACGGCCGTCACCGCCAACGACGGCGTCGCCGAAGTGATCGGCAACATCGTGACGCTCGACGTGACCAACCCGGCGACCGCCGCGACCGCGCCGAGCACCGGGAACACGGGTCAAATCGGCTCGTTCTCCGCCGGGGTCGGCCAGTTCTTCGAAGTCAACGCGACGGTCCTGAACGCCGCGACGAACAACTCCCGGCTCTGGATTTCCGAAGTCGGTAGCGGGGCGACCGCCGGTGCGGCTATCGGTCTCGTGAACGCCGGCACCAATACCGCGTTCTTGCGGGTCCGCAACGGCGGGGTGATCACGAGCCAGACGGTGGATAGCACCGCCGACGTGATCGCGGATGTCGTGAACCTGAGCACGATCGCCGGGGACACGGGCAGTTTCGGCACGGCGATCAATTCACCGCTCGAGATCGACGCGACGACGCTGAACTCGACCCTCGCCGGCATCACCGGCAATATCTTCGTCCGCGACACCGGTGGCAATTTGGCCGTACAGCGGGCCAGCACCACAGGCAACGTCGGCATCGAAACGACCGCCGGGCAACTGGTCCTCGGCAACTTGTCGAGCACCGTGTCGGTCGTCACCGCCACCGGCGGCATCGCGACGCTGAAAAGCTCCGGCACCATTTCCAGCGGTTCGCTCGGGACTTTCCCGCACGTCACCGCGACCTCCGCGGCGTTCACCGCCACGGGCGGCGATATCGCGACCTTGGTCACCGCCGTCTCCAACTTGTCCGCGAGCGGCACGGGCGACATCTTCTTGAACAACACGGGCGATCTGACGATCGGCACGGTGTCCGGGGTCGTCGGCATCACCGCGACCGGCGGCGGGACGAACAGCATCGACATCCAGACGACGGGCTCCCTGACCGTAGCCCAAAATGTGTTCGCCGACTTCTTCGTGACTTTGCAAGCGACCGACGCCGCGACCGCCGGCCAAAACCTGACCGTGGCCTCGACCGCGACGGTTTCGGCCGCCGCGAACGGGATCATCTCGATCTTGGCCGGGGACGACTTGATCATCAACGGCACCGTGCAAACGAGCGCCGGCGGGACGACCTTCCTCTTCGTCGATGCGTCGGACGCCGATGTCGGCCTCGGCGGAATCTTCACCCTCGGGGCCACCGGGGTACTGACCTCGGCCCAGCAAGTGATTATCGACGGCAACGGCGACGCCGATACCTTCAACATCCGTCCGCAAGCCGGGGCCTCCCTGTTGGTGGAAGGCGTAAATCCGACCGCCGCCCCCGGGGATGTGTTGAACGTCAGCCTCACGGGCGCGACCGGATCGACGTTCACGCCGACCGGACCCCGGAATGGCGGCTTCACGTTCACCAACCGCGGCGCCGTGAATTTTATCGACATCGAATCGACGGCCACGTCCAACGGTACCGTCGCGCTCGTCATCGATTTGGTCGCCCTCGGCCTGCAAAACGGCAGCGCGAACCCGGACGTGGTCTCGCTCTCGACGACGGCCGGTGGCGTGTTGAACGCCACCGTGCAAAACAATAGCACCGGGACGCCGATTTCGATCTTCAGCGGCCCCGCGGTTTCGGTCTCCTCGATCAACGTCATCGGTTCGACCGACCGGGACACCACCCGCGTCGATGAAACGAACCCCGGCCTGCCGGCGATCACCATCTCCGGGGGCAACCCGATCGTCGCACCGGGCGACGCGGTCCAAATCAACTTCGCGAATACGACCGGTGCGGTCTACACGCCGGGGGCTCCGGGGGCCGGGACCTACACCTTCGGCAACCGCAACTCGGTATCTTTCTCCGGCATCGAAACGCCGCCCGCGAGTTCGGTCCGCATCGTCGCCACCGACCCGACCGCCGCCGAACGCGGCATCAACGAAGCGGCCGACCCGGGCCAATTCACCTTGACCCGCGTCGGCGATCTCACCGTCGCACTGACTGTGAATATCACCATCGGCGGCACGGCCCGCAACGGCTTCGACATCGCCCCGATTTCGGGCACCGCGACCTTCGCGGCCGGTTCGGCGACCGTGACGATCACCGTCGACGCGAAGAACAACAGCCTCGTCGACGGCACGCGGACGCTCGTGCTGACGCTGGCACCCGGGGCGGGTTACACCCTCGCGACGGGCGCGACGGCCACCGTAAATATCCGGGACAACGACCGGATCTTCGTCGGCACCGTGACTTCGTCCGCCGGCGGGGCAAGTTCGGACGTTCGCATTTTCGGGGCCGATCCGGCCGGGCCGTTCACGAGCATCCCACCGTTCATCGGCTTCACCGGCGGCATCGTCGTGGCAGTCGGAGACGTCAACGGCGACGGCGTCGCGGACATCGGCGCGGCCGTGGCGGCCAACGGCGCCCCGCACGTCAAGATTTTCGACGGCGTCACGGGCGTCGAACTGCTCAGCTTCTTCGCCTTCGACACCGCGTATATCGGGGGCCTCAGCTTGGCCATGGCCGATTTGAACGGGGACGGGCTCGCGGAGATCATCGTCGGGGCCTCGCAAGGCGTCTCGCACGTCAAGATCTTCAGCGGGATCACGGGGGCCGAATTGAACGGCTTCTACGCCTACACCGACGCGAACGGCACCCCGACGCCGAGCGGCGTGTCCGTCGCCGCCGGCGACCTCGACGGCGATGGCAAAGCCGAGATCGTCACGGGTGCGAGTTCCATCGCCCCGCACGTCAAAGTGTTCAACGGTAACGGGGCGCTTCTGCAGAGCTACTTCGCCTTCGACCCGAATACCTTCACCGGCGGCGTCTCCGTGGCGGTCGGCGACCTTAACGGCGACGGCAAAGCCGAGATCGCCGCGGGGGTCAACGGCTCCGGGATCGGCCTCGTCAACGTCTTCTACGGCAACGGCGACGTCCGCGGCCCGGTCGCCGTGCCGGCGAACAAGAACCCCGGCTTGGCGATCCGCGCCGGCCAACTGATCGTCGGCAGCGGGCCGAAGCTCAGCTTCTTCGACGGCGTCTCGCTCGGGCTGATCGGGGAAGTGACCCCGTACTCGAACTACTTGGGCGACGTTTTCATCGGCGCGTAGATTGCGCTGATCGAATCGCGAATCGGCCGGGGGAGTGGAGCGGGTCGAAAGGCCCGCTCGGCTCCCCCGGTTTTTTCGCGGATGGTGCGACGCCACCGGATTCTTTCGAAGAATTCTGCACGAAACTACGCCGGTTCCGCCACTAATAACCGGGACGACCTCGAACCGGAGACGGATCATGCGACTGACTTTGCGGACTTTGCTAGCGTATTTGGACGATACCCTCGACCCGGCCCAAGCGAAGGTCATCGGCCAGAAACTCGCCGAGAGCGCGAGCGCCCACGAATTGGTGGACCGCATTCGCAAGGTCACGCGCCGGCGCGGCTTGTCGACGCCGCACAACGCGGCGGAGCAGGGGAGCCCGTCCGACCCGAACACCGTCGCCGCGTACCTGAGCGACGCCCTCTCCGCCGAGCAGACCGCGGAATTCGAAGAGGCTTGCCTCGCGTCGGACGTGCATTTGGCGGAGGTGGCGGCGAGCCATCAAATCCTGACGCTGGTGCTGTCCGAGCAGGTGCTCGTGCCGCCGACGGCGGTGCGGCGAATGTACGGCTTGGTGAAAGGGCGGGAGTCGATCCCGAATCGGAAGACGGGTCAGACCATCCCGGTCGGGGGGATGCCGACCGACCCCGCGCACGCCCTCGACGACAGCGATGCGCCGTACCTTTTGGGCATGTCGGCCTATTCGCAATCGCAACCGTTGCCGCTGCAAATCCTGAAATGGTCGGCGGTCGCCGCGCTGCTGTTCGGGTTCGCCGTGGCCGCGATCATGGCTTGGCCGAGCGGGCGCGCCGTCGTGACGACGACGACACCGGAGACCAACCCGGTCGCGCCGGCGACGAAACCGGCGACCGAACCGACCACTCCGCCCACGACCGCGCCGACGAAGCCGGAGGCGAAGCCGCCGGTCGAACCGGACATCGTGCCCGTCCCCCAGCCGGAACCGCCGGTGGAACTCCCGGTCGAACCGGCGCCGCCCGCGGATCCGATGGCGGGCCGCATCGCGGTGGCCATGCTCGAAACCGTGGACGAGCACGTCGTCGTCGCGCGCCCGGACCGGGGCGAATGGTCGCGCGTCGCCGGCGGCGGGGATGTGCAATCGTCCGACCGCCTCGTCTGTTTGCCGGGGTACCGCGGCAAATTGAAGTTCGACGGCGGGCTGACGGCCGAGTTGTGGGGCAACCTCCCCGAGTTGCTCGAGTTCAAAGTTCTCGAAACCGCGGTCACGCTCCACATCGCGCCGAAAGGGTACGACGCCGAGTTGACGCTCCACGTGGGCCGGGTCTACTTCAACACGAAACAACCGGGCGGCGCCAAGATCCGCGTCCGTTTCCTCAAAGAAGTCTGGGACATCACGTTGCCCGATGCGAAGACCGAAGTCGCGCTGGAACTCTACGTGGAGCCCACTCCCGGTTTGCCGGCGGAGTCGCCGCAGACGGTAGTAGTCTTGGCGACCATCGCGGGCTCGGCCAAGTTGAAGTTCCGCCAAAAAGAAATGCCCGCGATCCCGGCGAAGCAGATCGTGCTCTGGACGAGCAAAGGGGGCAAAGTCGACGGCCCGCGTCCCCCGGATGCAAAATTGAAAGAGCCGAACGCGGCCTACTTCGACCGCTTCGCGGTGTACCCGAACGAAGCGGCCGCGAAGCCGACGCGGGCCGCGCTCGACAAATTCGCCAAGTCGTTGCAGCCGGGCCAACCGGTCGCCGCGAAGTTGACCGAAACCCAACAGGTCGACAAATCGATGTTCACCGACGAAACCGTCCTCGGCAGTCGCTTCGCCGTGTACGGGTTCGCCGCCATCGGCGAATTTTCCCGCGTCGTCGATGCGGTGAACGACCCCGAGCGCCCGTTCTGCCGCATGACCGCGCTCAAAGCCCTCCGCGCCGCGCTCGCCGCGCAACCGGATCTCGAAGAGGGCGTTCGCAAGTCGGTGCAGGAAAAATTGCGTTTGGATAAAGCCGTCGCCGAGTCGTGGGTCGCGCGCTTGCGCGGCCTCACCCCGGCCGAGCGGGTCGATTCGACCACGATCGATTCGCTGGTCGCCGGATTGTCGGCCCCGGAAATCGCGGAGCGCGAATTGAATTTCTTCCTGCTGTCGCACATCGTCGATCCGGCCTCGTTGGGGAACAAGGACCTGATGAATTTCGACGCGGGCGCCAAGGACGACCGACGCGAGGGGATGGTCCGCCTTTGGAAGCGCCGGGCCGACGACCTCAAGGCTCTGTTGAAAAACATGGGAAAGTGACCGAGCGGACGCATTCTTGCAAGCCGGCCGGCGGAACTCGGTATCATCGGATTGTCCGTTGGCCCGCTCGGATCCCGAGGGTTCCCCCGATGAAGTTTCGCCTCGCACTGTTGTTGACCGCGTCGGTGTCGGCCCCGCTGTACGCCGACGATTGGCCTCAGTTCCTCGGGCCGCAGCGCGACGGGGTCTGGCGCGAAACCGGCATCCTCGAGAAATTCCCCGACGGGGGGCCGAAGAAGCTTTGGAGCGCCAAGATCGGCGGCGGCTACGGCGGGCCCTCGGTCGCCGGCGGCAAAGTCTTCGTCGCCGATTACTCGAAGAAAGGCGATGCGGGCACCGAGCGCGTCGTCTGTTTCAACGCCGAGACGGGCGCGGAACTTTGGGCCGCGCCGTACCCGGTGACCTATAAGATCTCCGGCGGTTACTCCAGCGGACCGCGCTGCACGCCGCTGATCGAAGGCGAATTCGTCTACCACGTCGGCGCGATGGGCGACCTGATGTGCCTCGCCGCGAAGGACGGCAAGAAAATCTGGAGCAAGAACTTCGTCGCGGATTACAAGGCCAAGGTCCCTATCTGGGGTTTCGCATCGCACCCGATCCTCGATGGCGACAAACTCATTTGCGTCACCGGCGGCACCGCCGAAAATCTCGTGATCGCCTACGATAAAAAGACCGGCCAGGAACTCTGGCAGTCGCAGGAGATCACCGGCGACTGCGGCTACGCCGCCGTGATGATCTACGATTTCGACAAGGTCCGCACGGCCGTCGTTTGGCACCAAAGTGCCGTCGTCGGCCTCGATCCCGAAACCGGCAAGCGTCTCTGGAAATATGACTTCCCCGTGAAGTTCGCCCTGACTGCGCCGACGCCGCGGCAGTTCGGAACCGACAAGCTGTTCATCACCGCCTTCTACGATGGCCCAGTCATGCTCAAAATCGCCGGCGACAAGGCGACGCCCGTTTGGAAGGGGAAGAGCGCGAGCGAACAGGCCGAGAAAACCGACGGCCTGCACAGTATCATGCCGACGCCATTCATCGTCGACGGCCACATCTACGGCGTCTGTAGCTACGGCGAATTGCGCTGCTTGAAGGCCGACACCGCCGAGCGGCTTTGGAGCACGCGCAAGCCGACGGTGGGAACGCCGACGGAAGAAGGCAAGCCGACGCGCTGGGGCAACGCCTTTCTCACCCGCCACGAGGATCGCTGCTTCATCTTCAACGAGAAAGGCGAGCTGGTGATCGCCAAGTTGACGCCGAAGGGATACGAGGAGATCGACCGCGCCGCGATCGTCGCCCCGACGAACAAAGACGCCGGCCGGAAGACGGTCTGGGTCCACCCGGCCTTCGCCGGGAAGAAAATGTACGTCCGGAACGACGTCGAGTTGGTGTGTGTCGATTTGGCGAAGTGACAAATCACTTCACCTTCCCGCCCGGCAGCTTGCCGAGGTTGTCGAACAGCCGCACCAGCGAGTTCATCAGCTTCGCGAAGTCGCCTTCGTGGAGGCTCTCATTGGGGGCATGGGCGTTGCTCGCGGGGTCTTCGATTCCCAGGAGTAGGGCGGGCGCTCCGCCGAAGAGTTCGGCGAGCGGGCCGACGAAACCGATACTGCCTCCGCAGCCGATGGCGACGGGGTCGCGGTCGAAGCCCATCCGCATGGCGGCGAGGGCCGATTCGAACGCCGGTCCATTCGGGTCGGTCATCCACCACTTGCACCCGGCCCCGTGCTGGGTCACCTTCACCTCGACGCCCCAAGGCGCATCGGCTTGCAAATAATCTTGGAGTTGCTTCACGACTGCCGCCGGGTCTTGATCCGGAACGATCCGGCAACTGACGATCGCCGAGGCCTTCGGCAGCACTTGATTCGACGCCCCCTTGAGGCTGCTCGCCTCTTGGGCGATGACGGTGACGGACG